>CBFHVZ010000001.1:0-112624 GCA_965659195.1 Litorivicinaceae bacterium
ACCGTTGGGTTCAAGGGCCAAACCGACCGCGGCAATCCGGGGCATTTATGTCGAAATCTTTGCTACGCCAATCCCTACTGAATCACCGAGACCAACTAAGCCCAGCCTGGCGTCACGAGGCCGAGGCCTCAGTGGCAAAGCATCTTAACCGTCTGATCAATGCGCCCTCTCGCCGTATTGGGTCTTTCCTAAGCGTCGGTTCCGAATTAAATCTGACCGAATGGCACCAAGATCTTTGGTCGTTAGGACACAGCCTGTATGTGCCTAAAATTCGCTCTGAAATCACCATGGACCTGGTTCAATTACCGGATGCGAGCCACCAAATACCCGGACGGTTTGGCATCCCGACGTCACGAAAGGACGACGCGGTCGACCCCTCTGCCTTGGATTATTTAGTCATGCCGTTAGTGGGATTCACACGCGATGGCAAACGGTTGGGCATGGGCGGCGGGTTTTACGATCGATACCTTGAACATGCGCCCAAACAAAGGCCACTGCGCATAGGGGTGGCGTTCAGTATTCAGGAGTTGGATGACTTAGCTGAAGAGTCTTGGGATCAGCGGCTTGATGTGATTGTCACCGAGGCCGAGATCATCCGCCCATAATGGCGCTGTGCGCCACGGTCACGGCCAATATCAGTCCGCCTACCAACATCATCATTTTCATAGGGTCACGCGTGTTCATAAACCACATCTATCAGTTCAATTGCGCGAACATATCGAAGAAACTAAAAAAGATCAAGTTTTCAGGAGGTTATAAAAGGTTTGCGATTTCGGATTTTGATAAAGAGCTTAACTAGCAGAATCTCAGCAAGTTGACGACAGATCACTCGGCGATAAGTCGTTTAAAAAATTAATATAATCAATCAATTATGGAATATTCTAAAAACTAACTTCTCATAAACAACTGTACAGCTGGGTTTTCCGTCTCATCGAAATACACATAGCCAATGTCGTCAAAGTAGCTCGATAATTCTTCGCGTTCATCCAGCGACGCCTGCATGGAGACTAAAACCCGGCCATAAGCCGCCCCGTGATTACGATAATGAAATGCGGAGATATTCCATCGCGACCCAATGCGGTTTAGGAATTTAAGCAGCGCACCCGGCCGCTCTGGGAATTCAAACCGAAAGACCAGCTCCTCCCCGGCCTCAGGGCTTCGCCCACCCACCATGTGACGAATGTGCAGTTTGGCCAACTCGTTGTCGGTCATATCCTCAACCGGGAGACCTGCCTGATTGAGCCGCGCGATCAGATCCTCGCGATCGGCTGTGGCCGGATCGGTGGTCACGCCCACAAAAATATGGGCCGCGGTCGAGTCCGCATAACGGTAGTTGAACTCAGTGATATTCCGATTACCGATTTGCTCGCAGAAGTTCTTGAACGCACCGGGCTTCTCTGGAATTGTCACCGCCAAGATCGCTTCTCGACGCTCACCCACTTCGGCCCGTTCGGCCACATGGCGGATGCGATCGAAATTCACATTGGCACCAGACAACACCGCCACCAGCGCTTCTCCGGCCCCTTCGCGCGCTGCGTATTTTTTAAGGCCTGCCACACTCAAAGCGCCCGCAGGCTCATTCACGCTTCGCACGTCGTCGAACACATCTTTTACCGCCGCGCAAATTTCATCGGTGGTGACTGTGATGACTTCGTCACACAACTCTTTAAGCACGTTGAATGTGTTCTCACCGATTTGCTTAACGGCCACTCCGTCGGCAAATAAACCCACTTGGGGCAATACCACACGCTCACCGGCGGCCATGGCGGCCGCTAAACAGGCGGCATCCTCGGGCTCCACCCCAATGACTTTAATCTCTGGGCGCACATACTTGATGTAGGCGGCCATACCGGCCGCCAGACCACCACCACCCACGGGGATAAACACGGCGTCGATCGGTCGCGTGACCTGACGCAAAAGCTCCATCGCGACCGTACCTTGGCCTGCAATCACCTCGATGTCGTCAAATGGATGCAGATAGGTGTATCCGTACTCGGCAACCAGCTCCTGACTTTTAGCAAAGGCCTCATCAAAGCTGTCGCCATGCAAAATCACTTGCGCACCCCGCGCCTTCACCGAACGCACTTTGATCGCGGGTGTGGTCGTCGGCATCACAATGACTGCGGGAATTTTGAGCTTCTGCGCCCCGAGGGCAACCCCTTGGGCATGATTACCAGCCGAGGCAGCAATGACGCCTTTGGCTAGCACTTCAGGATCGATACCGGCCATCTTGTTATAGGCGCCGCGGCATTTAAAAGAGTACACCGGCTGCAAATCCTCGCGCTTATACAGCACCGTCCGACCCAATCGCGACGACAAAAAGGGCGCAGGATGCACCGGCGACTCAATGGCCACATCGTAGACTCGGGCGGCAAGGATTTTTCGGATCAGGCTATCAAACATGAGAATTCCATTTCGTAGCCAGATATCATAGCGTCTTGACACTCTAACAGCTATGATTTCGCCCCCTTTTATGGAGAGAGCACAGATGCCGGATGCAAAAAAACGTCGGGTCGCGGAAGCCGCTTTTGAGCGCGTGCGTCACCACCTAGACAGCCAGACTCCAATCGGCATCGGAACCGGGTCGACCGCCAACGAGTTTATTGACGTACTTGCGGAAAGCCGAATCGAGATCTTGGGCGCTGTCGCTTCATCAAAAGCCACCGAAGACCGTCTGACTCAGCATGGCATCGAACTGCTCGACCTAAACGCCACCGGTCCTTTACCTGTCTATGTGGACGGCGCCGACGAAGCAGACCCTCGACTGAACCTGATTAAAGGCGGAGGCGCTGCGTTAACTCGGGAAAAAATCATTGCCGAGGCCTCCCATGAGTTCGTGTGCATTGCCGACGACTCTAAGCGAGTCGATGTGCTAGGTGCCTTTCCCTTACCGGTTGAAGTGCTGCCCATGGCCCGGAGTTTGGTTGCCCGCGCGATTGTAGAGCTTGGTGGGGACCCGGAATACAGAACCGGAGTGGTGACCGACAACGGCAACATCATCCTCGACATCCACGGTCTTTCGATCGTTGACCCCAAAGGACTAGAACTCGAACTGAATCAAATTCCGGGCGTTGTAACCTGTGGCCTGTTTGCACGACGTCCTGCAGACCTGCTTTTACTTGCCAGTGACACTGACATCATCGAACTTTCAAGAGACTGAACCGCATGAGTACTTCGTTTGACAAATCAAAACTGAAAATTCTGCTGCTCGAGGGCATCCACCCGTCTGCAGAACGTATCTTTCGGGATGCGGGTTACACCAATATTGAGTCGATCAAAACCGCGCTGTCTGGCCAAGATCTGGTCGATAAATTGGAGGGAGTGCACTTCCTGGGCATTCGCTCACGCACTCACTTGTCTCGCGAGGTTTTTGAAGCGGCCGACAAATTAGTGGCCGTTGGCTGTTTTTGCATTGGCACCAACCAAGTCGACTTGTCAGCCGCCACCGAACACGGCGTAGTGGTTTTCAACGCCCCCTACTCAAACACCCGCTCGGTGGCCGAGTTGGTCTTAGGCCAAGCCATCCTATTGCTCAGAGGCGTGCCTGAGAAAAATGCCATGGCGCATCGGGGTGGCTGGTTGAAGTCGGCCAGTGATTCCTTTGAAATCCGAGGCAAAACACTTGGTATCGTCGGCTATGGATCGATTGGCTCTCAGCTGTCTGTACTCGCAGAAGGTCTGGGGATGCGCGTGGTGTTTTATGATGTGGTCTCCAAGCTGCCGCTGGGTAACGCCTCGCAATGCCCATCTCTGGAAGCACTTCTAGGGCAGTCTGACATCGTCTCGTTGCATGTGCCGGAACTGGCTTCGACCCAGAACCTCATGAATCGTGAGCGCATCGCACAGATGAAGCCCAAAAGCATTTTGATCAACGCCTCACGCGGTACGGTGGTGGACATCGACGCACTGGCTGAAGCGCTGGCAGAAAAGCGATTACTCGGCACGGCAGTGGATGTATTCCCGGTTGAACCGAAATCCAATGACGACGTTTTCGAGTCACCGCTTCGCGGGTTCGACAATGCGATTTTGACGCCACACATTGGCGGATCGACGCAAGAAGCCCAAGAAAACATCGGCGTTGAAGTGGCCGACAAATTGGTTCGGTATTCTGACAACGGCTCCACACTCACC
Source organism: Litorivicinaceae bacterium (assembly GCA_965659195.1). Classification (GTDB taxonomy): domain Bacteria; phylum Pseudomonadota; class Gammaproteobacteria; order Pseudomonadales; family Litorivicinaceae; genus HIMB30. The sequence goes on from CBFHVZ010000001.1 coordinate 4,132, forward strand.
AGCGTGAATTTCCCGGAAGTGGCTTTGCCTCCACACCCGAATCATCATCGCTTGCTCCATGTGCATGAAAACCGCCCTGGGGTGTTGTCGGCCATCAACAGCGTATTTGCTGCCAATTCCATCAACATCGGCTCTCAGTTTCTGCAAACGTCAGACAAGATTGGCTACGTAGTGATTGATGTCGATCGCGACTATTCCGATGTCGCACTTGAGAAACTGTCGGAAATCGAAGGCACCATTCGATGTCGGGTGTTGTTTTAATTGGCCTGATCGCCCTGTCCCTTCTAGGCTGCTCGCGCGAAGGGATAGAGCGGGCAATTTATGAAAATCGGCTCAATGACTGTCGATCCAAAGCAACCGCCAGCGAGCGAACCGACTGCCTTGAGGCGCTGGTCGTCCCGAGCGCCTCAAGTCGCTGAGCTCGCGCTTAACTGATCCGCGGGCTCAACTCACCGGCCGCATACCGTGCCGCCATCGCTTCCAAGGCGATTACCTTGATTTTGGAGGCTTGACCGGCGCAGCCAAAGGCTTCGTACCGAGCCCGAACAATCTCAGCCATCGCCTTCGTCGCCTCTTTGAGGTATTTACGAGGGTCAAATTCAGACGGGTTCTGAGCGAGCGCGCGACGAATCGCACCGGTTGAGGCCAGACGCAAATCGGTGTCGATATTCACCTTACGAACGCCGTATTTGATGCCTTCTTGAATCTCAGACACAGGCACGCCGTAGGTTTCAGGAATCTCGCCCCCGAACTCATTGATCACGGCCAACCAGTCTTGTGGCACCGAGCTTGAACCATGCATCACCAAGTGGGTGTCGGGAATCCGCGCATGGATGGCTTTGATCCGATCGATCGCCAAAATATCGCCGGTCGGTGGGCGGGTAAACTTATAGGCACCGTGCGAAGTACCAATGGCAATGGCCAACGCATCGACACCGGTCGCTTTCACAAAGTCAGCGGCCTCATCGGGGTCGGTCAACATCTGGTCGTGGGTCAGCGTGCCTTCAGCACCCACGCCATCCTCTTCACCGGCTTGTCCGGTTTCCAGCGATCCCAAACAACCGAGCTCGCCTTCGACCGACACGCCACAGGCGTGTGCCATTTGCGTGGTCAATGCGGTCACTTCCACGTTGTACTCATAGCTCGCTGGCGTTTTTTGATCGGGCATCAAAGACCCGTCCATCATCACCGATGAGAATCCCAACTGGATCGACTGCTGACAGACATCCGGAGACGCACCATGATCCTGATGCATGCACACCGGAATGTGCGGGAACTCTTCAATCGCCGCTTCAATCAAATGCTTCAAAAAGCGGCTGCCCGCGTATTTACGGGCACCGGCAGAGGCTTGCACGATCACCGGTGCATCCACCTGGTCTGCGGCCTCCATGATGGCCCGCATCTGCTCTAAGTTATTGACGTTAAATGCCGGTACGCCATAGCCCTGTTCGGCGGCGTGATCGAGCATTTGGCGCATACTGATTAAAGCCATATCGACTCCTTATTCCATACTGCGAGATTTGAGCATCGCCACCGCCGGCAGTTCCTTACCCTCAACAAACTCAAGGAAAGCACCGCCTCCGGTGGAGATATAACTGATTTGGTCGGCCACGCCGAACTGATCGATGGCGGCCAGCGTATCGCCACCGCCGGCTAGGCTGAAGGCATCACTGGCGGCAATGGCGCGAGCCAAAGCCTCGGTGCCCGCGGCAAATTGTGGGAACTCAAAAACCCCCACCGGCCCATTCCACAGCACCGTCTTTGCCTTGGCCATCAGTCCTGAATAGGACGCCGCGGTCTCAGGACCCACATCGAGAATCATGTCCCCGTCATCCACATCCTGGACCGACTTCACGGTGGCGGTCGCCTCCGCGCTGAATTCAGACGCCACCACCACATCCACGGGCAGCGGCACATCGACTCGACCCATTAGGGCTTTGGCGGTTTCAATCAGATCCGCTTCCATCAGCGACTGGCCGACGTTATACCCCGCGGCCGCCAAAAACGTGTTGGCAATCCCGCCACCGACCAAAATCTGATCGACTCGGTTGGCCAGCTCATTCAACACATCCAATTTGGTTGAGACTTTAGAACCGCCAACGATCGCTACTGCGGGCCGTGATGGATTGGCCAACGCCTTACCCAGGGCATCAAGCTCAGCCGCCATCAAGGGGCCGGCCGCCACTTCAGTGGCCAGCAATCCAACGCCATGCGTTGAGGCCTGCGCCCGGTGAGCGGTGCCAAAGGCATCCATCACATAGAGGTCGCACAGATTGGCCATTTTCTGCGCGAGCGCAGGGTCGTCTTTCTTCTCGCCTTTCAGGTAACGGACGTTTTCAAGTAACACCAAGGGTTCGGTTTGTTCAAACCCGTCGATCCAGTCAGTCATCAAAGGCACTGGACGATTTAACTTCTCAGACAACACGTGGGCCACAGGGGCCAAGCTATATTCGGGTTCACACGCGCCTTCTTCCGGGCGACCCAAATGACTCATCACAGCCACCGACGCACCAGCCTCAACCAGCTGCGTAAGCGTTGGCAATGCGGCGTCGATCCGCGCGGTGGAGGTCACCCGGCCGTCTTTGACAGGCACGTTGAGATCCTGACGGACCAGCACTCGGCGTCCTTTGAGCGTCACATCCGACAATGTTTTGATCATATGTTCTCCCTTGAGATCGACTGCCAATGCAATAACAAATCCACGACCCGATTGGAGTAACCCCATTCGTTGTCGTACCAAAACAGTAATTTGACCAAACGGCCATTCACCATCAGTTGAGTGGCATCAAAAATCGAGGATGCCGGGTGATGGTTAAAATCAATCGAGACCAAGGGCTCCTCGTTAACACTGAATAACCCGCCTTGAATTTGCGACCAACGAGTCATCGCTTCGAGAATCTCAGGCTCGGTCACCTCGCGATCCATCAACACCGTCAGATCGACACAGGATACGTTTTGCGTCGGCACACGCATCGAGAAGCCTTGAATCCGACCACTCAATTCGGGCATCACCCACTCCAATGCCCGAATGGCGTTGGTGGATGTCGGGATCATCGAACTGTGAGCGGATCGGCCTCGACGCAGGTCGCGGTGTGCACTGTCAATCAGCACCTGATCGTTGGTCACCGCATGAATGGTGGTGTAGAACCCTTGCTCAATCTGCATGGTATGCCCAAGACCTGCCACGCCCATGGCCAAACAGTTGGTAGTGCAGCTCGCAGCCGAGACAATGCGATCGTTCTCGGTCATCGCTAAGTGATTCAATCCATAGACCACGGTGCGGTCGACATCGGGGCCACCCGGCGCACCGATCAGCACCCGAGGCGCACCGGCCTGCATATGTGCTTCACCGCCGGCTCGCGTGGCAAATCGACCCGAACTCTCCAGAACCACGTCCACGGGTACTTTGCTGTAATCAATGTCCGCCGGGCTGCCTTGATGGCTCAATTGGATAGGGCGACCGTTTAAGAGATAGCCGCCATGGGGGTCTTTTTGAAACAGCCGCTCAGAGCGGCCATGCGTCGAATCGTAGTGGGTCAGGTGTACTAAGCTATCTGCATCGGCCGGGTCATTGATCAGCACCGGTTGAATCCGATCGAGCAGGCCGCGCTCGGCAAGCGCACGCACCACGCACCGACCAATGCGGCCGTAGCCATTGATGCCAAGCCGCCACGCCAAGATTAAAGCGCCTTAGCGCGTGTCACCACGTGCTCAACGGTGAAACCAAAATGCGCCATCACCGCATTGCCTGGGCCGGATTCACCGAAGCTCGCCATGCCCACCACGTCGCCTGCTAGGCCCACATATTTGTACCAACCATCGGGATGGCCAGCTTCGATAGCGAGCCGCTTCACACAAGAAGCAGGCAATACCTGCTCGCGATAGGTCGCATCTTGCGCGTCGAAGCGAGACGTCGAGGGCATAGACACCACACGCACAGAAGGCCCAATGGCTTCTGCCGCTGCCATCGCCAATTCCACCTCACTGCCAGTAGCAATCAGAATCAATTCAGGCGTACCGACCGAATCTCTAAGGACATAGCCACCTCGGGCAATGTCGGCCACCTGCGCGTCTGTGCGCGGCTGATTGGCCAACCCCTGTCGTGACAACGCCAACGCCGTTGGGCCGGCTTGGGTCACCGCCTCGCGCCAGGCCACAAAGGTTTCTGTCGTATCGCACGGCCGCCATGTGGTCAGACCTGGAGTCGCACGAAGGCTCGCCAATTGTTCGACCGGCTGGTGAGTCGGACCGTCTTCCCCAAGACCGATCGAGTCATGGGTGAATACATAGATGACTCGCTGCTTCATCAAAGCCGCCATACGCACCGCGTTGCGGGCGTATTCCATGAAAATCAGGAAGGTGCCACCAAACGGCAAGAGACCCCCGTGCAAGGCAATACCATTCATCATGGCGCACATCGCAAATTCGCGGACACCATAATGCACATAGTTGCCACCTGGATTGGCTCGGCTATTCGCCGCACACTCAGGCCAAACGGTCAGGTTCGAGTGACCCAGATCAGCCGAGCCACCCAGAATCTCAGGAAACACCGACGTCACTGCGGCGATCGCATCCTGAGACGCTTTACGGGTCGCCAATTTGGGCGAGTCAGCCTGCGACTGGGCAATGGCCGCATCCAACTGTGCCAGGGCGTTTTCGGGCAACTCACCGGCCATGCGACGGGTGAATTCAGCCGCTTCCACTGGGTACTTGGACTGGTACTTGGCAAAGACCGCATTCCATTCGGCTTCAGCCGCCGCCCCGGCCGCCTTGGCGTCCCAGGCATCGCGGATATCCGCTGGCACTTCAAACGGACCGTGATTCCAGCCCATGGCCGCACGCGTAGCCGCGATTTCATCTGCACCGAGCGGTGCGCCGTGGGTCTTTTCGCTACCAGCCAAATTAGGCGAACCAAATCCGATGACCGTACGGCAACAGATCAAGGTTGGACGGTCCAAGGTCTGGCGCGCTGTTTTCAACGCCATAGCCACTTCCTCGGGATCATGGCCGTCAACTGCGCGGATCACTTGCCAACCGTAGGACTCGAATCGAGCCGGCGTGTCATCACTGAACCATCCGCGAACGTCGCCATCAATCGAAATGCCGTTGTCGTCGTAGAAAACAATCAACTTACCGAGGCCCAAGGTTCCGGCCAACGAGCAGGCCTCGTGGCTCACACCTTCCATGAGGCATCCATCACCAGCAAAACAGTAAGTGAAGTGATCCACGATCGACAGATCGTCTTTGTTGAACTGTGCCGCCAAGGTGCGCTCAGCCAATGCCATGCCGACCGCATTTGCCAAACCCTGACCTAGGGGACCGGTGGTGGTCTCCACCCCAGCGGTGTACCCGTACTCCGGATGGCCCGGTGTTCTGGAATGCAGCTGTCGAAACGCCTTCAGGTCGTCTAGGGTGACGTCGTAACCGGTCAAATGCAGCAATGAGTAAATCAGCATCGAACCATGGCCGTTGGACAGCACAAACCGGTCGCGATCGGCCCACTCGGGGTTGGCTGGATTGTGCTTTAACGCATCACGCCACAGAACTTCCGCAATATCAGCCATTCCCATGGGCGCGCCAGGGTGCCCGGAATTCGCCGCCTGTACGGCATCAATACTGAGAAAACGAACTGCGTTGGCAAGCGTCCTGCGGTCGGTCATGAGACGTCCTTTCACTGGTTTGAAAAATCTGAACCGGCATTGTTATGAAACCGAGCCGGAACCACAAGCGATGTGTAGACCACTTACATTGACATATAAAGATATCTTTATACAATTATGTCCATTAACCATGTGTTCAGGACTTAAAAGCATGACCGAATTGACCTACTTCACCTCCGAGTCTGTATCTGAGGGCCATCCCGATAAAATGGCAGACCAGATTTCAGACGCCATTTTGGATGCGCTGCTCACGGACGATAAATTTACCCGCGCAGGCATTGAAACGATGGTAAAAACCGGATTGGTGCTGGTCTCCGGTGAAGTCCGTACCGACACGTGGGTCGATATTGAGGACATCATTCGTCAGGTCGTCCTCGATATCGGCTACGACCACTCCTCACTTGGCTTCGATGGAAACACCTGTGCGGTCTTAAACGGGATTGGTAAGCAGTCTCAAGACATCGCACAAGGAGTCGATGAGACTGACTTCCACGAACAGGGCGCCGGTGACCAAGGATTGATGTTTGGCTATGCCACCAATGAGACCGACAACTTGATGCCTGCACCCATCGATCTGGCACACAAGTTGGTTCGCCGCCAAGCTGAAGTCCGCAAAAATGGGGATCTGAAATACCTTCGCCCCGATGCGAAGAGCCAAATCACCTTTGCGTATGACGGTGATACGATTGTGGGCATCGATGCCGTCGTGTTGTCGACTCAGCACGACGAAGACGTCTCACAAGAACAGCTCCACAAAGACGTCCGTGAGCACATCATTGCACCGGTCTTGCCAGAGGCATGGTTAACTGACAACACCAAATTCCACATTAACCCAACCGGCCGTTTCGTCATTGGCGGCCCTGTGGGCGATGCCGGTTTAACCGGGCGTAAAATCATCGTAGATACCTACGGCGGCATGGCACGTCATGGCGGCGGCGCCTTCTCAGGCAAAGACGCATCCAAGGTAGATCGCTCAGCAGCCTACGCCGCACGCTATGTGGCAAAAAACCTGGTGGCGGCAGGGTTGGCAGACCGATGCGAAGTGCAGGTGTCCTACGCTATTGGCGTCGCCGAGCCAACCTCCATTCGTGTGGAAACCTTTGGCACATCGAAATTAACCAACGCCCAGCTGGATCAACTGGTTCGCGCGCACTTTGATTTGCGTCCGCGCGCCATTGCCACCATGCTGGATTTAAATCGCCCGATCTATCGACCCACTGCGGCCTATGGTCATTTTGGCCGAGACGATCTGGACTTAACCTGGGAGCGCACCGATCGCGCTGACGCACTGGCCAAAGCGGCCGCTGCACTGTAAACGAGACTGAAACGAGGGAACCCATGAGCGCACTACCAAACGACGTCTTAAAGGGCGATTACAAGATTAAAGATTTATCACTGGCCGACTGGGGTCGCCGTGAAATCAGCTTGGCTGAGAGCGAAATGCCTGCATTGATGCGGCTTCGTGAAAAGTATGCCGCTGAACAGCCTTTGAAGGGCGCAAAAATCATTGGTTGCATCCATATGACCGTGCAAACGGCTGTGTTGATTGAAACGCTTGTGGCTTTGGGCGCTGAAGTGCGCTGGAGCTCATGTAACATCTTCTCAACGCAAGACGAAGCGGCTGCAGCTATGGTCGCAGTCGGCATTCCAGTCTATGCCTGGAAAGGTCAAACGAATGAAGAAGGCGAGTGGTGTGTTGAGCAAACCATCCTAAAAGATGGGAAGCCTTGGGATGCCAATATGTTGCTCGACGACGGTGGCGACTTGACTGCCATGGTCCATGAGAAATACCCAGAAATGTTGCCTTTGATCAACGGCGTGACCGAAGAAACGACCACAGGCGTGCATCGCTTGTATGAGTTGATGGCCAAAGGCGAGCTGAAGATTCCTGCGATCAACGTCAATGACGCAGTGACCAAGGCAAAGAACGACAACAAATACGGTTGCCGTCATTCACTGAACGACGCGCTTAAGCGCGGCACAGATATGCTGTTGGCCGGTAAGCGCGCACTCGTCATCGGCTACGGTGACGTAGGTAAAGGGTCTGCACAGAGCCTTCGCCAGGAAGGCATGATCGTGCGAGTGACCGAAGCGGATCCAATCTGTGCCATGCAGGCTTGTATGGACGGTTTTGAAGTGGTGAGCCCATACAACCAAGGCGTCAAAACCAAAAACGTAGCGGACATCAATACCCGTTTACTGGAAGACACCGACGTCTTGGTGACAACCACAGGCAACATCGATGTGTGTGACAGCGCGATGCTTCAGTGCCTCAAGAAAGGCGCTATCGTGTGCAACATCGGCCATTTCGATAACGAAATTGACACCGCGTACATGCGTGCCAACTGGCGTTGGTCTGAGGTGAAGCCTCAGGTGCATCAGGTGTTCCGCTCAGAGGCGACTGACGACTACCTGCTGCTGCTAGCAGAAGGCCGTTTGGTGAACTTGGGTAACGCAACCGGTCACCCATCACGGATCATGGACGGCTCGTTTGCCAACCAAGTCCTGGCCCAAATCGAGATCTACCAGCGTGGTTTTGCCAAGTTGGCTGCTGACCAGAAGCCATCGCAAGTTCGCATCGAAGTGTTACCAAAACACCTCGATGAAGAAGTAGCACGCTGCATGGTGGAAGGCTTTGGCGGAGTCATTACTCAGCTGACTCAAGAACAGGCCGACTACATCGGTGTGTCTGTCGAAGGCCCATTCAAGCCTGACTCGTACAAGTACTAAGTGCGTACCGCTCGCCTGTTTGTCGACAATTTACCGGAGACGACAGGCGAGCTCGTTCTGTCTGAGCGAAATCATCATTACCTAAGCCGCGTGCTGAGAGTGCGAGCAGGAAAGCCCTTGGCGCTGTTCAACGGCCTAGGTTTGACCGCCACTGCCGTGGTATCTACCTTGGAAAAACGACAAACCACCGTCGACATCCAGACCACTGCACTCGCAGAGGACAATCGACTTCCGGTCACATTGGCGCTTTCGTTAATCAAATCCGACCGATTCGACTGGGCGTTACAAAAGGCCACGGAGCTTGGGGTGTCTCGTATCGTACCGATCATCAGTCGATTCACAGACAGCCCACCGAAAAGCGATCGCCTTGAGAAAAAAGAGGCGCATTGGCGCGAAATCGTGGTCAATGCATGCGAGCAATCGGGCCACAACTGGCTTCCTGAAATAGGGCCTGTAACACACTTCGACGATCTCGAATTGGATGGGCAACAGGCGGCATTTGCGCATCCAGGCGTCACCTCCAGCCCATTAGACCCCACTGAACCCTGTTGGCTGATCATCGGGCCTGAGGGCGGATTTCATCTTGACGAAGTGGAAGCCTTGATGAAAAAGCAGGTGAAACCCATGGCGCTTGGCCCCAGAATACTCAGAGCAGAAACCGCTGCATTGGTAGGCCTTACCCTCTTGGCTAAGGATTACGGGCAGCTGTCATAGAGAGTGCCACGGATGAAGACCTATACCATCGGCTTTTGGATGGACCCAATTGCCACGATCAAGCCATACAAAGACACCAGCTTTGCATTGATGTTGGCCGCCCAGGCGTTAGGACATCGTGTGATGTATGTGCCTAAAAATGGCCTGTCCTTAATCGATGGGCAGCCCTATGCCCGCATGGCGCCCGTGACCGTGGTCGACCAAACCGAAAACTTCGCGACCGTGGGCGAGGAAACACTCGCCGCGCTCACCACCCTGGATGTGGTCATGATTCGGGTCGATCCACCCTTTGATGGTGAGTATCTGTACGCCACCCAAATTCTTGAGCGGGCCCAAACTCTGGGCGTTCGGGTCGTCAATGACCCGCGTTCAGTCAGAGACTGCAACGAAAAATTATTCGCCACCGCATTCAGTGAGTGGATGCCAAAAACGCTGGTGTCTTCACGGCACGAGGACATCAAAGCCTTTCAGCAGTCGCTCGGTGACGTGATTTTGAAACCACTCGATGGCATGGGCGGATCGGGTATTTTTCGGATTACCGCCGACGGCCTGAACTTGGGCGCAGTCCTTGAGACCTTGTCACCCGGCCAAAGCCGATTGGTGATGGCACAGCAATACCGCCCTGAAATCAAAGACGGGGATCGGCGAGTGCTGGTCTTAAACGGTCGGCCTGTGGACCACGTACTGGCCCGCATCCCATCACAAGGCGAGACGCGCGGCAATTTGGCGGCCGGCGGTCGAGGCGTTGCCCTGCCCATCTCGGACAAAGAGCGGACCATCGCCGAAGCAGTCGCCCCATTTTTAAAGTCGCGCGGATTGCTCTTCGTGGGCTTGGACGTGATCGGTGGTCATCTCACCGAAATTAACGTCACCAGTCCGACCTGTGTCCGGGAAATTGATGCGCAAACAGGCAGCGATATCGCCTCGGACTTTTTCACTGCACTTTTCGATCACTGAGCTACACTGAAGCCTGAGAAACGGGGAGCCACCATGACCGCCGAGCCAGAAGAAACCGCTGAATTTCACGGGCAGTTTTTAGTATCGATGCCCGATCTAAAAGACGGGGTCTTTGAATCGTCCTTGGTCTTGATCTGCGAACACAATGACGCCGGCGCGATGGGCTTTATTGTCAATAAGCCCACTGAATTCTCAGTCCGCGATATTTTCGAACAGCTGGGCATTGAGGCGGCCGTTGATCTCGATCCGGATGTCCCTGTCATGAACGGCGGACCGGTCGAACCGCAACGGGGTTTTTTGCTCGTCAATCATCCGATTTGTGAGGATGTGGTTGAAGTGCTCGATGGACTCTTTCTCGCCTCAAGCCCCGACGTATTACCCCTCGCCGTTGATGCGCTCAATCAAGGCGATGCTCTGTTTGTGTTGGGCTATTCAGGGTGGTCCGAGGGCCAACTTGAGCAAGAGATGCAAGGCAATGCATGGCTCAACGTGCCCTGGGACGCCGATGTAATGTTTCAGATGCCCTCATCGGATCGCCAACGCGCCGCACTGGCCCAACTGGGGATCGATCCCATTCAATTGTCACAAGGGGCAGGGCACGCCTGATGCCACTGATGCTCGGGTTTGATTACGGGTTGGCTCGCATTGGCGTGGCTACCGGTCAAACCCTCACAGGCACTGCCAGCCCTCTCGTGGCACTTAAGGCCAATGACGGCATTCCCGTCTGGGATGATGTCGAACGATTGCTTAACGAATGGAAACCCGATGCCTTGGTCGTGGGCTTGCCCTTACACGCAGACGGCACTGAGAGTGAGATGGCCATTCGTGCCAAAAAGTTCGGTCAAAGGCTGCACGGCCGATATGGCCTTCCGGTCCACTACATTGATGAATTTGAAAGTACGCGAGAAGCACGAGATCTGACCGGGTATCGTGGCAAAGCCGGCGACCAGGGTGGGACGCTCGATACAGCGGCCGCCTGTGTCATACTCGAACGATTCTTGGGAGAACACCATGACTGAAATCCGCTCAGCGGCTCAGGTAGAAACGGCTCTGTCACAACTCACAGATCAAGTCCGTGATGCATTTAGCGAGCCCCCACTGGTGATTGGCTTGCATACCGGTGGCGTATGGGTAGCCAACGCACTCTGTCAGCGTTTAGGGTGGCCGAGTCCCGCAACGCTCGACATATCGCTTTATCGTGATGATTTTGAGACCACAGGGTTAAAGCGCTCCGGGGCCACCGAAGGGATGCCCGCACAACTCCAAGGCGATCACATTTTGTTGGTCGATGACGTGCTGTTCACCGGACGGACTGTCCGGGCTGCGCTCAACGTACTCTTCGATTATGGACGGCCTGAGCGCATTGATTTGGCGATTTTATTCGATCGAGGCGGTCGTGAATTGCCCATTCAACCGAGTTTTCTCGGCGAAGACCTTGGCGCAATGGGGCAATCACGGTGTAAACTCTCTGGACCTGAACCCCTGGTGCTGATTGCACCCCGCTCAGAATAAGGAGAGCCATGCACGGTCCGGCTTCGCTTCAACTCACCCCCGACGGGCGGTTGAAGCATTTATTGACGACCGAAGGCCTTTCCAAATCACTGATCAATGAACTCCTTGATACCGCTGAAAGCTTCCTGTCTTCACAGGGACAGCCGGTCAAAAAGGTTCCCCTGCTACGCGGCAAGACTGTCGTCAACCTGTTCTTCGAAAACTCGACCCGGACTCGGACCACCTTCGACATTGCCGCGCATCGGCTCAGTGCCGACGTGGTCAATTTGGATATTCGCACCAGCTCGACTGCTAAAGGCGAAACCCTGTTCGACACCCTGAAAAACTTAGAAGCGATGCAGGCTGACTTGTTCGTTGTCCGCCATAGCGCCGGTGGCGCACCCTTTTTTATCGCCAACCGGGTGACCCCTCACATCGCAGTCATCAACGCCGGCGACGGCACCCATGCACACCCAACCCAAGGGTTGTTGGACTTGATGACCATCCGCAAACACAAAGGCGACCCTGCCAACCTGTCGGTGGCGATTGTCGGGGATCTGAAGCACTCTCGAGTCGCACGGTCCTTAATCCATGGCCTGAAAGGCATGGGCTGCCCGGACATCCGAGCCATTGGGCCCGGAACCTTGTTACCCAGTGATCTGCCTCATTTGGGCGTGCAAACCTTCCACTCGCTGGCCGACGGACTGGCCGGCGTCGATGTCGTGGTGCTGCTGCGACTGCAAAAGGAACGGATGAGCAGTGCCTTGCTGCCGAGTGAGCGAGAATTCTTCAACCTCTATGGGATGACCGAAGAACGCCTGAAATGGGCCGACCCCAACGCCATCGTGATGCATCCAGGCCCGATCAATCGGGGCGTGGAAATCGCCAATGAGGTAGCCGACGGACCTCAGGCGGTGATCCTCGATCAGGTGACCAATGGCATCGCGATTCGTATGGCGGTAATGGCGATGACCCTGTCGACGCAACAGGAGGTCTCCTCATGAGCGTGCTGTTGACCAATATTCGAATCATCTCGCCTGGGTCACCACTTCATCAGAAAACGGAAGTCGGCATTGTGGATGGCCGTTTTGTGGATCCCACCGCGGGCCCCTTTACCGATCAGGTCGATGGAAAAGGGCACTGGTTACTGCCAGGGCTGATTGATCTGCGCGTCCAACTCAGAGAACCAGGGCTTGAGCACAAAGGCACCATCGCCACGGAAACAGGTGCCGCCATCGCAGGCGGTGTCACGACCGTTGTCGCGATGCCAACAACTGATCCGGTGGTGGACTCACCGGCAGATGTACGCCTGGTTCTTGAACGAGCCGCCCATCAAGGACGATGTCGCGTGTTGCCAACCGCCATGCTGACGCAAGGGGGCGAAGGCGCACATTTAGCCGAAATGGCGGCGCTGACGGATGCAGGTTGCGTGGCCTTAGCCCAAGGCAATCGGCCGTTTGTGTCTGAAAAAGTGAAGTACAACGCCTTCAAATATGCAGCGAGCCTCGGTCTGACGGTCATCTTAGATTCAGAGGCGCAAGATTTTGCCGGTGGCTGCGCGCACCCAGGCCATGTAGGGGTGGGCCTCGGTCTATCACTCAACCCGGCCCTCAGTGAGACTCTTGGATTAATGACCGATCTCGCCTTGGTCAAAGCCACCGGCGTGCGCGCTCACTTTTCACGACTGACCACGGCGGAGTCGGTGGCGCGGATCGCCGATGCCAAAGCACAGGGTCTTCCGGTCACTTGCGATGTGTCGTTAGCGCACCTACTGTTTGATGAGCAAGCACTTAGCCATCTGGATCCGGTCTATCACCTAGAGCGGCCGTTGCGCTCGTCGGCCGATCGCGCCGCACTGATCCAAGGGGTGGTCGAGGGCACCATCGATGCCATTGTCACCGACCACAGCCCGCACGAACCGGGCGCCAAATTGGCTCCTTTCCCCGAAACAGAGACCGGCATGAGTCTCTTGGATACCACCTTGCCTTACTTGTGGTCGATTCACCAACAATCGGATGTGGCATTCGAAACCCTAGTGGATGCGATGACTCGACGCCCGGCTGCATTATTAGGGTTGCCTGAATTGGCTCAGATTCAATCGGGCTGGATCGCCGATGCGGTACTGTTTGATCCTGAGAGCCCCACGCATGTCAGCGCAGAGACCCTATCAAGTCTCGGCCACAACCACCCAGGGGTCGGCACCTCACTCCCGGGTCGGGTCGCTCAGATCTGGATAGCCGGTCAGTCCGCGCTCGTCTAATCATGGATCGCCAAGCGGAACTGAAGTCGCATCTAGAGACGGTTATGACGCGCATTCAAACTGCGTGCGCTCAAGTGGGGCGCGCCCCCGCGGACGTCACCTGCCTGGCTGTCAGTAAAACCAAGCCGCTCGAAGACATTGCCTATCTGCGCGCGGCCGGCCAAAGGGCGTTTGGCGAGAATTATGTGCAAGAGGCCGTCGAGAAAATCACCACGCTGGCCGACCCTTCGCTGAGCTGGCATTTCATCGGGGCAATCCAAAGCAATAAAACGCAACTGATTGCACAGCACTTTGACTGGGTGCATACCGTGGATCGAGCCAAAATCGCACACCGCCTTCAGGATGCGCGAACCGGCGCCCCGCTGAATGTCTTGATCCAAGTGAATATCGACCAATCAGACAGCAAAGCCGGTGTCCTACCGGATGCCTTGCCGGCCTTGGTTGATGAGGTGCTTCAATGCCCGAATCTTCGACTGCGCGGGCTCATGTCCATCCCAGACCCTATCGATGAGACAGCCCTCAGGCAGGCACATCGTAATCTCAAGGTCTTGTTTGAGCAGACGAAAACTCGGCTGTCGAGCTCGGAGTCCTTTGATACGCTGTCGATGGGCATGACCCACGATTTGGAGTGGGCCATCGCCGAAGGCAGTACTCTGGTGCGAATTGGCACAGCCTTATTCGGCAAGAGAGAACCCAAGGAGGCAACGTGACAACCATTGGCTTTATCGGCGGGGGCAATATGGCCCAAGCCATCATCGCAGGACTGGTCAAAGGGGGTCAGGCCGCTAAAACATTGACGGTCAGTGACCCAAATGAGGCGTCGCGACAGCAAGTCAAAACCCTCGGTGTGACCGCCATAGAAGACAATGCCCGCGTCATGGCCGATGCCGAGTTCATTGTGCTAGCGGTCAAACCGCAAGTGATGGGCACGGTACTCGAGGCTTTGAAACCTCAGGTTAAAGCGCACCACCGATTCATCTCCATTGCAGCCGGCATCCCCCTGACACGTCTCAAAGAAGGTCTTGGGCTCACCGACCAAGCAGTGATTCGGGCCATGCCCAACACGCCGGCTCTCATCGGTCAGGGCATGACCGCGTTGACGACGGCGAACGAATTATCAGACGCCGACCGGACAATCGTCGAAGCCCTATTTAATGCCTGCGGGCAAACGGTTTGGGTGGCGGATGAAGAGGCCATTGATGCGGTCACTGCCGTTTCGGGTTCAGGGCCTGCCTATTTCTTCCTAATGGTCGAGCACATGATCCGATCCGCTGCGCGCTTAGGCCTGCCATTGGACATTGCCACGCAATTGGTCACGCAAACAGCCAAGGGTGCGGCGGCCATGGTTGAACAATCGGATGTGCGGCCAGATGTATTGAGAAGCCGAGTCACCTCGCCCGGCGGTACCACGGCGGCGGCTTTAAAAGTATTTGAAGAAGGCGCCTTTGACGATCTCGTAGATCGCGCATTGATCGCAGCGCGAGACCGTGCGGCCGAGCTCGCCAAAGACGCCGGATGACTTTTAGGCTAGTCTTTCAAGCACATGCATGAGTTAGGATTTTTATGGCAGTAGGCATCGTCAATACACTGGTGGCAGTCGTGGTCGCGCTGGTCAGCCTGCGCTTTCTGTTGCAGTTGACCCAAGCCAACTTTTACAACCCGATTTGCCAAGGCGTCAATCGATTCACGGCGCCGCTGATTGCCCCCTTCCGCGCATTACCGGTCATCGGCAGTTTTAACGTCGGCGTGCTGGTCAGTGCGACCCTGTTGCAAGCGCTAGGCGCCGGGCTTTTGTTTTATTTAGGCGGCGGCTTGCCGGGTGTCGTCCCGTTGCTGGCATGGTCGGCTTTGTCTGTTGTCGGACTCATATTGGATCTGATTTTTTACGCGCTCCTTGGGATGATCATCTTGTCTTGGCTGGCCCCACAGGCGAGCCACCCAGGTGCTGAGCTGGTTAATCAGCTGTCCGACCCATTCTTGGCGCCCATCCGTCGATTTATTCCCGATCTCGGCGGCCTGGATTTGTCTCCGATCGCGCTCTTTATCGCATTGAATATCGTAGAAGCCATGCTCATCAATGGGCCAGCTCGCTCACTCGGCTTGTCCTCGGCAGTCGCCCGTTATTTTGTTGGGCTAGGTTAATGCCAGAATCTCTCGGCCTGGTGACTCCATTCGTTGAGTCTTTCGACGAGCCTCTGTCGCTCGAGCGAGGCGGTGTGTTGCCTCGATATGACTTGACCGTTGAGACCTATGGCACACTGAATGACACGCGCACCAACGCCGTTTTGGTGTGTCATGCATTAAGCGGTGACCATCACGCGGCTGGATTTCATGAAGGGGCCACTAAACCCGGTTGGTGGAATGACTACATCGGCCCCGGCAAAGCAATCGACACCGATCTCTTTTATGTGGTCTCACTGAACAACATCGGGGGCTGCTCTGGCTCTACAGGTCCTTTGTCGATTAACCCAGAAACTGGTGTGCCCTATGGGCCTGATTTTCCGGAAGTGACCGTCAACGACTGGGTGCACACTCAAAGCCGACTGGCCGACCGACTCGGCATTGAGACCTTTGCAGCCATCGTCGGTGGATCGCTCGGTGGGATGCAAGCCTTACAGTGGGCCATTAGTTTCCCACAGCGCGTCAGAGCGTGTGCCATCATTGCCGCGGCACCCCGGCTGTCCGCTCAGAACATTGCCTTTAACGAAGTAGCACGCCAAGCCATCATGCGCGATCCGCAATTCCATGACGGACACTACGCAACCAAGGGCGTGGTTCCCAGTTCTGGCTTAGGGCTGGCTCGGATGGTGGGGCACATCACCTACCTATCCGATGTCGCTATGGGTGAGAAGTTTGGACGGCAACTGCCTCGAGCAGACCGGGATGCGGAGGGCGCCAATTTTGCCGTCGAGCAATACCTTCGCTATCAAGGACAGCAGTTCAGCGAGCGTTTTGATGCCAACAGCTACATCCTGATGACGCGCGCGCTCGATTACTTCGATCCCACTGACAATGAGTCCAAACCACTGGCCGATGTACTCAAAGTGACCCAATGCCGCTTTTTGGTGTTGTCCTTCACCACCGACTGGCGATTCTCACCGTCTCGATCGGAGGAAATGGTCGATGCCCTGATCCAAGCGGATCGACCGGTTAGCTATGCACGATTGGAGTCCGCACACGGTCACGACGCGTTTCTCATTCCGGATGCGACTTATCATCGTCTATTTAAAGCCTTCATGGATCGAAGCTTCCACGATCTGGAGGGAGCGAAATGATATTGACCGCGAAGCGCATCCCCGATTGGGTCGCGGCTCACAGTCGCATATTGGACTTAGGCTGCGGCGATGGCCGCCTCCTTTCCGAACTGATTGAGAGCCATGGCATCACGGGCCTTGGCTTGGAACTGGATCCAGAAAAAATTGCAATTTGTTTGGACCGCGGGCTCTCTGTGGTGCAACAAGATTTGAACCGAGGCCTTTCGAATTTTCGAGATCAGCAATTTGATACGGTACTGATGACGCAAACCTTGCAAGCCATCCGTCGCCCTGATTTGTTGCTCGATGAGATGTTACGAGTCGGTCGCGAAGCCATCGTCACCTTCCCAAACTTTGCGCACTTAAAAAACCGACTGCAACTGGGGCTAGGCGGACACATGCCTGTAAACCCACAACTGCCGAACCCGTGGTATGACACGCCCAATATTCATTTGTCGACCTTCGACGATTTCGAAGCGCTGTGCCGAACACTGGGCATCCGTATTTTGGATCGAGATACGGCCAATTTATCCGGGCAAAGCACTTGGCTTGGCCGTGTCTGGCCCAATCTTTTCGGTGAAGTGGCCATCTACCGTCTGACCAAGGAGTCTTGATGCGTATTCTACTCACCCTGTTTCTAAGCAGCTGGTTTGCCCTAGCGAACGCCTCCACCGAGATCGTACGGCAAGGGCCTTTTGAGGTGCAGATACAGCCTTTCCCGTCGACGTTTCTAACACCTGAGGTGGCCAGTACCTATGGCTTTCAACGAAGCCGACAGCAAGCGCTATTAAATGTGGTGGTACTTCGGGTTCAGGCAGACGGTATGGCCCGTGGCGCGGTGCCTGCGTCGGTTGAGGGATTCGCGAAAAATCTGATCGGTCAGACGCAGACATTGGCCTTTAAAGAGATTGATGAAGGGGAGGATGCGATTTATTACCTCGCGCCGGTGCGCGCCAGTAATGAAGAAGTGATTCAGATCGTACTGACCGTGATCCCCGAGAACGGTAAAGCCATCGACATCGATTTTCGTCACAAAGTCTATGTGGACTGAAACTCGTCTGATTCTCGCCAGTGGCAATGCTGGGAAGCACGCGGAGTTTGCGCGTTTATTTCAGGCATTAGGTACGGACGTGATCCGTCAGTCAAAACTCGGTATCGACTCGCCCGAGGAGACCGGCCTCACCTTTATTGAAAATGCCCTGCTAAAAGCGCGTCATGCCAGTCGCCTGGCCAATGCCCCCGCGTTAGCCGACGACTCGGGTCTGGTGGTGCCAGCACTCGATGGCGCGCCGGGTTTGTATTCCGCACGCTATGCCGGTGTGGGGGCAAGCGACCAAGACAACATCGATCATCTGCTGTCTGAAATGACAGGGCTTCAAGGCGCTGAACGCCGTGGTCATTACCTCTGCGCGTTGGCACTGTTACGCCACGCCGAGGACCCAGACCCAATCATCGCGATCGGCAAGTGGCACGGTGAGATTCTGCCCGAACCGCGAGGTGATGGTGGATTCGGGTACGACCCTTTGTTTCTGCCCGAGGGTCTATCTGAAACCGCAGCCGAGATGACGTCCGATGTTAAAAATCGCATCAGTCACCGAGGCAAAGCCGTTCAGTTGCTGCTGGCTCAGCTGACGTGACATCCGCGATCCCACGTGCACTTTATGTGCATATTCCTTGGTGTGTGCGGAAATGCCCGTACTGCGATTTCAATAGTCATGAGCAGTCAGATCCACCGTTTGAGCATTACGGACAGGCGTTACTGGCCGACTTAGACACCGACTTAAGCCGCTACGGCGAGGTGCCATTCACCTCGGTATTTTTAGGCGGTGGCACACCGAGTCTCATGCCCCCCGAGGCGCTAGCCCCTTTGTTTGATGCCCTGCATCGGCGGGGGTTGATCGATTCATCCACCGAAATCACGCTCGAGGCCAACCCTGGCACACGAGACCTGGGGCATTTACCCGGATATCGAGCCTTGGGCATCAACCGACTGTCAATTGGCGTCCAAAGCTTTCAGGCAGCCCAGTTGGAAGCTTTGGGGCGTATTCACGATGCTGAAGACGCGCGCACCATGGTGGCCGAAGCCCAAGTGGCCGGATTCGATCGAATCAATATTGATTTAATGCACGGCACACCAGGGCAGACAGCGGAAGCAGCGCTCGCCGACCTGCAGGTCATCGAGGCTTTAGGGATCCGCCATCTGTCCTGGTATCAGCTAACGATTGAGGCCAACACAGCGTTTTATTCGTCCCCACCCAAATTGCCCGATGAGAGCACCTTAGAAGCCACGGATTCGGCCGGCCATCAATTCATTGAAGCCATGGGATTGGTTCATTATGAAGTCTCCGCCTATGCCGTGCCTGGCGAGGAAGCGCGACACAACATCAATTACTGGGAGTTTGGGGATTATTTGGGCCTCGGCGCCGGGGCCCACGGCAAACTCACTGTGGGGGATCAGGTGATTCGGACACAGCGCACACGCCATCCTAGGCATTACCTAAATCGCGTTGACTCTGCCGCGCAGGAAACACCGTTGTCCCCTGACCACCTTGGCGCTGAATGCTTACTTAACGGACTTCGGCTTAAAGCAGGCATCAGTGAATCACTTTTCCATCAACGCACGGGGCTCGATCCGATCCACTATCGCAGAGCGAACTTGGCCAAAGCTGATGAACTGGGTTTATTAGAGCCAGGGCGATTTCAGGCGACGCCACTTGGCTGGCGACACCTGAATCATGTGTTAGAGATGTTGGTCTGAGGCTTTTCTTAAATAGATCAGGTCAAAGACCTCGTGCCCCAAGCGGGTGCCTCGCGTCTCAAACTTGGTAATGGGACGACGTTCAGGGCGAGGCACAAACCCTCCGTCCTCGGCCGTATTCTCCCACGCGCCACTGCCAGAAAAGGCTTCCAACATCCACTCCGCATAAGGCGCCCAGTCCGTCGCCAAATGGCAATAACCACCCAAAGCCACGCGATGCGCCAAGAGTTCGATTAAGGCCGGCTGCACCAGTCGACGCTTGTTGTGACGCTTTTTATGCCAAGGGTCGGGGAAATAGATCTGCACACCCGCGAGCGATTGCGGACCGAGCCCATCGGCGAGGACTTCAACGGCATCTTCAGACAACACACGCAAGTTGGTGACACCGGCTTTTTTGGCTTCATTCATCAACCGGCCCACGCCTGGCTTGTGCACTTCGACCCCTATGAAATCACGATCGGGCTCAGCAATAGCCTGACTGAGCAGGGAATCACCCATCCCAAAGCCAATTTCAAAAATACGGGGTGCCGAACGCCCAAACGCGGCATCGAGATCAAGCCGTTTGTGGTGACATTCCAATCCGTACTCACTCCAGAGCGTTTGATAGGCACGCTCTTGTGCATCGGTCATGCGACCGGCACGCAGCACAAAACTTCGAACCGTGCGGCGAGGCGTAGTGGTCTCGTTCATTCGATCAACCCTGTTTCTGGGCTCGAGGCATCGGCGTACCGCTTGCGAGGCATACGGCCTGCCTCATACGCCAGTCGACCGCTCTCAATCGCCAACCGCATGGCCTTGGCCATTTTGACTGGGTCTTTGGCTTCTGCGATGGCGGTATTCATCAACACGCCCTCGCAGCCAAGCTCCATAGCAACCGTGGCATCAGAAGCCGTGCCCACACCCGCATCGACAATCACGGGGACCGTGAGTTGGTCTAGGATCTCACGAATATTGTATGGGTTTTGTAAGCCAAGACCGGAGCCGATCGGGGCACCCAGTGGCATCACAGCCACACAGCCAATCCGCTCAAGTTCAATCGCAATCAACGGATCGTCTGAGGTGTACACCATCACCTCAAACCCCTCTTCAACCAAGGTTCGGGCAGCACTCAGCGTTTCCACCACATCTGGATATAACGTCCGTGACTTAGAAATAACCTCAAGCTTCACCAAATTATGGCCGTCGAGTAACTCACGCGCCAAGCGGCAGGTTCGAACCGCATCGTCCGCGGTATGACATCCGGCAGTGTTGGGTAACAAGGTGTATCGGTCAGGTGAAATGACATCCAATAGATTGGGCTCATTGGGATTTTGACCGAGATTGGTACGGCGCACTGCCATCGTCACCACATCGGCACCACTGGCCTCAATAGCTCGTCCGGTCTCATCTAAATCTTTGTACTTCCCAGTGCCTACGAGTAAACGGGACTTCAGGGCATAGGAACCCACAGTCAAAGCGGTCATTTAGCCTCCTCCAATGGCGTGTACGATTTCCAACACGTCGCCCTCATGCAACGTCGTGGATTCATAAGCGGACTTCGGCACAATCTCACCGTTGTGCTCGACGGCAATGCGACGGCCGAGTAAACCACGGGCTTCCAAATAAGCGGCTAGGGTCGGCTCGCTGACCGACTCCTCTTCGCCATTGACCTTCAAGTACATTGTCATCCCTCAATAAAAAAGGCCGCAAAAGCGGCCTTTTTCAATCACACCTCAGACCGTCAAGCAGCCACCAGTGCCGTCTTAACTTTCTTCATGGCGTTCTTTTCCAACTGCCGAATGCGTTCCGCAGACACATTGTACTTGTCTGCGAGCTCATGCAGTGTGGCTTTTTGATCGCCCAACCAACGACTCGCCAAAATATCTTTGCTGCGATCGTCCAAGTCATTTAATGCACTGTAGAGACGATCGGTCGAGTCTTCGGTCCAATCCTGCTTTTCGAGGATCTGAGCTGGATCGGCATTAGACGCTTCCAAATAATGAGCCGGTGCCATCGACAAATTGTCGTCGTCGTCATCGCTGTACCCATCAAAGGACATGTCTTGTGCCGCCAAGCGGCCTTCCATCTGGCGCACCACGTCTTCACTGACGCCGAGATCGTGGGCCACCGCCTTCACTTCATCGGCCGTGAACCACGCCAACTTCTTCTTGGCGCTTCGCAGATTAAAGAACATCTTCCGTTGCGCCTTGGTGGTCGCCACTTTGACAATCCGCCAATTCCTCAAGATGTACTCGTGCATCTCGGCTTTGATCCAGTGCACCGCAAAGGAAACCAAGCGTACGCCCATCTCCGGATTGAACCGCTTAACCGCCTTCATAAGGCCCACGTTACCTTCTTGGATTAGATCGGCTTGTGGCAACCCATAACCCGAGTAACTGCGCGCAATGTGAACGACAAAGCGTAAGTGAGACATAACCAGAGCACGTGCGGCATCCAAATCGCTCTCGTAGTAGAGGCGATCGGCCAATTCTTTCTCTTCTTCCGCCGTCAAAATCGGGATCTGGCTGACCGCCTGAATGTAGGCCTCGATTTGACCGCCGGGAAGTAAGACTTCAACCGGTAAATTTGATTTCTTAGGCATGAAACACCCCGTTTCAGCTAGCTCCTGCATATGTATCGCTGACAACCTCCGTGTATAGCCAATTCATAGTATATAGACCGCATTTGCGTCATTTAGTTCCAATGAGCCAAATATCAAGTCCTACTCGCGCCTTTTTGTCACTAATTCGTGGCCCGTAAACGACGACTTAGCGCCGACTCCGCACCCACCCAGCTCGCGCCAATGGCGACACACACCATGACTAACAACAGCCGTCCATCCATGGGAATTGCATCGAGTCGCGTATCGATGGACTCAAGATTCAAGGCGAGAACCTGAGACAGTACCGCATTTAAGAGGGCGACGACAAGACACGCTATGACACCCGAGAGCGAACCAAGGCCAATGGCTCGATAAATGTAGGGCCGTTTAATGAAGCGATGAGACGCGCCCAGCAGGGTGTACAGTTCAATACGACGGCGGTCATCGACCACATCCGCCGCCGACACTAAAAATACCGTCAACACCACGCCGATCACAATCAGCACCGACAACACCAGGCCGAGGGTCGCTAAGGTCGACACCAGTGACGCGTATTGGACTTGCACTGAGGGATAATATCTAGCGCTCAGGACACGCGGATCATCAGACAATCCATCCATCACAGTCGCCTCAGGTGCCGCATCGCGCCCAGGCACAAACACCAAGCGAAGGGCATCGGGTAGGGGATTGTTGTCGATTAGGGCGTCCATCGGAGACAAGCCGTCTTCGGCGCTCAGTCGCGCTAACGCCTCGCTTTTTGCTATGAAGATGACTTCTGCGACCGCAGGCGACTCCGCCAAGGTGCGCTCGAGCTCAATCCGTGCCTCGAGCTCCACCTCAGATTCTAGAAACACCAGGGATTCACTTTGTACCGCCGACTCGGGGACCAAGGCGGCCATGCCCATCCAAATTTGGCCCAACCAACCCGGGATCGCCAACAACACACTCAATAGGCCGACAAGTACAACGAACTGAGTTAAACGGTCACGCGTTCGCTTGAATGCATCGATGACCGCATTTTTATGATCCAGCGCCCACCGTTTCATTGGGAACCGTCCGAAATCAAACGACCCTGCTCGATCACCAACTGACGAAATGGCAGCGACTCCACCACAGCCCGCTCATGCGTGGCCACCAAAATGGTGACGCCCAATTGTTGAAACTGGGTAAACATCCGCATCACGCGTGCAGACAGCTCCGGATCCAAATTACCGGTCGGCTCATCGGCAACCAATAAGGCCGGGCGATGCACAATGGCGCGCGCGATTCCCACCCGCTGTTGTTGCCCCCCTGACAATACACGCGGTGAGCTCGAAGCCCGATTCAACAAATCGACGCGCGATAGTGCCGCATTCACACGCTTTGGGATTTCATCTTCGGCAAACCCAGCAATCCGGAGCGGCAAAGCCACATTGTCAAAGACACTGAGATCTTCTTCGAGGTTAGGGTCTTGAAATACCACCCCGACGCGGCGACGGTATTTCGCCAATCGCTCACCGGAAAGCGTCGCCAAGTCAGTCCCTGCAACACGAACTGAGCCGGTCGTCGCCTTCTCAAGGCCAAGCAACAGCCTCAATAGCGTGGACTTCCCCGCCCCAGAATGGCCGGTTAAAAACGCCATTTCACCCGGCGCCAACCGAAAGTTCAGATCCGTAAGCGCAACCTGGCCATCCCCATAGACCTTGCCAACGCTCTCAAATTCAATCACCGCCGCCCTCCGCAAACAGGGCATCTACAAAGGCGTGTCGATCAAAAGGCTGGAGGTCTTCGGCTTTCTCACCGAGGCCTACAAACCGAATAGGCAGTTGGAATTCGCGCGCGAGGGCAAACACAATGCCCCCCTTGGCCGTCCCGTCGAGTTTGGTCAGCACTAAACCGGTCGGTGCAATCGTTTTGGCGAATTCACGCGCTTGACTGACCGCATTCTGGCCGGTTGCAGCATCCAATACGAGCAACACTTCATGGGGCGCTCCCATGTTCAACTTGCCGAGCACTCGCCCGATCTTCTCAAGCTCACTCATCAGGTTGGCCTTGTTTTGGAGGCGCCCGGCCGTATCGGCCAACACCACATCAATGCCACGCGCCTTGGCTGACTCGCAGGCGTCATACAACACAGACGCCGAATCAGCGCCTGTATCCTGTGCAATGACGGGCACATCATGACGCGCACCCCAGGCTTTTAATTGCTCAACCGCTGCAGCGCGGAACGTGTCACCAGCCGCCAGCAAGACCGAACGCCCTTCGGCTTTAAAGCGATGCGCCAACTTGCCAATGGTGGTGGTCTTACCCACGCCGTTCACACCCACCATCAAGATCACACAGGGCGTGTGAGCACCCGGATCAAACGCCGTCTCAGTAGGCGCCAAAAGCTCGGACAAGATCGATTTCAGTAACGCGAGCAACCCGTCCGCGTCGGAAACTCCCTCGGCCTTGGCGCGCTCAGTCAGCGTCTCTAAGACCCAATCTGTGGTGTCGACGCCCACATCGGCAGACAGTAACAAGGCCTCTAAATCCTCTCGAACCTCATCATCCAATCCGCCTTGAAATAATCCTTTCAGGGACTTCGCCCATCCACTTCTCGACTTCGACAGAGCATCAAAAAAGCTGGTCGGTTGCAGAGCGGGCTCAGTGGCTTCAGGGACAGATGGGTCGCCGGACGCGGTTGAGTCCGATGGAGACTGCGAGGGTGTTGAGCGGCGTCTGCCCCAAACAGCCCAAACGAGTCCCGCCACGATCACAGCGGCCAGTGCCAGCAGAAGTTCTATGCTCATCATGATGGAAGTCCTGTATTTGAAGCGAGCGATGATACCATCTGCGCATGAAAAGAGAGACGACTGCTCCCCGCGCTGGCTCGGCCGGTGTCCGCATCATTGGCGGCACGCACAAACGCTCAAAAATCGATGTCTTGGTGCGCGATGGACTGAGACCCACCCCAAGTCGAGTCCGCGAAACCCTGTTTAATTGGTTGGCGCCAGCCGTTCCCGGCGCTCGCGTTCTCGATTGCTATGCAGGAACGGGCACGTTAGGGATGGAAGCACTGTCTCGCGGAGCCGCCGATTGCACCTTCATTGAAAAAGACCCCGCGGTGGGCCGCCACCTTGAAAGCCATCTGCAGCGCTTTCAATGGACGGACCGCGCGACCGTCTTGTCAGGCGACGTCTTAAGTCAAAATACCGCGCTGGTGGCCGCGGCGGATCTCATTTTTGCCGATCCTCCATTCCACTATGGGCTAGCTCAAGCGTTTCTCACTTGGATTCGACCCCAAGTTCGGCCAGACTCCCGCGTGATGATTGAATGCGAGCGCACCGAAACACTGGATTTGTCGGGATTTGAAGTGCTTAAGACACTCAATGCCGGTCAAGATTGCGTTCGCCTGCTTAGGGCTGTGCCATGACCATTGCTGTCTACCCAGGGACCTTTGATCCTTTAACCAACGGCCACGTTCACGTGGTTGAACGCGCCGCACGGATTTTTGATCGCGTGGTGGTCGGCGTTGCCGGGTCAACCCACAAAACCCCCATGTTCGACTTAGAGACACGGGTCGCACTGGCCAGTGCCTCTCTCGAGCACCTTGATAATGTGGAAATTCGTGGCTTCCACACGCTTTTGGCGAATTTTGCCCAAGCCGTGGGTGCCCGGGTCTTGTTGCGAGGCTTGCGCGCGGTCGCTGATTACGAGTACGAGCTGCAGCTCGCAAACTTGAACAAACAACTCGCACCCGAGCTTGAGAGCCTATTTCTTACCCCGGTGGAGCACTACAGCTTTATTTCCTCCACGCTGGTAAAGGAAGTGGCCCGTCTTGACGGTGACGTGGAAGCCTTCGTGCCAGAACCTGTGGCCAAAGCGCTACGCAAAAACTTTCAAAACGGACGCAGCTAACGCTGGCAGTTGGGGCAGTAATGGCTGCTCCGCCCTCCAATCACCTCATTGCGGATGATTCGATCGCAGACCCGGCAGGGCTCGCCTGCGCGACCATAGACCTGCAGCGTTTGCTGAAAATACCCGGGCTCGCCATCTGAATTCACAAAATCACGCAGCGTCGTGCCACCGGACTCAATCGAACGCGCCAACACGGTTTTGATGGCCTCGGCTAAGCGGTTGTATCGAGCAAGACTGACTTGATTGGCTGGCCGAGTCGGTCGAATACCTGACATGAAAAGTGCTTCGGACGCATAGATGTTGCCGACGCCCACTACGACCGGATTGGACATGATGAACGACTTCACGGCGACCGATCGCGTTTTTGCCAACCGGTGCAACCAGGCGCCATTGAATGCATCACTGAGTGGCTCTGGGCCCAAACCCTCAAGGAGCCGCTCCGCGCGTTCCGAATCCGCCCACAAAATGCAACCAAATCGCCTCGGGTCGTGGTATCTCAGCTCCCACTCGCCCACCCCAATCTGCACATGATCGTGGGTTTTCAGAGGTGTGTTGGGCGACACTAAACGAAACGATCCACTCATGCCCAAGTGCGCAAGGACAGGCCGGTCATCGGTTTCTATGAGGATGTACTTGGCGCGGCGGGTGACTGAAAGACAGGTCGCACCCGTTAAGATATCAGCGAGCTCAAACGGAACAGGCCAGCGTAAGCTGGCCTGTGATACGCGAACGAAATCGAAACGCTGACCGACCAAATAAGGCGAGATGCCTCGAACGGTGGTTTCGACTTCTGGAAGTTCAGGCATACGCCTTACTTAATCTTCGCTTCCTTGTAGATCACGTGCTGACGAACCACTGGATCAAACTTTTTGAATTCCAATTTGTCAGGCGTGTTCTTCTTGTTTTTGTCGGTCGTGTAGAAGTGACCGGTTCCTGCAGAAGACACTAATTTGATTTTATCGCGCATGATTACACCTTCCCGCCACGTGCACGGATGTCAGACAGCACTGTGTCGATACCCTTTTTATCGATGATGCGCATTCCCTTCGTTGAGACGCGAAGACGCACGAAACGCTTCTCTGACTCAACCCAGAACCGATGCCAATGCAGGTTCGGGAGGAAACGACGCCGCGTCTTAATGTTCGAATGCGACACATTGTTGCCGGTTGCAGGGCCTTTCCCTGTTACTTGGCACACCTTTGACATAACTGGATCCGCCTCTGTTACACAGACCGTGAAAAAATGGACGCGAATCATACCCTTGGGGGCTTTAAACTACAACCCATAATTCGCGCCTTGAGTTTGGGCGGCAAGACTACGCCTTTGTCGACTCCGTGTCTCGAACTCTTCATGATATTGTTCGCGAAATAGACAGGAGCCTCTGTGAGTTCAAGCCAACGCTTTTTAGGTCAACGCATCATCCTCGGGGTCACCGGTGGCATCGCCTGCTATAAAGCCTGTGAAGTGGCCCGAGAACTCGGCCGTCGCGGGGCCACCGTGCAGGTGGTGATGACCGAGGCAGCCACCGCCTTTGTGGCGCCTTTAACCTTTCAGGCACTGACCGGACTTGAGGTTCGCACGGCCTTGCTAGATCCGGCCGCCGAGGCCGGCATGGGGCACATTGAATTGGCCCGGTGGGCTGATTTGATTTTGGTGGCGCCTTGCACTGCCAACACCCTCGCCAATCTGGCTTCCGGACAAGCCCCTGACTTACTGTCGACGCTCTGGCTCGCCAGCACCTCCCCCAAAGCCATTGCACCGGCTATGAATCAAGCGATGTGGGCAGACCCCACCACACAGGCCAATATGGAACATATTCGTCAAGCCGGCCACTTGGTACTCGGGCCTGCTTCGGGTGAACAAGCGTGCGGAGATGTTGGGCCCGGGCGCATGCTTGAACCCATGGAATTGGTGGGCGCCTTGGAGCGCTCGATCCGCCCTGGACCGCTGGCAGGTCGCAGTCTCATGATTACGGCAGGCCCAACTCATGAGCCCATTGATCCGGTCCGCTATCTGGCCAACCGATCCTCTGGAAAAATGGGCTTTGCGCTGGCCGAAGCGGCCCATCGCATGGGTGCCACCGTTTATTTGATCACAGGCCCAGTGAGCCTATCGCCCCCGCCTGGGGTGCAGACGATCGCGGTCGAAACGGCTTTGGACATGCAATCGGCAGTTCAAGCGCACTTGGATCAGGTCGACTGGTTCATCGGAGCTGCGGCCGTCTGTGATGCCCGGCCTAAACAGGTATCGACCACTAAGCTGAAAAAACAATCGGGTGCGTTAGAGCGTATCGAACTGATTGAAAACCCAGACATTATTCAAGCAGTTGCCTCACACGCCAACCGGCCGACGTTGGTGGTCGGCTTCGCGGCCGAAACAGACGAAATCGCAACCCATGCGCGGGACAAGCAAGCACGAAAGGGCCTCGATGCGATCGTTGCCAACGACGTATCGCACGGCCAAGTCTTTGGGCAAGATCACACCGCTTGTCGGTTGTTTGATCGTCAAGGCGGTGACCTTGAGGTATCCGGCACCAAGGCCGCGGTGGCCGATGCACTGCTCACTCATCTTCTGACTCTGTAATCTGGAACTTTGTATGCACGTTAAATTAAAACGCCTCGATCCTCGCGTCGGCACAGAATGGCCGCTGCCCGAGGTCGGCACCGCCGGCTCCGCCGGAGTCGACTTGCGCGCTTGCCTCGATGAGCCCCTGACTCTCGGGCCTGGTGAAACCGCTATGATTGGCACAGGGCTCGCGATTCACTTAGAGGATCCAGGCTACTGCGCCCTGATTCTGCCGCGGAGCGGTCTTGGCCATCGCGGCTTAGTCCTTGGCAATCTGGTGGGGCTCATTGACTCGGACTACCAAGGCGAACTCAAAATATCGACCTGGAATCGGGGCAATGAATCGCAGCAAATTGCGCCGGGCGACCGCATCGCACAGCTGGTCATTACACCGGTGGTACAACCGACCTTTATCGAGGTCGACAGTTTTGAAACCAGCGAACGCGGCGAAGGCGGGTTCGGTCACACAGGAACGCGGTAAGCATGGACATGGATGCCACTATTTTTCGGGCCTATGACGTTCGGGGCACGGTACCGGATCAATTAAACCCAACGGTCGTTCGGGCTCTCGGCCAGGCCATTGGCTCCTTGGCTAAATCCCGTGGTGAAACCACCGTGGTTACGGCACGCGACGGTCGTCTCTCCGGGGAGTCTCTGCAATCCGCGCTCAATGAGGGTCTCAAGGCAGCCGGCGTGGACGTTATCAATATTGGCATGGTCCCTACGCCGGTCTTGTATTTTGCAGCACTGACGCTCGGTACGGGATCGGGTGTGATGGTCACCGGCAGTCACAACCCCCCAGATTACAACGGGTTCAAGATGATGATTGCAGGTCACACCTTATACGGGGATGACATCACAGGCTTGTATCAAGCGTTGATCGAAAACCGTCTGGTCACAGGCCAGGGCGCAGAAACTCAAGCCGATGCCCTGACACCGTATTTAGAACGCATCACGCAGGATGTCCAATTAGCGAGGCCCTTGAAGGTGGCCGTGGATTGTGGCAACGGCGTCGCAGGCGTCTGTGCAGAAGCTTTGTTTACCCAATTGGGGTGCGAAGTGGTTCCCTTGTTCACCGACGTCGATGGCCATTTCCCTAACCATCATCCAGACCCATCGAAGCCTAAGAACTTGGTGGATGTCATTGAGGCTGTTACGACCCAGGGTTGTGACCTGGGGCTGGCGTTTGACGGCGATGGCGACCGGGTGGGCATCGTCACCGAGACCGGCGAGTCGATTTACGCCGACCGCTTGATGATGCGAATCGCCGAAGATTTACTGTCACGTAATCCCGGCGCCACCGTGATATTTGATGTGAAGTGCTCTCGTCATTTGGCGCCAGTCATCGAAAAAGCCGGTGGCACGCCCTTGATGTGGAAAACAGGCCACAGTCTCGTCAAAGCCAAAATGAAGGAGACGGGTGCGCTCTTGGCAGGCGAGATGAGTGGTCATATTTTCTTCAAAGAGCGTTGGCTCGGATTTGATGACGGACTCTACACCGCCGCCCGGCTCTTGGAGATCTTTGCCAAGACCGACACACCGGTCTCCGCTCAATTCAACTGTCTTCCCGATGACCTCTCTACGCCTGAACTCAATGTCGAAGTGCCCGATACCGCGAAATTTTCCATCGTTGAACGGGTGGCTGAGATCGTGAAGGCGCGCGGCCTGCCCATATCGACCATCGACGGCGTGCGTGTCGATCTACCCACCGGCTGGGGATTGATTCGTTGTTCCAACACAACACCCAACCTTGTGCTGCGTTTTGAGGCAGAATCTGACGAGGCGCTCGCCCACATTCAAAGCGAGATGCTGAGCGCACTGAAAGAAGCAGAACCTCTGTTGGAGCTCGATACATTATGTTGACACTGGCCCGCGCCACCGAGGTGGCACAAGTACTCACCGAAGCGTTGCCTTACATCCAACGCTTTGCAGGCCGAACCATCGTCGTCAAATACGGCGGAAATGCCATGACCGATGAATCATTAAAAGCATCCTTCGCCCGAGACATCGTGTTGATGCAGACCGTCGGTATGCGGCCCGTGGTGGTCCACGGTGGCGGCCCACAAATCGGGGACTTGTTAGAGCGACTCAACATCGAATCGAAGTTTATTGATGGCATGCGAGTCACCACCGAAGAAACCATGGATGTGGTGGAGATGGTGCTCGGTGGCCTGGTGAATAAGGACATTGTCAGTCTATTAAACCAAGCCGGCGGGCGGGCCATGGGGCTGACTGGTAAAGACGGGCAGTTCATCCGCGCCAAAAAATTAAAAATAGAACGAAAAAGTCCTGAACTCGAAGCCACGGAAATCATCGACATTGGGCACGTAGGTCAAGTCGAAGCCATTGATACGCGAATTCTCACCATGCTCACAGAGAGCGATGTCATCCCAGTCGTCGCTCCGATTGGAGTCGGTCCAAACGGCGAAAGCTACAACATCAATGCCGACTTAGTCGCGGGTAAGCTGGCAGAGGTATTGAAGGCAGAAAAATTGATGCTTCTCACCAACACCGCGGGGGTCTTAAACAAAGAAGGCCAGGTAGTCACCGGCTTGGTCGCAGAAGAGGTTAACGCCTTGATTGCCGACGGCACTATCTCAGGGGGCATGCTGCCTAAAGTGAGTTGCGCATTGTCTGCCGTCAATGCGGGGGTAAACAGCGCACACATCGTCGATGGCCGCGTCCCCCACTCTGTACTGCTTGAAATCTTCACGGACCAAGGCGTCGGCACGCAGATCTTAAGAAAACGAACAGCCGGCGCCGACTAACCTCGGGCGCCGTATTCGGCTCGATAGGCTTCGATCGCCGGTGCCACGCTTGGATCAATGCGGGCATCGCCGGCGGCAAAGGCCAGAATATCGTCTAAGGTGACGATGGAAATGGGCGTGAGCTGGAATGCACGCGCCAATTCAGCCAAGGCCGAACCCTCGCCCTCCTGGCCCCGCTCTTGGCGATCAACGGCGACACAAAAGGCCGTCAAAATCGCCCCATGCGCTTGAATAAATTCGACCGACTCCCGCACAGCGGTCCCCGCAGTCACCACGTCATCAATGGCCAATACCCGACCTGATAAAGGCGCACCCAAGAGCGTGCCCCCTTCGCCATGGTCTTTCACTTCTTTGCGATTGAAAGAGACAGGGTAATCAATGCCCGCCTCCGCAAACGCGACCCCAACGGACGTCGCCAAAGGTATGCCCTTGTAGGCAGGCCCAAATAATCCATCGAAGGTGACACCGGCTGCGGCAATGGCATCTCGGTAGCATTCTCCAAGCACTTTAAGCTGCCTGCCGGTTGAAAAAGCCGAGGCATTAAAGAAGTACGGACTGACGCGACCGGACTTTAATGTGAATTCCCCAAAGCGCAGGGCATCGGCATTTAGAGCCAATTCAAGAAAGGAGTGCTTGTATGGGGCCATAAGACGCGTCTACCATTGATGTATCGGTTAAAAATAGTACACCAGAGCGTGGCTTGGTGCTTCAAACAAGGACGTACTTCCCTTGATGCGAGTGATTAGCCTGCGTTGCAACGGCCTCGTTTCCGCTGCAAAACAGGGTCTCATCGATTGGCTCTCGAGCAAAGATGCGGATGTGATTTGTCTGCAAGACGTGCGCGTGCGCGAATATAAAGTGATCGACGATCCCCGTTTTTGCCCCGAGGGGTTTACCCCGTTTTATTTCGAGGGCGAAGACGAGGGGCAAGGTGGCGTCGCCATCTGGACACGTCACACACCGAAGGCCGTGATGCGAGGCTTAGGCTCATATCACCTCGATCGCGACGGCCGATACATTCAAGCCGATTTCGATCAAGTCAGCATCGTGTCACTTTTGCCACCCGCACCCTGGGAAACAGAAAACGAGCATCGCGCCGCGTTCATGGAGTCATTAGATGCTTGGATGCGGAAAATTCGCAAAAAACGTCGGCATTTTATTTTCTGCGGGGACTTCGGCATCGCCGCCCGCTCCGTCGACTGCGAAGAGTGGCACAAACACAATGACACACCGGGCTTTACCAAAGACGATCGCCAATGGCTCGAGAGCCTATTAACAGAGGCGGGGTATACCGACGCATATCGCGCTGTCTTTGCCAATGAGCCTGCCTACAGTTGGTTTCCTTCCGAACCGCTCTTTGGCATCGAAAAACCCGGTGCTTGGCGAACCGATCTGCAACTGGTATCCGAAGAAATTTCACGACGCGTGCTGGCGGCGGCTTATGTCAGTAAGCGGCCGTTTGACGACCGCGTACCCTTGATCGTGGATTACGATCTCAGCCTAACTCTTGAGGATGAGGACGTTTAACCTTCGGCCAGGCTCGCTTTTTGCAGACGGACCAATTCCTCAATACCAGCAGCCCCTAAATCGACTAATTGCGTCAACTCATCGCGTGAGAAAGGTGCCGATTCTGCCGTCCCCTGTACTTCGATCAACGCACCGTCTGCAGTCATGACTAAGTTGACATCGGAATCGGCTCGCGAGTCCTCGGCATAATCTAAATCGAGCACCGGCACACCCTGGTAGACCCCCACTGAAACCGCAGCCACAAAGTCGATCAGTGGATCTTCTTGAAGCAAACCGGTCCGTTGCAATTGATTGAGCGCATCCACCAAGGCCACCATGCCACCTGTGATCGAGGCAGTCCGCGTCCCACCATCGGCCTGTAGGACATCGCAGTCGATGGTGATTTGCCGCTCACCGAGCTTTTTCAAATCCACCGCCGCACGCAACGAACGCCCAATCAATCGTTGTATTTCCTGTGTGCGACCGGACTGCTTGCCGCGAGCCGCTTCACGATCGGTCCGAGAATGAGTCGCCGCAGGCAACATTCCATACTCTGCCGTCACCCAACCTTGGCCTTTCCCTTTCAACCACCGTGGCACTTGTTCGCTGACAGAGGCGGTGCACAGCACGCGGGTCTCACCAAACTCCACCAATACCGACCCGGCTGCGTGACGAGTGAATTGACGGGTAAATCGAATAGGGCGGAGTGCGTTGGTCGCACGACCACTTGGACGCATGGCAGAACCTCATGAATTGGACTAAGCTTTGTTGCAGACAACATTATGACCATCTCACACGGATCTTTCATGCCAGCGGGCCAGCTTTTCGTTATTTCTGCTCCCTCAGGAGCCGGTAAAACCAGTTTAGTGGCCGCCGCCATGGCGCGTATTGACCGATTGACGGTCAGCGTGTCGCACACCACACGAGCACCCCGCCCCGGCGAACAAAATGGCCGCGATTACCATTTCGTGGACATACCTACGTTCCAGACCATGATTTCAGAAGGGGCCCTGTTCGAGTATGCCGAAGTCTTTGGCAACTTTTATGGCACCGCGAAAGCCTCTGTCATGGACACATTGAATCAGGGCCTTGATGTGATTCTCGAAATCGATTGGCAGGGGGCAGCTCAAGTCCGCGCTCTATGGCCTGAGGCGATTTCAATTTTTATCTTGCCGCCCACACGCGACGCGCTTAAAGACCGACTCATCGGCCGCAAGCAAGACGATGACACCGTCATCGCGCGTCGCATGGAAGAAGCAGACGAGACGATGGAGCAAGCGCCTCATTTCGATCACTGGGTGATCAACGACGACTTCGAAGTCGCGCTCGATGACCTTCGTTCGATCATCGTCGCAAGTCGCACACGGCCATCCGTCGTTCGCCAATTCGCACCTGATTTTCTTAAGAAACTTCTCGGACGCTAGCAATTCCCGTATACTGTGCCGTTCCCCGGGATTTTTTGAATTGAGGATATTTCCATGGCACGCGTGACCGTCGAAGACTGTCTTGAGAATGTCGAAAACCGTTTTGAGCTGGTGATGCTCGGCACTCGCCGCGCTCGTCAGTTGTCGACTGGCGGCAAAGACCCGCTGGTGGCGGAAGAAAACGACAAACCCACGGTATTGGCACTTCGTGAGATTGCCGCTGGGCTAATCAACCGCGAAGCATTGGATGCGGAAGATGCCCGCACAGAAGCCGAGCTTGAAATGGCACGCGCGCGGTTTGAACCTCGCCAGCCGGTGTTCGACAACGACTTCTAATCCATGAACGCCGCCGTCGAAACCATTGACGGCTTATGCAGCCGTCTGACCCGTTACCTCGAAGACGAGGACATTCGTCAGGTCAGACGCGCCTATTTATATTCTGAGCAAGCACACGACGGTCAAAAGCGTCGCTCTGGCGATCCTTACATCATCCATCCATTGCAAGTGGCCGAAATTCTGGCCGACATGCGGATGGACCATCAAAGTCTGATGGCCGCCATGCTGCACGATGTCATTGAAGACACGGGGATTGCCAAAGACGCGCTGGAAAGCCAGTTCGGAGCGGCGGTTGCTGAATTGGTCGATGGTGTCAGTAAGCTCACTCACATCAGCTTTGAGACACGGGCAGAAGCCCAAGCCGAAAACTTCCAAAAGATGACGCTCGCCATGGCGCGCGATATTCGGGTCATCATCGTCAAGCTGGCTGACCGCTTGCATAACATGCGTACCATTGGCTCTTTAAATCCCGAAAAACGCCGACGCATTGCGCGCGAAACGCTCGATATATACAGCCCCATTGCGAATCGCCTAGGGATGTATGAAGTACGAAGCGAACTGCATGAATTGGCGTATCGAGCCATGTATCCCATGCGGATTGAGCGGATCGAGCGTGCCGTAGCTCAGGTCTCTGGCAACCGAAAAAAAATCGTGTCAGAGATCTCCGAAGCGCTGGAAGCGGCGCTTGAACGGTCTGGAATTAAGGCGCGTGTCGAAGGTCGTGAAAAAGCGGCCAACAGCATTTATCGGAAAATGCGAGACCAGAGAAAATCCTTCTCAGACATCATGGACGTCTATGCATTTCGTATCATCACCGACTCAGTAGACGATTGTTACCGCACACTCGGCGTTGTCCACAATTTATACAAGCCAAAGCCCGGCCGGTTCAAAGATTACATTGCGATCCCCAAAGCCAACGGCTACCAAAGCCTTCACACCACGCTGTTTGGGATGCATGGCGTGCCGGTCGAAATTCAGATTCGCACCTCGGAAATGGACTCCATGGCCTCCGGTGGCATCGCTGCGCACTGGCTCTACAAAGCAGGCTCCAAAGAAACCGCCGCGGTGCAACGAACCAACCGTTGGGTCAAAGGCTTACTCGAGATTCAGCAACGCGCGGGTAACTCGCTCGAGTTTATCGAAAACGTCAAAATCGATTTGTTCCCTGACGATGTCTACATCTTTACCCCCAAAGGGCGGATCATGGAACTGCCGACCGGAGCGACAGCGGTCGACTTCGCTTACGCCGTGCATACCGATGTCGGCAACCGCTGTGTGGCGTGCCGGATTGATAAAGCCTTAGCGCCTCTTTCTACGGTGCTGCAATCGGGGCAAACGGTCGAAATCGTGACGTCGAAACATGCCAAGCCCAACCTGGCTTGGCTCTCATTTGTGGTGACCGGCAAAGCGCGCTCTGCGATTCGTCATTTCTTGAAAAATCAGCAACGCTCCGAGTCAGTCAGCCTAGGCCAACGCTTGTTGAGCCGTGCGCTCGCCAATCTCGGCTCGAGTTACGATCAAATTACAGACGCGATCAAACACGGCTTTGTCTCGGAGACAGAGCTCGCGGAATTCGATGATGTGTTGGAAGAAATCGGCCTCGGTAATCGGGTGGCCTATTCAGTGGCTCGTCGGCTACTGCCCGACAGCCAAGCGGAACCAGTCACCCTATCGCAAAGCCCAGATGCCCGCCCACTGGCCATCAAAGGGTCTGAGGGATTGCTCATCAGCTACGGCAAATGTTGTCGACCTATTCCGGGGGATCCGATTGTGGGTCACATCTCCAAAGGGCGAGGCATGGTGATCCACCACGAGACCTGCAACAACGTCTCTGATATTCGCGATAACCCTGAGAAATGCGTCGCCCTGACCTGGGACGAAAATTTACAGGGTGAATTTTTCACCGCACTTCGAATCTTGGTGGAATCCGAAACCGGCGTCATTGCCCACATTGCCAAGGCAGTGGCCGACGCCGATGCCGCCATTGATCACATTCATCGCGAAGAGCGCGATGCCAAAACCAGCGTCATTGTGCTGGAGGTTGGCGTTCGCGACCGCCAACACTTAGCACAGGTGGTGCGCTGGATCCGACGTGTCGCGTCGGTCATGAAAATTTCACGGATACGAGCATAAACCCATGAACAAAAGCTTTATCGCCACGCCGGAGGCACCGGCGGCTATTGGCACTTATTCCCAAGCCGTAAAAGTTGGCCAAACCACGTTCTTGTCAGGTCAAATCCCCTTGATCCCAGAGACCGGCGACTTGGTCACAGGCGATATTGAGGCGGAAGTGCGTCAGTGCTTTAAAAACCTAGACGCTGTCTGCCGCGCCGCCGGTGGCTCCCTCAATCATTTAGCCAAAGTGAACGTGTTCCTCACCGACTTAGCGCACTTTCCGGTAGTCAATCAGGTTATGGAAGAATTGTTCGAAGCCCCGTATCCAGCGCGTGCCGCTATCGGTGTCGCGGCCTTGCCAAAAGGTGCTCGCGTCGAAGTGGACGGCATTCTCGCTCACTGATCACCCAACAGCCGATCAAAG
This sequence comes from Litorivicinaceae bacterium, assembly GCA_965659195.1. Lineage (GTDB taxonomy): Bacteria > Pseudomonadota > Gammaproteobacteria > Pseudomonadales > Litorivicinaceae > HIMB30. The sequence continues at coordinate 41,554 of CBFHVZ010000001.1, forward strand.
CTCGGATAGGTCAGCTGAGGCAAGTCTGATCGATATTGAGTCGCTATCCGCCGGCCGGCTGTGGCCGGCTGAAGACGACTCGACCGGCCATCCAAACGATCCCACAGGGCCTGATAGGTCGCGGGGCACTCATCGACGCCATGCACCAGCCTCGGCACAGGATGGCCTCGATGCAACGCTCTCACGACATGCGCCAGCCAAGCCACAGCATCCGCCCGATGCATGCGGTTAGATACAGTGGTTGGACTCAAAGCCTGGCGCATAGCCTGGGTATTCAATCGGCCCACACTGGCCGCCGAATAAAGCCCCGTAAATCGCATCACACAGTAAGGCGCCAAAATCTGCTCGATTGCCCGCTCCGCTTCTCGAACCACCTCGCCTCGCCAATGGTCGGGATGCGGGGCCGTCTCCTCGGTTAACAACCCCGTCTGTGCTTCTCCGAAGACCGCCGTTGAGCTGACCCAAACCACCGACTGCGCCCGGCCTGGCAGAGATGCTAACTGCCGAAGTCGACTGGCCACACCCACATAACGATGACGATACGCGGTCTCGGTGCGCTCATCCGGTGTGACAATACCGACCCAGACCACACGATCACTGACCGGTAATTCAGCCAAACGATCCCAGCTCCCAGGCTGATCTAGATCCAACGCCCATAGGGTCGATTCATCCGGCGTTGGGGTCCTACGCACCCCCATAACGGTCATTTTTTCTGCTTCAAGCTGAGTTTTCAGGTTGCCACCTAACTGGCCACAGCCTAGGATGACGATATCCCAACGATTTGACACGAGTATGACCCTCACAGAACTTCGATACATCGTGGCAGTTGCCGACGAAAAACATTTTGGCCGAGCCGCTGCCCGCTGCTTTGTCAGTCAGCCTACGCTATCTATTGGCGTCAAGCGACTGGAAGAAGAGCTGGGCGTCACCCTATTTGAACGCAGTAAAACCGGGGTTCACCTGACCGCAGTGGCTGAAGCTTTGGTCGATAAGGCCCGGAACATTCTGCACGATGTGGACTCGTTTAAAGAACTCGCCGACCAAGTCAATGATCCGTTTTTGAGTCCATTGCGTCTCGGCGCTATTTACACCATCGGGCCATATTTGTTCCCGTCGCTGTTGCCTGCTTTGAAACAGGCCGAACCTCGCTTAAAGCTCTTCATTGAAGAAAATTTTACCGGGGTCCTTAGGCAAATGCTGCGTAAAGGCCAACTCGATGCCATCATCGTCGCGCTGCCCTTCACAGAGCCCGACGTCGAGGTCGAGTCGCTCTACGATGAACCTTTTGAAGTGTTATTGCCCAGCAATCACCCCTGGGCGAAGGAAGACACTATTTCACCCAGTCGCCTAAACGGTGATGACATTTTGATGTTAGGCGAGGGGCACTGTTTCCGTGACCAGGTCATTGATGCCTGCCCTGCCTTAACACGCGGGTCGCGCCACGGGTCTGGCTTGGTGGTCGAAGGCAGTTCTCTGGAAACGCTGCGTCACATGGTGGCTTCGGGTTTGGGCGTCACGGTATTGCCGGCCTCAGCCTCAGGACTTCAAAACTACGCCCCGGGCTACCTGACCACGCGGCCGTTTACCAAGCCTGAGCCCTCTCGCACCGTGGCCTTGGTATGGCGTAAGCAATTCCCCCGCAAGGACGCCATTCGACTCTTAATTGACGTCATTAAGAATCAGGTAGCGCCCTCACTCCATGGCCGATCCCAGGGCGCCTGAATCGCTGCAAAGCTTAAAAGGGGTGGGCCCAAAGGTGGCAGCGGCCTTAGATCGTTTGGGCATCACTCAGCCTCGAGACCTGCTGTTTCACTTGCCAGCCCGCTATGAAGACCGAACACGCCTAACACAACTCGCTGACGCCTCCGATCAAGGTCCTCAGCTTTTTGAAGGTGAAATCACCGCCCAAGCCCTGATTCCAGGACGCCGCATGCAGGCCACGCTGACCTTTGAAGACATCAGCGGGGCGGCTCGCATCCGGCTGTTCCATTTTTCCAGAGCCTATCTCTCGACGTTAAAAAGCGCCTATCGCGTGCGGGTTTTTGGGGAAGTACGATTCAATCAAGGGGTCAAAGAATTGATCCACCCGGAGATCACTGTATTCAACTCCGATCCTCCTCCGTTAACGGATCGGCTGACCCCGATTTATCCAATGACCGAGGGGCTCTCCCAAGCCAAGCTTCGGGATGTGATACAGCAAGCGCTCGGTCGGGGCCCCGAAGCCTATGACTTAGCGGAATTGTTGGAAGCCCATGAGCGCGATGGATTTCCATCGCTTTGGGATGCACTGGTCGCAGTCCATCAGCCCGCAAAGGGCTATCCACCGGAAGCCTTTGTGGATCGATTGGCTTTTGAAGAAATGCTCGCACATCGACTGCTATTGCTGACACGACGAGACCAATACAGCGAATTTCAGGCGCCTTTGATGTCTCACTCGGGTGCAGATCTTCGATCGCAACTGATCGCGCAACTGCCGTTTTCCCTGACTAGCGCCCAAACACGAGTGCTTATGGAAATCGACCAAGATTTGCAGGCCCGTCAGCCGATGCTTCGACTACTGCAAGGCGATGTGGGGTCCGGCAAAACCTTGGTGGCGGCTTTAGCCGCTTTGCCGATGATTGCATCGGGGTATCAGGTGGCCTTAATGGCGCCGACAGAACTGTTATCGGAACAACACGCACGGCAGTTTGCTGACTGGTTGCACCCCTTGGGGATTTCAGTGGGCTGGCTGACTGGGTCATTGAAAACAGCGGCACGACGCACCCTGTTGAATCAAATTGCCACCGGCGGTTGCTCGCTGATCGTTGGTACGCATGCGCTGTTTCAAGATGAGGTCGATTTTGCTCGGCTCGGCTTGGTGATGATTGATGAACAGCATCGCTTCGGTGTTGCACAGCGGCTGATGCTCAGGCAAAAAGGCAAAGAAAGCACACCCCATCAGCTGATCATGACCGCGACACCCATTCCCCGCACTTTGGCCATGACCCAATACGCCGATCTTGATGTGTCAATTATTGATGAGCTGCCGCCCGGTCGGACACCTGTGGACACCCGGGTGGTCAGCCCCCAACGCAGTGCAGACTTAGCCGCCCGCCTCGATCAACAGATCGAACAGGGAGGCCAAGCCTATTGGGTTTGTACGCTGATCGAAGAAACCGAGCAAAGTCCGGCAGAAGCTGCGGAGACCCGGGCTGCCAAACTGGCTGAATGGTTGCCGCATCGCCGCGTGGGACTGGTGCACGGCCGATTAAAAGCAGAAGAAAAATCAGAGGTGATGCAGGCCTTTGCTGAGGGACAATTGGATATTTTGGTAGCCACTACGGTTATTGAAGTAGGTGTCAATGTACCCAACGCCAACATTATGGTGATCGAGAACCCCGAACGGTTAGGCTTAGCCCAACTGCATCAGCTGCGAGGGCGCGTAGGTCGGGGCAGTCGGGTCAGTTATTGCATCCTATTACCCGGTGAGCAATTGTCCGTCACCGCACGAGAGCGGCTCACTCTCCTCAAAGAAACCGACGATGGTTTCGCATTGGCAGAAGCCGACCTAAAGCTCAGAGGTCCAGGGGATGTGAGTGGCACACGACAGACCGGCGACCTGGCGTTTAAAATTGCCGATCTTGGCCGTCATGCCGAGTTACTCGATCGGGTGGCTCAAGTGGCCGAACGCATCCGGCTCCACTCGCCCGCGACCAGCCATGCGCTCATTGCCCGCTGGATCGGATCAGAGGAACATTTTGCCCATGTCTAGCCTTGCCACCTTGGGCAGTCGTCTGCCCTTTTGGATCCAAGTGACCCGACTCGACCGTCCGGTCGGATGGATTGTGCTCTTGTGGCCGACTTGGATCGCATTGTTACTGGCGACTCGAGCGACCGAGTTCTCGCTCTCTATCTGGGTCATATTCACCTTGGGTGTGATTCTGACGCGGAGCGCGGGCTGTGTGATCAACGATCTGACCGATCGCAAGTTCGATAAATACGTCAAACGCACACAACATCGCCCCCTCACCCAAGGCCACATGACGGTGAAAGAGGCCATCACGCTGGCTGTCATTCTGCTGCTGTTGGCATTTGTCTTGGTCTGTTTAACCAACTCACAAACCATTGGCCTGTCGGTGGTGGCGCTCGCGTTGGCCGTGGTTTATCCCTGGCTGAAGCGCATTACATTCTGGCCTCAGGTTGGCTTAGGACTCGCATTCTCTATGGCGATCCCGATGGCATTTACCGCCCATGGGGCACCACTGACCTCCATCGTGGCACTCTTATTTATCGGTAATCTCGCCTGGACACTGGCCTACGACACGTTCTACGCCATGGTCGACCGAGACGACGATGTCAAAATTGGCGTGAAATCGACTGCGATTGTCTTTGGCCGATGGGACCTGGTTGCGATTGGCGTGTGCCAAGGGATCGCTCTCACCGCTTTTTCAGGCGCATTTTGGCTTGCGGAAGCCTCGTTCTTCGCCGGGTTGGGCGCAGTCGCAGCGATTGGATTCGCTGTCCACCATCAGTATCTGGCGCGAGGCCGAGACCGTGAAGGCTGCTTCCAAGCGTTTCTGCAAAACCACCGCCTAGGTGCCGCCTTGTTTACCGGGCTCTTATTAGACACGCTGTGGCAAATGACCCAGTTGTAACAAAAATGTCATAATCCTGTGGTTTCATTCAATGTAACGAAATCCTAAGGGCACTCCATGACACAGCAACCTTCTCGACGCGTCCTCATTGTCGATGATGAACCGGCTGTGCGTGAAATGCTTGCCGTGGCACTCGAAATGGCCGGATTCGAAGTCCGAGAGGCAGAAAATGCCCAAGGCGCCCTGGCTGAAGTCGCCTCACGTATTCCAGATCTCATGCTCATCGACTGGATGATGCCTAATGTCTCCGGACTCGAGCTCTGCCGTCGCTTACGTCGCAATCAGGATACGGCCGATATCCCGTTGATTCTGCTGACCGCACGGGGCGAAGAAGACGCGAAAATTACCGGGCTGGAAGTGGCCGATGATTACATCACAAAACCCTTTTCGCCCCGTGAATTGGTCGCTCGTCTCAAGGCCATCTTGCGACGGACCACGCCCAAAGGGGTGGAGGAGCCGGTTGAATTCGACGGCCTTCGTTTGGACCCAGTTGGGCAGCGTGTGACCAGTCAGGGTTTGCCTCTGACACTCAGCCCCATCGAGTATCGAGTCCTGCAATTGTTTATGACACACCCCGAACGGGCCTTTAGTCGCGGTCAACTGTTAGACCGTGTCTGGGGTGGGGATGTCTATGTGGAAGAGCGAACTGTGGATGTTCACATTCGGCGCCTTCGCAAGGCACTGGGCGCACGTCACGAAAATCTGATTGAAACCGTCCGCGGGACTGGCTATCGCTTCGCCCCTCTCAACGATGGACAAAGCCAAGCAGGCTAACTAATCTCAACCGTCAAACCGGCTTCAGATTGACGCCGTACTTCTTCCTCCAAGTCCAAGGCCATGACCGGATCATCCGTCAGCTGAGTGCCTTGAAAATCCAGGATTAACCGTTCCCCATCGACTTGGCAACGAGGCTCAGGGGCGGTGTGACGACCGAGTCGCAAAGTGGCCGCGATCCTGAGAATACGCACCAAACGCAACAAGCGGGTTTTTTTAAAGTACAAAAGACTCGGCAGCGAACTCAAATCCAACCGCTTCCGATGCAGTCGGACCAGGGTCGATAACACCGCTTGCTGATCCCGATTGAAACCCGGCAACGGCGTATTAGCGAGGACATAGGCACCATGACGATGAAATCCGGAATAGCTGATTTGCAGCCCCGTTTCATGCAGCATCGCGGCCCAGACGAGCAGATGTCGATCTTCTTCGTTCAACGACCATTCATCTTTTAATTGCGCAAACAGATGCTCAGCCGACTCTTTAACTCGGGCGGCTTGCTCTTTATCAATCCCGTAACGCGCCATCAAATCCACCGCAGTGCGCTCGCGAATGTCATCTGCTTTGAGGCGATCATCCATGGTGTACAACACCCCTTCACGCAGGGCGCTGTCAGCAAATACCACCTGTTCGAGCTCAAGCTCATCGAGGATGGCTTGCATGATGGCTACTCCCGCCGGCAGCACTTGCATCCGCTCCACGCTCACATCGGGGATATTGATCAAACTTCTATTTGACGACTTCGACAGAAACTTCTGACAGGCAGCCACCGAATCGCGAGTGATCACAGGACCAAAGCCCAGATGGCTGCCCAAGGCGCTGACGCCTTTCGCGGTGCCTGATGTCGCCAGTGCCGTCGTGAATGGGACCGCCCGAATGCGACCGGCAATGGGCTCCAGGGCTCGACGGGTGGCAATCGACGCTTTGTTGAAGGCCGATTTATTGACGGTTTGCATGAAGTGCTGAGTATAGGTCACACAGCCCAAAGACCGTGACGACAGGAACGACGGGGTGTACTGCTCACCGACCGCAAACTCAGTGGATCCGCCACCGATATCAAACACCAAAAAAGGGCCATCCACGGGCTGGGTGTGGGCCACTGCATGGAAGATGAGTCGGGCCTCCTCGGGCCCAGAAATTATTTCAATCGGCGCTCTAAAGACCGACGATGCTCGGTCTAAAAACACATCCGAATTGGAAGCCTCGCGGAGGGTATGGGTGGCAACAGCGCGTATATCGCCAGTCTGAACGGATTGAAGTCGCGCATCAAACCGGGAAAGCGCATCAAGGCCTCGTTGTATGGCATCTTCAGACAAAACATCGTCATCGCCTAGGCCGGACGCCAAACGAACCCGCTCACGATCTCTCATGAGAACTTGTAACCCAGAAGGGGTCAGACGCGCGACCGTGACGTGGAAACTATTGGATCCAAGGTCGACGGCCGCAACCAAGCGTTCTTCGGCCGAGGCCTCAAAATCATTCACTTTCAAGCTGTTTAATGTAGTTGTAGGTACTGATCTGCGTTCTCAGTTTACGGCGATTTCCTCGATCAACATAGGCATTCGTCTGCTCCTCGTCGATGATTCGCGCTTTCGTGGTGTCCTTAAACTGCAACTCCATTAAGTCGATGATGGTTTTCTTATGATCTGGATCATAGATCGGGGTAGCCACCTCAACTCGGTTATCCAAGTTACGGGTCATCCAATCCGCGGAGCTGATAAATACCTCCGGGTCCCCGTCATTGTAGAAAATCGCCACGCGCGGATGCTCCAAAAAGCGATCCACGATGCTGATCACAGAAATACGATCACTGACGCCCAATACACCTGGGACGAGCGTACACATGCCTCGCACACAGGCTTGGATCCGAACACCTGCACGACTCGCGTCGTAAAGCTTCGCCACCAAATCGGTATCGGCCAGATTGTTTACTTTGATCAGAATGCGACCTGAGCGACCGGCTTCTGCCAGTGCGATCTCCCGATCAATCCGCCTGAAAATCGCCTGACGCTGAGTCAGTGGGCTGACCCACAAGTGTTTGAACTGAACCGGCCGATACGGCGCTTGGATAAAGGCAAATACATCCCTAACCTCTTCGGTAATCTCAGGCCGGGCTGTTAACAAACTGAAATCGGTATAGATCCGAGCCGTTTTCTCGTTAAAGTTTCCGGTACCAATGTGTGCGTACCGAACCAACTCACCGTCTTCTTTACGGGTGATCAGGCAGAGCTTGGAATGCACCTTAAGGTTGGCAATGCCGAAACTCACCCGTACCCCTGCATCGGTCAATACCTTCGACCAGCGAATGTTGGCTTCCTCGTCAAATCGCGCTTGCAGCTCCACAACCACCGACACTTCTTTGCCGTTGGCCACTGCATCCAATAGCGCCTTAATCACAAGCGATGAAGAGGCCACTCGATAGAGTGAAATTCGGATCGACTCAACCTGTGGATCCATCGCCGCCTGACGCAACCACTCTGTGAAGTGATAGAAGTCGTGATAGGGGTAATGCAACAAGATGTCTTTGTCACGAATGATCCGGAAATAGTTCCGCTGACCATCCAACGCTCTAGAAGCAACCGGTGGCAAGGGTGGATTTTGAAGCGTCGCTCGGCCGATCGACGGGAACGACAGGAAGTCTTTCATGTTGTGATAGCGACCGCCGGCAATAATCGCATCCATGCGGGTAATGCCCAATTCCCGCTTCAACATATCCAACACGCGATCGGGCATCTCACGGTCGTGTACCAACCGCGTAGGCTCGGCTGTAAGTCGCTGCTTCAAGCCACTCGACAACCGATCCATGAGGCTTTCGTCAATCTCATCGGATAGGTCGTACTCCGCGTCTCGGGTCATTTTCATCGACCAGGCCTGAATTTCATCGAATTCAAAATAACCTTCAAAAATATCCGCCAAACTCAGTCGAATGGCGTTATCCAAGAGCACCAAAGGTTTTTTACGACGAGACGTTTCCGGTGGCAGCTCTATAAAGCGTGAGTGATGATCAGTCGGCACCTCGATGAGCGCGTACCGGTAATGGTCTCCAAGACGAATCTCTACAGCGAGGTAGGTGGCGTCATCGGCCAGTACATCGCCCAAGTCGACATTCGAGTCAATGATAATGGGGCACACAAATTGGCGAATCCGGCTGTGAAAATACCCTTTCAGCCAGCTACGATGAGCCTCACTTAACTGATCCTCATTCTCTAAAAAAATGTTATGGCGGGCCAAAGTCCGAACGACCTCTAGGTGCGCCAAATCAAACTCAGCGTTCAGCTCGAGAGTTCGTTTCTGAATGGCTGACAGGAGGGCCCGTGCTTGCGGGTCGCCGCCCACCTCTTGATGCAGCAAGATACGCCGACGCACATCGGCAACTCGAACTCGATAATACTCATCTAGGTTCGACGAATAGATACCCAAAAAGCGCGCCCGTTCAATCGGAGGGTTGGTTTTATCCATCGCCTCCTGCAATACGCGATGGTTAAACGTTAACCAACTCAGCTCTTTTTCCAACATCGGATAATTGGGCACGTTACATCCTTTAATCGCACGGTTTCTTAACCCGTGCTATGTTCGACGATGTTGGAACTCAGCACAATCGCGCCACAAGGAAAAGCGCACAATGTACGGTTATTTTGGCACAACGGTCCTACAAGCCGGCCTGCTTTTATCAGGTATTCTCACATTCGGCCAAATCACGGACCGCTGGCTAGAAACCAGCTTGGTGTTTGTATCAGGTGCACTGGTGATTTCAGTCATCCGCCGAAACCAACTCTATGACTGGCTGCAAAAGAAGTCTGACCAAAAAATGAGTCGGTTACCCGGTCTTTGGCTCGACATGTCAGAGCGCATCACACACCGGGAAAACGAAGTGAAGAAAGCGGAACTGCGGGCGCGCGAGCAGCTGATGAGCCTTCAGCAGTCGTTGTCGAGTCTCGACGCGGGATTGGTCAGCCTAACCGATCAATGGCGTATTCGGTGGTGGAATGCGCCAGCGAGTCGTCTTCTGGGTCTTCGAGCCGAATACGATGAAGAGGCGGCGCTATTTAATTTAGTCCGAACCCCTGAGCTGATTCGGTATGTGGAGGAGCAAAATTTCGAGCTGCCCATCACCTTACCTTCCCCAATTACATCCGGACGGATGCTGGAATACACCGTCTGCCCAGTCCGTGATTCGGGCATATTATTGGTCGTTCGGGATGTCACGCGTTTTACCCGCCTAGAACGGATGCGATCTGACTTTATCGCCAACGTCAGTCACGAATTAAAGACCCCCTTGACGGTGATCAATGGCTACTTAGAAACCATTGTCGACAACCAAATGGTTGCGCCTCAGGGACAACGGGCGATAAATCAAGCTCTGCGGCAAGCCGAACGGATGAATCAGCTGCTGCAAGACCTGCTACTTCTTTCCCAGCTCGAAACCACCCCACTCGGGCCAAAGCCCAGTGTGATCTCGGTTAAAGAGTTACTCGAGCATGCGCTCAGAGAGGGAAATGAGCTAAAACACGCTTTAAATAAACAGAACACGCAGATTCGCCTCGACGACAACAGCCCAATGACTATTTCTGGCGACTGGAAAGAAATGGCGTCAGCGATCGGGAATTTGACCGCCAACGCAGTACGCTACTGCCCCGATGGCTCGGACATCCGCCTGGGATTCTTCATCGAGGGCGATCATGGGGTCCTGACCGTGACCGACGATGGCCCAGGCATTCCGCCAGAGCACCTGCCTAGGCTGACAGAACGGTTCTATCGCGTCGACAATAGCCACTCACCCGCCACGGGCGGCACGGGGCTTGGACTTGCGATTGTGAAGCACGTGATGTTACGCCATGGCGGCGTGTTGGATATTCAGTCGAAACCCAACCAGGGAAGCACCTTCCGCTGCCTGTTCCCCAAAGATCGATTGGGCACGATCAAGGTCGTCGCCGCGCCTTAATTAAAGTCAGATGCCGATTTCAGAGAAGCTTCGACGTTTCCAACTGAGGTGTGGCGCACGTCGGTGCCTTTGACCAAGTAGATCACGTGTTCTGCAATGTTGGTCGCATGATCGCCAATGCGCTCTAAGGCTCTTAACACCCACATCACATTCAGGACATGACCGATCTCCCGAGGGTCTTCGATCATAAAGGTGGCCAGAGAGCGAAGCGCAGATTGATACGTCCGATCCACTTCTTTGTCACGCCGCGCGACATCCAGCGCCATATCCACATCCAATCGCGCAAAGGCCGTGAGGGAATCGCCGAGCAACCGTAAGACCTGTTCGCCGATAGCCTTCACTTCAACGGAACCCAACAGCGAGGTCCGGTCGGCCTCACTTGCCTGTTGTGCCATTTGAGCCACTTTATTGGCTTCATCGCCGGCGCGTTCGAGGTCACGCACAATTTTAGAGATCACAAGAATCAAACGAAGATCCGTCGCCGCCGGCTGGCGCAGCGCAATGGTACTCTCCACCAACTCATCAATCCGGATTTCCCAGGCATTGACGCTGTTTTCGGCGGCTTTGATTTGATCGAGCAAGGCCGAATCAAAGTGTTCTTGGCACTCAATGGCCAAACGCACCTGTCGTTCAGCCAAGCCACCCATCTTTAACAGGTCAGAACACAATCCCTCGAGCTCTTCATTGAACTCGCTTGAAATATGACGCGCAAAGGCCTCACGCAGGTCGCTCATGATTAACCGAAGCGACCTGTGATGTAGTCTTGCGTCAATTCATGCGTCGGGCTTGTGAAAATCTGCTTGGTCTCACCGACTTCAACCAGTTTTCCGAGATGGAAATAGGCCGTCCGATCCGAAACACGCGCAGCCTGCTGCATTGAGTGGGTCACAATCACGATGGTGTACTGTTCACGCAGTTCGTGGATTAGCTCTTCCACCTTCGCTGTGGCGATAGGATCCAATGCCGAACAGGGCTCATCCATCAGAATCACTTCAGGGCTGACCGCAATGGCCCGAGCAATACACAAGCGCTGCTGCTGACCGCCCGACAAACCGGTACCGGTTTGATCCAAGCGATCTTTCACTTCATTCCAGAGACCGGCACGGGTCAATGAAGATTCAACGATCTCATCGAGCTCTACCTTTGACTTCACTAGGCCGTGAATCCGAGGTCCATACGCGATGTTTTCATAAATCGATTTGGGGAAGGGGTTTGGCTTCTGGAACACCATGCCGACGCGCGCGCGAAGTGACACGACGTCACGACGGGGATCATAGATGTCGTCTTCATCGATCTTGATCTCACCTTCAACACGGCACACATCGATGGTGTCGTTCATCCGGTTCAAACAGCGAAGGAAGGTCGACTTACCGCAGCCTGACGGCCCGATAAACGCAATCACTTGGCCTGCACCAATATCCAAATTCACATCGCTAATGGCTTGTTTCTCACCATAGAAAACATCGACTGAGCGAGCTGTCATGCGCGGGTTGTCAACGTATACGTTTCCAACGGTGTTCTCTGGAATACTCCGGTCGCCGATTTTCTGCTCTGAGGCGGCTGCAGTTGCATTTGTCATGGTTGCTTCCATTTGTTGAATCCTTTTCACCACGGATGTCTCAAAAAGAGACGCTGTAATCCTTCCGCTTGCTTGGGCGGTTTGACTGAGAAGCCCATACACTGGCTCCCGCCAAAATACTCATCAATGCAAGCACTTTACCATCTTGTCTCAAACTTTTTACGAAGCCAGATCGCGACCGAGTTGAGCGTAATCAACAAGGCCAACAACACCACAATGGCCGCTGACGTTCGTGCTTCGAAGAAGTTACGTAATTCGTTTCCTTGCCACAGATAAATCTGTACCGGCAAAGCGGTTGCCTGATCAAAGGGCGTTGCAGGCACGGACGATACGAATGCGTTCATACCAATCAGCAGCAAGGGCGCTGTTTCACCCAAGGCTTGCGCGACACCCAGGATACTGGCTGTCAGGATGCCAGGCACGGCCAACGGCAAGACGTGACTGGTGATGGCTTGCACCTTGGAAGCCCCAAGTGCCATTGCCCCCTCACGAATTGATGGTGGAATAGCGCGCAGTGTCGAGCGCGTCGCAATAATCACGGTCGGCAGTGTCATCAAAGTCAGTACCAAACCACCCACGATCGGAGCCGACAATGGCAACTTGAACCACAGAATGAAGACCGCTGCGCCCAACAAACCGAATACGATTGATGGAACAGCCGCAAGATTGTTGATGTTCACTTCAATCAATGACGTCAGACGATTCTTCGGTGCGAACTCTTCAAGATAAATGGCAGAGCAGACCCCGATAGGTACCGCCAAAATGATCACAATGATCATCATAAAGACCGACCCCATGAAGGCACCGGCTAGACCGGCAGATGCCAAAGAGCTTCGCGAATCGGTATTCATAAAGAGTGCGGTGCTGAACTTATTTTGGATCACACCGTCTGCGTACAACTGATCGGCCCACGCACGGGTTTGCGCACTTAACTGTTGCTGCTCGTCTGGCAAACTGCGGTCAATATTGCCCTTCAGCCACACATCCACGTTGGCATCGGTTAACAGGCTCAATGACACCGTCTGGCCGATGATGCCTGGGTCGTTGGCGATCATGTCACGAAGTGCAAATCGCTCGCCCGAAGTGATCAAGGCCAAGGAGGCACGACGGTCGTCGTTTGCTTCCGGAATGTGCTTACTGAGCGCGTCCAAAAGGAGCTTGTTGTAGTTCACAAATCCGAGACTGTTGACCCACTTGTTCCGGGCCGCCTCGTACTCCGCGTCGTTGACAAAGGCTTCCCGAACCGGCGGTTCCGCCACCTTGATGGTGTCCTCTGAAAAAGTCACATCGAGGTTGATGTGCATTTGCCAGAATGCGGGGATGCCCTTTGAGAATACGGTCCCAAAAAGGATAAAGACCAATAAGACCGCCAACGAAATCGCGCCAATTCCAAACGCCTGGAAAAAGGATTCGCCGCGCTTTCTTTTGTTTAAGGACTTCTCAACCAGCGTGGCAACGTGGGAAGGCGTGAGCTTCGCCAACGTGTCTGATTGAGCCGTCGAATTGATACTAGTCATATTGCTCTCGATACTTTCTAACGATCGCCAAGGCAATCACATTAAGAACCAGGGTCATCACAAACAGCGTCAGGCCAAGTGCGAAAGCCACCAAAGACTGCGGACTCGCGAAGTCCTGGTCACCGGTCAGCTGCTTCACAATTGAAACGGTCACGGTCGACACCGCATCGAACGGGTTCGCCGTCAGTACAGGCGAGTTACCGGCCGCTAAGACCACAATCATGGTCTCGCCAATCGCCCGGCTCACGGCTAGCAAAATGGCACCGACCACACCAGGGAGGGCAGCCGGAAGCACCACTTTGACCGTGGTTTCAGACTTGGTGGCACCGAGTGCCAACGAACCGTCTCGCATGGTCCGAGGGACCTGCGTAATGATGTCGTCCGACAGAGAAGAGATAAAAGGAATGATCATAATGCCCATGACCACGCCCGCTGTCAGTGCCGAGGTGGCACGGATATCGATACCCAAGCTTGTCCCGAGACTTGCGAAGAAGGGACCTACCGTGACCAGGGCGAAGAAGCCGTACACGATCGTTGGAATACCCGCCAACACTTCAATAATTGGCTTGGCCCACGCACGAGTGGCCGAGGAGGCGTATTCCGCCATGTAAATCGCCGACATCAATCCCACAGGGATGGCCACGGCCATGGCGATGGCAGCAATCAGCAACGTACCACTCAACAGCGGGATCATGCCGAATCCGTCGGTCGAGCCTTCGCCCACCGTGGCAAACGCAGGGTTCCACTCTAATCCAAAAAAGAAATCCAGAGGGCTGACCATCTGGAAGAATTCAAGTGACTCACCAAGCATCGACAACACAATGCCTAAGGTGGTCAAAATGGCGATTGCCGAACATGAAATCAGCGCAACCTGAACCGCAGTTTCCACTTTGTTCCGTGCACGAAGATCCTGTGATGTGGTCTTCCACGACCAGAACAGGCCCACTGCGGCAGTAAATGCCATCAAGCCAAACACGATGGTTTGGAACGTGACGGTCAATTGAGACATTCGGGCGGCGGCTTCCTGCTCAAAAGGCGCGGCTTCGCCAAGAATGCCGAATCCTGTAGAAAGATTTGAAATTTTTTGTAACAAGACGGACCTTTCTAAATCCGACTCGGGCACTGCACCGGCTGGCATCGCATCCAACACCATCGATCCGACGATCTGTCCACCAAAGATGGTCCAGAGAATGTACACAGTGACGGCTGGAATCACCGCCCGGAGGACCATTAGCCATCCGTGGTATTGAGGCCGAGAATGCAATCGAACTGCTTGCATCGTGCCGTCGACACTGCCTCGCTCAACCGCTTTGCTTCGTACCAGACCGAGCTGATAGGCAATCACAGTGAGTGCGAGTAAGAGAGTGACAACCAGTAAAGTATCCATGAATGCTACCTTGCAAATAAAAGTGAGCGCGCCCTAGAGCGCACTCACTTTGACACATCCGTATCTGAACAAGAAGTTACAGACCTACACGGTTCTCAACACGTGACAGGATTTCTGCGCGCTCTTGATCGTTCAGAGGTACCAGACCGGCTTGCTCCAATGGGCTGCCCATGCCAGATACGCCCTCAGACAGGAAGAAGCGAGCATATTCTTGCAAACCAGGGATCACACCAATGTGCGCGTCCTTGATGTAGAAGAACAATGGACGTGAGATTGGGTACTCACCAGACTCAACAGTCTTCAGTGAAGGTGTAACGCCTGCCACAGAAGCAACCTGCAGACGGTCACGGTTCGCTTCGTAGAAGCTCAAACCGAATACGCCAACAGCATTCTTGTCTGCGTTCAAACGAGCCAATGTTTCAGTGTAGTCACCGGCGATTTCGATCACGCGACCGTCTGTACGAACAGGTGTACAGATTGCATCCGCTTGATCTTCAGACAAACGACCAAACCCTTCAGTCGCTTCACAGCCCTCAACAAGCGCGTTGTCTTCGAACACTTCACGCGTACCGTGGTTGCTCGCAGGGATCGCCAACAAGATTTCCTGATCAGGCAAGCTTGCGTCGATCTGGTTCCAGTTGGTGTAAGGGTTGTCGATGATCACTGGGAACTTGTTAGAACCGTTAGGAATCTTCGCTGCAGTCGCCAAATAGATGTGACGCTCAGTCAACTCGAAGCTTCCGCTGTCACGACGTGACGCGAAAACGATTCCGTCATAACCGATTTTGACTTCGATGATCTTGTCTACGCCAGCTTCGGCACAGGCTTTGATTTCTTTTTCACGGATTGCACGTGACGCGTTAGCGATATCGATTGTGTTCGCACCCACGCCCTGGCAGAACTGGCGAAGACCGCCTGAAGAACCACCCGAAGCAACAACTGGCGCAGGGAATTCAGCGAATGACTGGCCGAACTGCTCAGCAACGATTGACGCGAAAGGCAATACGGTAGACGAACCAGCGATCTGCACGTTGTCACGAGCGTGAGCGCTGACAGACACCATAGCACCCAAAGACAGGGCGACCAGGGTCGAAGATTTAACAAATTTCATTGGGTTAACTCCATCACATATGATTTGGAGCCGTAAGTGTCCCAGACGAGTTGTTACAACTTTATGACAATTCGTGAAATCGATACAGAATCCAAGGCCTGCGCGCACATTCGGCGTTACGCGCGCGCTGCCAGAGCCGCCAACAACGTCTCCGTCTCATCCCACCCAATGCAGGCATCGGTCACCGACTGCCCATAAGTCAAATCCGCCAGATTCGGCTTCAACGGCTGATTGCCTGCCACCAGATGACTTTCGACCATGATGCCGAAAATACCGTGGTCTGGCGATTGGCGCTGTTCCATCACGCTCTCTACCACCCGAGCTTGTTTGCTGTGGTCTTTTTCAGAATTCCCGTGGCTGCAATCCACCATCAAAAGGGGTGGCAGCTGCTTGGCCTTCAACACGTCGAGAATCGTCTGTACGGATTCGCGGTCATAATTAGGCCCTTGATGACCCCCGCGAAGAATCACGTGGCAATCGGGGTTACCCGTGGTACCAAAAATAGCAGCCACCCCCTGCTTAGTGACGGATAAAAAGTGATGCGGATGACTGGCCGCCTGCACCGCATCGGTCGCAATAGACACTGTGCCGTCGGTGCCATTTTTAAATCCCACCGGCATCGAAAGCCCTGAGGCCAACTCGCGGTGCACCTGACTTTCTGTGGTGCGAGCGCCAATGGCACCCCAAGACACCAGGTCGGCAATGAATTGTGGGCTGATAGTATCTAAGAACTCACAACCCACCGGGATGCCGCGCTCGACCAGATAGCACAGCAAACTCCGCGCCTTATGCAATCCTTTATTCACCTGAAACGACTGATCGAGTCCGGGATCGTTGATTAAACCTTTCCAGCCGATGATGGTGCGCGGCTTCTCAAAATAGACCCGCATGACAATTTTTAATCGGTCTTTGTATTGCTCAATGAGCGGCTTTAACCGGTTGGCGTAGTCCTTAGCCGCCTCTGGATCGTGAATCGAACAGGGGCCTATCACCACCAACAGTCTAGGGTCACGCCCGTGCATGATGTCTGCAATTTCTTGGCGGTCTTTCGCAACAGAAGCCACCATGGCCTCGGTCATCGGCAGTTCTTCCAGCAAAATCGCAGGGGTGATCAGAGGCTTCATCTGTGCAATACGGGTGTCATCAACAACGAGGGGGTTCATCGAAACATTTCTCCAACTTCTCCGTTATAGTCTGACGGAGCGCAGTCAGTCGCGTCAAAGCTTGAAGGGCCTCGCCAAACGCATGCAGATCATTATCTCCAACTCACATGCCGCATTGACCCAGTCTCTGACTGAGATTTTGGCGATACCGCATCATGAGTCACCCTTAGACGAGGACTGGATTTTGGTGCCCAATCGGGATGCAGGGCGCTGGCTGCAAGTGCACCTTACCGAGACCCTTGGCACGCTGGCCAATGTCCGGTTCTTTAGTGTCGAGGATGCCTTGGCCTTGTTATCACCGACCCCGCCTGACCCAACGTGTTCCGCGCGGCTGTTCTGGCGTGTGGCCTGCGAATGGTCCGCAACACACCCAGAGACAGCGCCCGCATTATTAGCGGACCAACTCTGCCGTTTGACTCAGTTATTCACAGCCTGTCTGACTGAACGGCCCGACTGGCTGACAGCTTGGGAGCAAGGTCGCTCGGTTGTCGCCGGCGATCGAACCATCGGGCCCTTGTGGCAGGCCGTGCAAAAGGCCGAGGGCTTTACCACACATACCGATCGGCTGGCCCTCGCCCAGGGCCGACTGACCCCTCAGACCGACACGCTGTCGCGTTTATTTGTTTTTTGCCCCGATCGTTTGTCTGACATGGCCTTGGCCTGCCTTAAACAGGTGAGCGAAGTGCGCATAGTGGCCCTTTGGATTCAATCCCCATCTCCGGAGGGGTGGTTTCTTGAGCGCGATGTGGACGAGACCGGGGTGGCACTGAATCATCCACTGCTTCAGGATTTAGCAATCGAAAAGGCGCGCTTCATGCGCCAATTAATCGCAGAGACCACCGTGGATGGGTATCAGCCACCCACGCATACCGCAGAGACCGCGCTGAATCAGTTGGCCCAAAGCCTATTTCAAAATCACGCACTCGATGCACCGATTGCTCCGGACGACTCGATTTCATTTTACGCCGCCACCTCGCCAACAGACGAAGTCTGGGCGCTGAAAAAGTGGGTCATGGCTTACCTCAATGAGGACCCGAGTCACAGCCTCAGAGACCTTTCCATCGTCGCCACAGATCCCGGGCTGTACGGACCAATCGTCCAGCGCGTCTTCAGTGATATGGATCCAAAACGGCATTTACCCACGGCGCCCGATCCCTTAACCATCACACCGCTGTTACAGGCCGGCATCGCCTTATTGGCGGACAGCAAGCGACTGGGATTCAGGGCCAACCGCGTACTTCACTATCTCACCCATGAATCCGTCCGCACCCAATTTGATCTGTCCGACCGCGACATTCGAACCCTTGAGCGCTGGCTCAACGATTCCGGCGCGCGCCGGGGAGTCAAGGGTCATCGCCATAGCTTAGCGGCTGCCAAAGCGCGGCTTCTCAATGGCCTGTTAGCCGATCCAGCGCGCGCGGTCGAATCCAATGCCGTAATCACCGAACCTTTAGAACAAAGCCTGTTACTGGATACCGTTCTGGCGGTCTTTGAAGCGATCGAATCCTTTGTCGCTCTGCCTGACTATGCGACGCTCGACGAGACCTTGACCGCGCTGAATGACAGCCTCAAACGCTTGAGTCTGGATGCGCTGCACCCGATCGAACTGCCAGGTCTAGACGACTCGATCTTATCGACTGTCCTGCCTTGGACGGTCTTACCCGCCTATTTGGAATTAGGCGCGAGTCGGGGCTTAAGCCGCCCTGTGGCCCTCGGTGATCAAGTGTCTGTCACCTCGGTGCAAACCATTCGTGCGATGCGACAGCCGTTAGTCGCTGTCTTGGGTGCCAATGACGGCACACTGCCGAGTGAGTCGCCCATTCATGCCTGGGATTTGATCGCTCAACACCCGCGAGCCGGCGATTTAATCGAGCCTGAGGCCGAACGACAGGCGTTTTTCGATGCGCTCATCAACACCGAGAAAAAATTGTGGATCGGTTGGCAAGGCCGACATCCCATCAGTTTGGAGCCGGAGTTGCCGGCTTCGGCCGTGACAGCATTACTGAGTGCACTGGGCTACTCTCCGGATGAGCGCTGCCCCTGGATCGAACAAGGTGCGATGGGTCTCCCCTTGCCACTTGCCCGAGTTTCAGAACCGACCGTCAGCCAATCTCTAACGACGGAACCTCAGACCCGCTGGCGGGATACAGACTGGATTGCCACGGCCATGGACCCTGCCGCCGCTTTTTTGGCTGGCAAAGGAGCCAAACTGGCGAGCCCTCCGGAGGATCGTCTGGATCAGGAGCCTTTGACGTTGTCGCCGCTGCATACGCACCGACTCAAGACTCTGTTTTTGGAATCGGGCGATGCGGACCAGATCGCACGGTGGCTAAAACAGCACCCAGAGTTTCCCGACGATGTGGAGGCCGATGCCGTTCATGGATTAACGCCCGACCGGGTGAAAGCGGCACTCAGCGCACCGAGAACCCAGTTTCCGAATACCGAGCTGATCCTCGGACCTTATTCCATCGAAGTCCATGCACTGGCCACAGCCGCTTACCCTCGCATTACACTCGAGAAGGAGCCCAATGGTCGGAGAACGCTCGCCGCCTATCTCGACATGCTCTTGGGCTTCTGCCTCATGCGCGAGCCATCTCCCATGCACTTGGTGACCTTTGGCAATAAAATTTATCGCATACAACCCATGGCTCAATCCGAAGCAAAAGCCTTAGCGCAGCGTTGGTGTGAGGTGCTTAGCCACAACGTATCCAGACCCTGTCCACTGATCGCGCCCTTGGCCGTCCAACATGCCGAATTGCTGCTGAAGGACCCAAACGCGCCCCTCGAGCTAACATGGAATGGCTCGCCTCTGGTGCATAGGCCGTATTACCGACGGTTGTTTGCGCATCAAAGCGGGTTTGAAACCCGTCACAGGGAACTGGTGTCAGAATTGGTAGTCCCTTTGGTGGCGCTCAGAGAACGGAGGTCGCGTGCAGATTTTTAAGCTCGACGCCCTGCCGCATCATGGCCGTCATCTCATTGAAGCAAGCGCCGGAACCGGGAAAACCCACAATCTCATGGCGTTGGCATTGCGAGCGCTCGGCGAGCAGCAAGTGGCGCCAGCCGACTTGGTGCTGATGACCTTTACCCGTGCCTCGACTCGGGAGCTCAGAGCCCGATTGCGGGATGCACTCACTCAGGCGATCGAACAACCAGCGACCGCGGAACATCGACAAAGATACATCGCGGCTCAGCAACAATTGCACCGAGTCACGATTGTCACGATTCACGGATTTGCCCTGCAGGTGCTACAAAGCCTAGGGCCTTCGGTCGATATTCATCCGAGACCGATGAACGAGTCGGTCGATGCTGTGTTGCTAGACGCCGCTCTGGATACCTATCGGCAACTCGGGTCACTTGATCGGTCTGGCCTATTCAAAGACACCTTGGGTTCTCAAAAATCGTTTGCCCAAGCAGCCGCCGTATTGTCTAACCAATACGCCGTTTGGGTGCCAACAGGCGAGGAGGCACCGGATTTGACCGCCACCTTCGCCGAATTTCAGGAGCGTCTAAGCAAACTTTCCCAGTCGCAAGATGAACTGCTGGCTCAGCCAAAGACGCAAAAGCCTACTTTAAGGGGTTACATTGACGCCTGCCTGTCGGCGACCCATCCCGGCGATGTGCCCAAAACTGCGGTCGATTACTTTGCCAAGAAGTGGAAAGAAACCGAACAGCCAATCTGGCAACGTTGGCACGCAATCACTCGGCCCACACCAGCCCAGGAAGCCTTTCGTGCCTATGCATTTCGACAGGTTGATGCGCTCCTCTCCCAGAGGCTAGCAGAGCGGGGCGAGATGCATCCGGATCAGATTTTGTCCGAGGCCGCGCGTGTAGCAACGGCGGTTGACCCTGAACTGAAGCCGACTCATCGCGTCATCTTGGTGGATGAATTCCAAGACACAGACCGCGCACAATGGACTCTGTTGGATGCACTCTATCCAGACACCGAGGACCGTCTTATGGTGTTGGTGGGTGACCCCAAACAGGCGATTTATCGATTCAGAGGCGCCGATACGCGGTTTTATTACCAAGTCAGAGCATCTTTACCCGATACCCATTGTTGGCAACTCGACACCAATTGGCGGTCCACCGAATCCGTGGTCAATGGGCTGAATCAACTGTACGACCCCGCGTTCGCCGTGGGCCAATCGCTTGAGTGCATTCCGCTGAAAACAGGTCGACTCGATCGACCGCCCTTGATGCTCGATGGCAAAGCCCTCCCCGCCTTTCAGTGGTGTTCCGAGCTGACGGCGGATGCCGTCGCCCAACTCACTGCCGCCTTGTCTGGTCTTGGCGCGGAGAGTCGTTTGTGCCTCGGGTCAGATCCTGTATGTCCCGGCGACATCACGGTCTTAGTCAATAACTGGCAGCAGGCCAGCGACATCCAGGCAGCCGGGCGAACCTTGGGCATCGAATTTCATTTTGCCGATCAAAGATCCGTATTCAATCACCCTTTAAGCCGCGAAATGGTGTCTGTGCTGTATGCGCTGGCAAATCCTGATGACTTGAATTTGTTGAGCGGTGCCGCTGCCACCGAGCTGATTGGGGTGTCATTGGTGGGTGACGGCCCGTTACTGGCACACGCCGATTTTCAAGATTGGCAACAAAGAGTCATCGAAGCTCGGGATCGCTGGTACCGTGAAGGGCCGTCTCGGGCCATTCAAGAACTGTTGGCCGAATACGAAACGACCGCCCGACAGCCACAGACGCTGGATGGGGTTCGAAACGTCATGGCGCTTAACCAATGTTTAGAGGTATTTGGCGCCGAGGCCAAAGGACTGAGCCCTTTGGAAGCCGCCCTGTGGTGGGGCCATCGGGCCACTGATGCCGTCAAAGCAGTCGAAGCCGACAAGCCCCGAGCACCCAGTTTACGTGGTGTGGCCACCATCACCACTGTCCATGGCGCCAAAGGGCTTCAATATCCCATTGTCATTTTGGCCGGACGTATACCCATCAAAACACCGAAAGCAGAGGCCTTCTGCCACAGCCACTCAAGTCCCGATGGGTTGGTACTCAATTTTACCGATCAGGCCCTTGAACCGGCGGCAGCGGATGGCTTTGAG
Source organism: Litorivicinaceae bacterium (assembly GCA_965659195.1). Classification (GTDB taxonomy): domain Bacteria; phylum Pseudomonadota; class Gammaproteobacteria; order Pseudomonadales; family Litorivicinaceae; genus HIMB30. Next base: position 63,724 of record CBFHVZ010000001.1, read on the forward strand.
GACGCCTTGCGCCTGACCTATGTGGCCCTGACCCGTGCCAAATATGCGGTATTTTTAGCGAGCCAAGGCAAAGAATCTGCCACCACACCCCTGCTGGACGGCAGAGATCCAGAATCCATTGGCTCCGACCATGCGCTGGCCGATTGGGTCTCTTCCACATCACACAAGCGTGCTGGTTTCACTCCCCGAATGGACGATAGCGTGCCCTTGCAACGCGATGCCCAGCCGAAGTGGTTTGTGCGAAGTTTCTCAAGCCTAACGCGTCATGCGCACACTCACGATGAACCCACACGTGCAGAAGATGAAATCGAAATCACACCGGATGAGATGGATTACGACAATTCATGGCACGGTATCCCAGGCGGCACGGACACCGGAAACTTCGTGCACCAGATCCTTGAGCATCGAGCGCGACGACACCTTAATGATGTGAGCTTAGCCTCTCTGATCTCTTTGCAATGGCCCCGTCATTTAGCCCGCGCCATCGAGCCGGCCATGGTTCACTGGATTGAAACGATCGAACGACAGCCGCTTCCCGGTGGATCCGCGCTGGCAGAACTTCCCGCGCGTCAGCTGAGACCGGAGCCGCAATTTCAGCTGGCATTCAAATCGGGCCTGACTCAGGCCGACTTAATCCATGCGTTCGAGGCCTTGCCTTGGTGGCAAGACAGCCTAACGATGCCCGCCATTCCCCTACAGGGTCAGCTCACCGGGTTTATCGATTTGGTGTATGAACAAAACGGTCGTTACTACGTACTCGATTACAAAACCAATCGACTGGGCGACCGTGGGAGCCACTATCACGCCGAAGCGCTTCGCGATGCGATGACTTCATCACACTATTACCTCCAGGCGGCGATGTATTCGGTAGCTCTGCACCGTTGGCTGACACAACGACTGCCTGACTATGAACCTGAACGCCACTTAGGGGATGTGGTGTATTTATTCTGTCGGGGACTCGATGGTCCGACTGCAGGCATCTGGTCGGCGCCCATGGATCCAGTGGCGATTACAGAGATTGCACGGAGGTGTTTCGATGCACCCCATGACTGAGCGCGCCTTACTGACCCACCTGTTGCAAATGGGCTTGTCTGAATCAGTCATTCCATCAGTTAGACGGCTATTCCTGGCGATTCAAAAAGGCCACACCGCCTTGCCTTTGAGTACGGAGGAGGCTGCTCTCTGGGAGGCCTCGGCCTGGCACCCAACCCCACCTTCGGAATCGCCATTTGTACGAACGGGTCCTTGGTTACAAACGGCTCGACATGCCGCTCAGGAATCACGGGTCGCTCACGCGCTGAAAAAAAGAGTCCGCCAATCGGTTCCGTCGTTGCCACCAGCGCAATCACTGATGCCCCAAGCGGATGCCTCACAACAGGCTGCCATCCAACAGGCTATACCGCAGTCTCTAGCCTTGATCCTCGGCGGACCGGGCAGCGGCAAAACCACCACAGCAGCCGCCATCGTGGCTGGAAAATTGCAACAAAAAGACTGGCCCACATCGCCCAGAGTGGCCTTGCTCGCACCGACCGGAAAGGCGGCTGCGCGTCTGACGGACGCGTTTCAAAAGGCTCTGAAAACCATGGCACCTGAATGTCGACCGGCGCTGGATGTAAAGGCCACCACCATCCATCGTCAACTCGATGCATTGTCCGATAAAGATCTGGTGTTAATCGACGAAGCCTCCATGGTGTCGCTGGATCTCATGGACCGACTACTGCAAACACTGAATCCCAAGGCGGATCTGGTGATGATGGGCGATCCGCATCAGCTAGCCAGCGTTGAGGCCGGCAGTATCTTGGCCACCCTGGCGGGGGCTCACTGCTTTGACAGTGCAAGGAGTTATCTCACCGGGCGGCACCGAACCGGTGAGGCTGCCAAGCTCAACACCCTCTTAGATCTGTGCCTTGCCGGTGAGGTTTCTGCGTTTTTCGAAGCCGTGCATGAGCTCGACATTCCCTGGCTCCGTCCGCCGGCGGAAACCGCGCTGGAAAGCATGGTTTTAAAGGGCTATCAATCGTACTTCGATGCATTAAAAGCAGGAGACCTGCCCGATCACACCGAATTCCAATGCCTCACCAGCATCAGCTCAGGTACCGGGGGCCGTCACTGGGTAAATAAAGTCGTCAGTCAATTCGCACATCAACTGGGCATGCAAGGCCAGGGGCACCGGCTGATTTTGACCGAGAACCAGCCTGCACTGGAGGTGTTCAATGGTGATCTCGCGATCGCTCTCGACCCTGAAACCACAGCCAACCCTCGATTGAAAATCATAGGATCGGGTCGGATCGTCAGTCGTCACCAAATCAGTCGTCCTGAAACGGCCTATGCCATCAGTATTCACAGAGCCCAGGGCTCCGAATATCCCGATGTGCTGGTTTCGCTGCCGACGCCAACCGATCAAAGTGCCTATCAACCGACACGCGAGTTGTTATACACCGCACTGACTCGAGCAAAGCGCAGTGTCAGCTTATGGGGTACAGAACAAGAGTTCACCCGGGCTTTGACAACGCCGACGGTCCGACACAGTGCACTTGGCTACTTCTTAGATGGGCAGTGATTGGGTAGACTCAGCCGTCGACAAAAATAAGGATTCATTGTGGACTTTGACGAACAAGAACCGAACCCTGAAGGGGATCTCATTCTTCGGGTGATCGCCCATCCACGGTTTACCAACGCACTCGGTGACATCTACGCCGGTTGGTTGCTCGACCAAATGGATCAAGCCGCCGCACAGATCGCGATGGAAATCAGCGGCGGTCGCTGTGCCACCGTGTCGGTCGATAATGTGGACTTCGTGGCACCGGTGCCTGTGGGATCCGAGGTGTCGATTTACGGTGAGCTCGAGGACATCGGTCGGTCATCCATGCAAATCCGTATCGAGGTATGGATCAACGAGCGGGGCCAGGAGGTCTATAAATCCACCGAAACTCGATTCGTGTTTGTAGCCATCGATTCCAACGGGCGGATCCGGCAAGTACCGGCCACAGACCCGTCAGCCTAAGGGCACCAACTTGGCATACTGCATGACCAACCATTTGGACCCGGCATCGTCGAATCGAACCTGAACTTTGAGGGTGGGGCCATTGCCTTCAAACCCGGTCACTGTTCCCTCGCCAAACAACCCATGATCCACACGCGAGCCAAGCCCAAAAGCAAGACCCTCATCGGCCTCTTGCCACGCTTGAGCTCTCGGATGGCGAGAGGCTCGTTCTACCGGACGCGCACCGAACGCACTGGGCGAAAACGGCCGACTGATTTGCGACTCGAGTCGAACCTCTTCGATACACTCCGAGGGTATTTCTTTGATAAACCGCGACAGCAGGCCAAAGTGGTCTCGCCCGTTCAGACGCCGACTCTCTGCGTAAGTCACCGTCAACTGCTTCATCGCTCGGGTGATCCCGACATAGGCCAAACGGCGCTCTTCTTCCAGACCACCTGCCGAGTCGAGGCTCATACGATGTGGAAACAGCTCTTCTTCCGCACCAACTAAGAACACCCAAGGAAATTCGAGACCCTTCGCAGAATGCAGCGTCATCAGTTGCACCGCATCTTCATCTGGGTCCGCTTGCGTTTCCCCGGCATCGAGGCTTGCCTGAGACAAAAACTGAAGGAGCACAGAGCCGCCGTCTTCCTCCGGCTCAAAGGCACGGGTCGCACTGACCAATTCATTTAAGTTATCGACCCGAGCTTGGCCTTTTTCGCCTTTCTCAGAACCGTGGTAAGCCAATAGGCCGGACTTCTCAATCACCTCACGGGTGAGATCAGCCAACTCCAAATCCTCGGCCCGCGCGTCAAATTCGTCTATTAAGCGAAGGAACTCAGACACCGACGACTTGGCCCGCCCAGATAAACCCGAGCCTGAGCTCAGTGCGACAGCCGCCGACCATAAGCCCATGCCTTCGTCCCGCGCATGGCTGCGGATCTGGTCCACCGTTTTCTCTCCAATGCCTCGAGGCGGCACATTAATGACCCGCTCAAAGGCGGTATCGTCCTGACGGTTTTGTACCAATCGCAGGTACATCAGGGCATTTTTAATTTCGAGCCGCTCATAAAACCGTTGGCCACCATAAATCCGATACGGAATCCCGGCGCGAAGTAATGCATCTTCCAATACCCGAGACTGCGCATTGGATCGATACAAAATCGCCAACTCAGAGTACCGGTGGCCTTGATCGACCTGTGCAGAAATACGGTTGGCGACAAACCGTGCTTCGTCTTGTTCGTTAAAGGCCGCATACAAGGCGATGGGCTCACCATCGGTTTGATCGGTCCACAACTCTTTACCCAGGCGATCACTGTTGTTTGCAATGACTGCATTCGCGGCTTTTAAGATGACCCCGGTGGAGCGGTAGTTTTGCTCAAGCCGAATGGTGGTGACAGGCGCGAAGTCTTTGGCAAACCGATGTATGTTTTCGATGCGGGCGCCGCGCCATGCATAAATCGACTGATCGTCGTCACCCACCGCCATGACCGCGGTGCTCGGACCAGACAGCAGGCGGACCCAGGCATATTGGATGGTATTGGTATCCTGAAACTCGTCGATCAACAGATGCCGGAAACGATTTTGATAGTGATCTAGAAGCGCAGCATTGGTTTTGAGCGTTTCAAAGGTCCTAAGCAATAACTCACCAAAATCGACCAGATTTTGTGCGCGACACGCCGCATCGTATTCGCTGTAAAGCGAAACTAAGGTGTCGTGATAATAATCGCGACCGGTTTGCAGATGATGCGGCCGCTGGCCTTCGTCTTTACACCCGTTAATAAAGCCTGCGACACCCCGAGGCTTAAACTTCGCATCGTCTAAGTGACGCTCTGTGATCATTCGCTTCAACATACGAACTTGGTCATCGGAATCCAGAATCAGAAACTGCTCTGACAATCCCGCGTCTTTCCAATGAGCTCGCAAAAATCGGTGGGCCAGGCCGTGGAATGTACCGACCCACATTTGATGCAGCGACCGTCCCACAATCGCTTCTAAGCGTTCGCGCATTTCACGAGCCGCTTTATTCGTGAAGGTTACGGCTAACAACGCATGCGGCGACAGTTGATGTTCGCGCATCAAATACGCCATACGCTCTACCAGCACACGGGTCTTACCAGAACCCGCACCTGCGACAACCAACAGATTAGATTCCGGCGCGGTGACCGCTTCAATTTGGGGGGTATTTAATTGCATGGACGCAGTGTATTCGGTTTTAAGAGACCCGTCACAGCCTCATAGATGCAAATGCTTCGCATTTATTTAATAGATTGATTTGCAAAGGGTTTTTATTGAAAAACTTTATCGATCCCATTGGAAAATACTCTTGGAATTAAATTACACATACCCCCATAGTCCACTTGTCATCGGACTGTCCGATGCCATGAAAGATGAATTCGCATGACCCCTTAAAGGAGATAACACATGCAATTGAAGGGTACAAAAACTGAAGAGAGCCTGAAGGCCGCCTTCGCTGGCGAGTCAAAGGCAAACCGTCGTTACCTCTACTTCGCAAACATGGCGGACATCGAAGGCGCTCCTGAAGTCGCTAACGTTTTCCGTAACACTGCTGAAGGCGAAACTGGCCACGCACACGGCCACATGGAATACCTGATCCAGGGCGGTTCTGGCGACCCAGAAACTGGCTTGGCAGCAGGCAACGTCGCTGAAGCGTTGGAATCTGCTATCGCAGGTGAAACTCACGAGTACACCGACATGTATCCAGGCATGGCGAAATCTGCTCGTGAAGAAGGTTTCGACGAAATCGCTGATTGGTTCGAAACGTTGGCAAAGGCTGAGCGCAGCCACGCTAACAAATTCCAGAAGACTCTGGACGCGTACAAAGCAGAAGCTTAAATCGCACGGAAACCAGGGGTTCGCCCCTGGTTTTCATCCCCCACGGAGAGAAGCATGTCGACAGATTACAAACGCGAAGGCAACTTGGAAGCCCCCACGCGTCACCCGATTGATTGGAAGAATCCTGAATACTACGACGAGGCCAAATTAGACGCCGAACTTGAGCGCGTATTTGATATTTGTCATGGATGTCGGCGTTGCTTGAGTTTGTGTAACTCATTTCCGACCCTTTTTGATCTCATTGACGACAGTGAAACGATGGAAGTCGATGGCGTAGCCAAAGACGATTACGTCAAAGTAGTCGATGAGTGTTACCTGTGCGATATGTGCTACATGGCCAAGTGCCCTTACGTACCGCCGCACTCATTTAATGTGGATTTCCCGCACCTGATGCTTCAGGCCAAAGCCGTGAAGCATAAGAAAGAAGGCATGCCACTGCGCGATAAAGTGCTGTCGGATACCGACGGTCTCGGCAAGCTCGCAGGCATCCCTGTGGTCACTGAGACTGTGAATGCGGTCAATCAGTGGAAGCCCGTTCGTAAAGTGGTAGAGAGCGTCTTGGGCGTGCACCACAACGCTTGGTTGCCTGAATTTGCGCCAAAGAAACTCCGCCAGATGATCAAAGAATCGACCGCTGTCGACGTCAAAGACGGCGAGCGGACACCGGGCAAGGTCGCGATCTTTGCCACTTGTTTCATTAACTACAACGAACCCGGTATCGGTAAAGACCTGATCAAAATTCTCGAACACAACAACATCCCATGGGTAGTGGCCGAGAAAGAAGTGTGCTGCGGCATGCCGAAGCTTGAGCAAGGTGACCTGGAAGCGGTTGAACGCCTAAAGCGGGTCAATATCCCCAACCTGGCCAAATTAGCCGCTGAGGGGTACGCCATCATGGCCGGGGTGCCTTCATGTACCCTGATGTTCAAACAGGAGATTCCTCTGATGTTCCCTGACGATGCCGAAGTGCAAGCAGTCAAGGATGCCTTCTGGGATCCCTTTGACTACTTCATCGCGCGTATCAAAGACGGCTTGATGTCGACCGACTTCCAGCAGGGTCTCGGAACGGTGTCATACCAAGCCCCTTGTCACGGTCGCGTGCAGAACATCGGCAAGAAGACCGAAGAGCTGCTGAAGATGATTCCGAACACTGAAGTGAAAACCACGGAGCGTTGTTCAGGTCACGCCGGCACCTATGGGGTGAAAAAGGAATTCCATGAAACCTCAATGAAGATCGGTAAACCGGTGTTCAGGGCCATGAATGACCAAAAGCCCGACTACATTTCCAGTGACTGTCCGCTGGGTGGCCATCACATCGCCCAGGGCATTCGTGAAAACCATCAAAATGAACCTGCTTTGGCGCACCCGCTGTCACTGGTCGCTAAAGCCTATGGACTGAATGAGGAATGAACATGACTAAGATTGCTATTGATTCTCTGTTGTCTCTCGAGCAGTACGCCAAACAGCGCAACGAAATTCGCGCGGAAGCCATGCGGTTGAAGCGCCTTCGTAGCGTATTTATCGGGCCCAACATGACGCTGCAATTCGAATCAGAAGCGACTATTCGCTATCAGGTTCAAGAAATGCTGCGGATTGAAAAGACCTTCGAAGAAGACGGCATCATGGATGAATTGGAAGCCTACAATCCGTTGATTCCAGATGGCACCAATTTAAAGTGCACGCAAATGATCGAGTTCCCAGACGAGGAAGAGCGCAAAGTGCGTTTGGCCGAGCTGGTTGACGTTGAAAACCGCACCTACATTCAAGTTCAAGGCTTTGATCGGGTGTATGCGATAGCCGATGAAGACTTAGAGCGTGCGAGCGCATCTAAAACCAGTTCTGTGCATTTCTCACGGTTCGAGTTCACCACAGACATGATCGCAGCCATCAAAAATGGCGCAGCCATTGCGATGGGCGTGGATCATCCGAAGTACAATTACCGGGTTGATGAGATCGACCCAGAGACTCAAGGGTCATTGACGGCTGACTTTGCCTAATTCGAATTACTCCTAGAGTCTGGCCCGATCTTTGATCGGGCTTTTTTTTGAGGTCGTCAAACCCAATCAACCGGTTTACTATTAAGGCAAACAAACCCTTTAGGAAATAATTAAGATGAATCGTTTAGTTGTTATCGGTGGCGTGATCATCGCAGCCGTCATTGCGTTTGTTGTACTTCAACCCGCAGAAGAAACCGTAACCGAAGCTGTAGTTGAAGAGGGAGACATTAAAATCGGGATTGCCCTCGGTTTTACTGGACCCGCAGAATCTTTAGCAGAGTCTATGGCTCGCGGTGCCGAACTCGCCATTAAAGAAGTCAACGCATCGGGCGCATTGCTTGATAATGCCAAAATCGATGTGGTTCGCGCTGACTCAACCTGTACCGATGCAGCCGCAGCCGCAGCCGCAGCCGAGCGACTAGTCTCCGCAGAAAAAGTCGACTCCATCATTGGCGGTCTGTGCTCTGGCGCTACCATTTCAATGCTGCAAAATGTGGCCATGGCCAAAGGCGTTGTGCTCTTTTCACCGTCTGCGACCTCACCGGCCTTATCGACCCTCGAAGACAATGGCCTATTCTTCCGCGCCTCACCTTCAGACGCACGTCAAGGGCAAGTCATTTCTGAGGTGTTGATGGAGCAGGGCTATAAGTCCATCGCGATGACCTATACCAATAACGACTATGGCAAAGGCTTGGCGGATTCGATTCAGTCAAACTTTGAAGCTGCAGGCGGTAAAGTCACTATCAATACTCCACACGAAGACGGTAAAGGCGATTACAGTGCTGAAGTAGCATCGTTAAATCAGGCCGGCGGTGACATTTTGGTCGTTGTAGGCTATCTCGACCAAGGCGGTAAGGGCATCATCCAATCCGCATTGGATGCCGGTGCGTTTGAACAGTTCTTCCTGCCCGATGCCATGATTGGTGACAGCTTGGTACAAGCCATTGGTCCGGATCTGAACGGCTCGATCGGTACAGTACCTGGCACAGACTCCAACGGTGCCGCTACCTACGCACAGATGGCGACAGCAGACGGTTTTGAAGCCGGCCCCTATTCACCTGAAGCCTATGATGCCGCGGCATTGACGTTGCTTGCGATGCAAGCAGCCAATTCAAAAGACGCCAACGTGTTCAAAGACAAGGTGTTTGATGTAGCTAACGCACCGGGTGAAAAAATCTTCCCAGGTGAGCTGGCTAAAGCGCTTCAGATCTTACGCGATGGTGGCGAGATCGATTACGTCGGCGCGACAGCCGTTGAATTGATCGGTGGCGGCGAATCAGCCGGTAGCTACCGTCAAATCGAAATCAAAGACGGTCAAATTTCGACCGTTAAATTCCGCTAAGAAATGCCTGCAGCGGTCCTTCGGGGCCGCTGTGTGAGCTTTCATGATTGTTGTAAAAGACCTACACAAGCACTTTGGCGGCGTTCAAGCCGTCAATGGGGCAAGTCTCGCCATTAAACCGGGCTCTATCACAGGCCTCATCGGCCCAAACGGTGCTGGGAAAACGACGCTGTTTAATGTGATCGCCGGTCTCTATCAGCCAACCTCAGGGCAGGTGTTGCTTGATGGCGAAGACATCACTGGCTTGAAACCCCACGAACTCTTCCACAAAGGGGTGTTGCGTACATTTCAGTTGGCGCACGAATTCTCAACGCTGACCGTTCGGGAAAATTTGATGATGGTCCCTGCCAACCAAGCAGGTGAAAGCCTGATCAATACCTGGTTTCGGCCCCATCGCGTCAAAGCCTGCGAAGAAGCGGTTCGTGCCAAAGCCGACGAAGTCATTCAGTTTTTAGAAATCGAACACGTTGCCGACGAGTTCGCGGGCAACTTGTCAGGCGGACAGAAAAAGCTCCTAGAACTGGGTCGCACGATGATGGTGGATGCCAAGATCGTCTTCCTAGATGAAGTGGGCGCCGGGGTAAACCGGACGCTCCTGCACAAAATTGGGGACGCGATTCTGAAGCTCAATCAAGAACGTAACTACACATTTTGCTTGATTGAACACGACATGGAATTTGTGGCTCGACTCTGTGATCCCGTCATTTGTATGGCCGAAGGTACGGTCCTCGCTGAGGGCACAGTGGACGACGTGAAAAACAATGAACAGGTGATTGAGGCCTACCTCGGCACCGGCTTGAAACATAAGCGACCGGCATGACATTTTTAATCGGACAACACATGACGGGCGGCTATGGAGCGGCTGATATCTTGCATGATTGCACCATCGGTGTGGAAAAAGGCGAGATCGCAGTGATTGTCGGGCCTAACGGTGCCGGCAAGTCCACAGCCATGAAAGCGGTGTTTGGCATGCTTCCCTTACGGAAGGGTCAGGTTTTGTTTGACGGCGAAGACGTCACCCAACTCAAACCGCAAGAGCGGGTCGTGAAAGGGATGGGCTTCGTCCCTCAAACACACAATGTGTTCACCTCCATGTCTGTCGAAGAAAACTTGGAGATGGGTGCCTTTATTCGGACCGACGATATCCAAGATTCCATGGCCCAGGTTTATGACTTGTTTCCCATTCTCAAAGAAAAAAGGAAACAGCCCGCCGGTGAACTCTCCGGTGGTCAACGCCAGCAAGTCGCAGTTGGCCGCGCCCTAATGACCCATCCCAAGGTCTTGATGCTTGACGAGCCCACCGCCGGGGTTAGCCCGATTGTGATGGATGAGCTGTTTGATCGAATCATCGAAATCGCTCGACTCGGCGTCGCGATCTTGATGGTCGAACAAAATGCCAAACAGGCCCTGGAAATTGCCGATAGAGGCTACGTTCTGGTTCAGGGACATAATAAATTTACCGACTCCGGGGAAGCGCTTTTGGCCAATCCCGAAGTCCGACGCGCATTTTTGGGAGGCTAAATGACAGATGTCTTAAATGCGCTGACGCTCTTGGCCAACTTTTTGATCGTGCCCGGTCTGACCTATGGCTCTCAATTGGCCTTGGGCGCCTTGGGTGTCACCTTGGTGTACGGCGTTTTGCGCTTTTCCAATTTTGCGCACGGCGAGACGATGGCCTTCGGTGCCATGCTCACCATTCTCGTGACCTGGGGATTTCAAAGTATGGGCATCTCCGCCGGTCCGCTGCCGACTGCACTGCTGGCGCTGCCCATTGGGATCATAGGGACCGCACTGTTTACCCTATTCATTGATCGTTCGGTCTACGCATACCATCGGAAACGCAAAGCCAGCCCGGTGATTTTTTTGATTGTCTCAATCGGCGTGATGTTTGTGATGGGTGGCCTAATTCGATTCATCATTGGCCCCGATGATCAAATCTTCTTCGATGGCACTCGATTTATCATCTCAGCCCGCGAGTTCCGACAGATGACTGGGCTTGATGAAGGGTTGGCAATTCGGATGACCCAAGCCATCACCGTGGTGACTGCAGCCGTCATTGTGGGCCTCTTATTTTGGTTTTTAAACCACACCCGCACCGGGAAGTCGATGCGTGCGTATTCCGATAATGAGAACCTTGCTCTGTTGTCTGGCATCAATCCCGAGCGCGTGGTGTTAATCACCTGGGTCTTGGTAGCCGCCTTAGCGACCGTCGCGGGTACACTGTATGGACTCGACAAGAGCTTCAAGCCATTTGTGTATATGCAGCTGTTGCTCCCGATTTTTGCATCGGCCATTGTCGGCGGGGTAGGCAATCCCGTGGGCGCCATCGCCGGCGGCTATGTCATCGCCTTCAGCGAGCTGATCCTGACCTTTGCCTATAAGAAAGTCATTGAGTACCTGGCACCCGGAGATTTGGAACTCGACTCCTTGATGCAGATTCTGGGTACGGACTACAAAATCGCGGTGAGCTTTATCATCCTGGTGATCGTGTTAATCATCCGGCCCACCGGCCTCTTCCAGGGGAAAACACTGTAATGACGTCTTCATTCTGGTCGAACTACCGTACCCCAAGCCTTTTTGCCCTGATGGCGGGACTCTTAATCGCTGTCGGTGTGATGCAGAGTTGGTCGGTGTCTCTCACCATCCTCAACATGTGTCTCATCAGTGCCATCATGGCCCTAGGCGTCAACATGCAGTGGGGCTATGCCGGCTTATTTAACGTCGGGGTCATGGGCTTCGCTGCCTTGGGAGGTCTCGCTGGCGTCTTGATTTCGATGCCGCCTGTGGCTGAAGCCTGGCAAGCCGGCGGTGTGGGCATTGTCTCAGGCTTGGTAATTACCTTTGCCACGGTCATGGCCTGCTTGATCGTCTGGCCCCGCATTCAGCATCTGAGAAGTCGGTACGCCATCGTACTGGCCATCATTGTGGCGGGCTATGCGCTGTTGCGTGTCTTTTTTGATCCGGGCGTAGATGCCGTTGAATCGATTAACCCCTCTGTCACCGGCTATCTCGGCGGTTTGGGTCTACCCATTCTAGTGTCATGGCCTGTCGGGGCGTTGTTCGCAGCCGGCGTAGCCTTTGTGATTGGCAAAATCGCGCTGGGGCTTCGTTCAGATTATCTGGCCATCGCCACCCTAGGCATTTCAGAGATCATCATCTTCTTCATCAAAAACGAAGAATGGCTCACACGCGGTGTCAAAAACGTCAATGGATTGCCCCGTCCTGTACCTTTTGAAATCGATCTTCAGCAAGCGATTTGGTTTCAAGAATGGTCGATGCGTCTCGGCATCCCTGTGGACGATGCCTCCTCGATTTTCGTCAAACTCTGTTATGCGCTGCTCTTTATTGGGGTGATCGCGATTTTATTGTGGCTGTCAGAAACCGCCTTGAAATCGCCCTGGGGGCGGATGATGCGCGCCATTCGGGACAATGAAACAGCCGCAGCGGCGATGGGCAAAGATGTGACCTGGCAGCACCTCAGGATCTTTGTATTGGGCTCGGCTGTCATTGGGATGGCCGGTGCGATGCTGACCACACTTGATGGGCAATTTACCCCTGTCGGCTATCAGCCACTTCGGTTTACCTTCTTGATTTGGGTAATGGTGATTATTGGCGGTTCTGGCAATAACTGGGGTGCCGTCTTGGGTGGCTTCTTTATTTGGTTCTTCTGGATTCAGGCAGAGCCTCTGGGACTCTGGGCAATTAATGCGCTGACTCAAGGCATGGATCCGATGAGTCCCTTAAAAGCGCACCTCTTAGAGGGTGCAGCTCATATGCGATTGATGTTGGTCGGTTTGGTGCTGTTGGTCGCGCTTCGCTATGCGCCGGCCGGACTGATACCGGAGCGAAAACGACTCTAACCTTGAACACCTGAAACCGGTAAGTCAGACCGGATGGGTGTGCTCAACAAAAGCACAAATATAAAAGCCGCCATAAAGCCCAAGGCCGCCATCCATAAAAATAGCCCTTCGGTGGCAAACGCATAGACATAGACCCCAATGGCGGGGCCGGCTGCCGAGCCGAGGGCTTTAGGCATGGTGATCAACCCTTTGGCGCGACCGTAAACGCTGGCCCGAAAATACATATTGACGATATAGCCATTCGTGACGGTGATCACACCGTTGGCCATGCCAAACAACGCCATGGCCAGAGCCACACCCTCGAGCGAGTCACCAGCCCACCACAACACAACGAGCGACAACGGCACACCGGTCACCGCGAACAGCCCCGTGATCCGCGCATCCACCCGCTGCCCAAAGCGCATTTCCAAAAGTCGGCCTGCCACTTGAAATGGCCCATAAATAGCCGCGAGCATCACCGCCACTTGTAGGGAAAAGCCACTGTCTAAAAACCAAGTGATAAAGAGCAGTGTCACCGCACCAAAGACAATCTCATCCAGAGTACCGACACTCGACAGAATACAAAGTGCTCGCTTTTCTGAACGCCTGAGTCCGCTCCACTGAAACCCCGGCAAAGGACCACTTCGTACCGGCTTGCCCACCTTGCAACGAGAGAAATGTACTCCAAGTCCAATCAAGGCGAGCCCAATCAGCCCGGTGGTGCCGACCAGCCCAAACCAAGGCAAAAGAACACCCATGGCCAACCAAGTGCAACTGCTGGCCACACCGCCATAAAACGTGATCACCGAGATATTTAAACGGGCCGTTGCTTCCTGATATTGGACTGCGGCGGCAAAAGCCACTTCGTAGGTGGCCATTGAATAGCCAATCGCTATCAAAACAAGACACAGCCAAATCCACCGAATATCCGGAATGACTGTCAGCATGGAAAAACCCAGACCACCGATTAAGAGTCCAAATCCCAAAACAGAGACCGCGCCAAAGTGATCGACCGCTTTGCCCACCCAGGGCGCGGAAAATGCTTTGATTAAGAAGGCGAGACTCAACCCATTGACGATCGCTTGTTCAGACGTACCCGCCAACTCAGCCAAAGGGGTTTTAATCGAGGCAAAGGCATAGAAGAGAGCGCCATAGGCAAATATTTGCGAAACGCCCAGCTGATGAATCAGCGGGTGTTGCCGAAGATGAGTCCACATGAAATCAGCCCTAACTATTTAGAGCGTGTCTAACACAATGACTGTGACGGGACTATCAGCGAGTGCCTTGGTAGGCAAATCGATCACCAGGCTGACCCCGTGTTTCAGAACGGCCGGCAATGACAGCCCCGTGAACCACTTGAATCGCTGAGCTACCGCTGGCCCGACCTACGACCCCAGAAATGAGCACCTCGCCACCCTCAGCGACCACTTCATCCGCCATCCCTCGGACTTCCACTTTACCGCCTAAGACGCGAATCTCTTTCGCCATGCCGCGGACTATCAACTGTCCCCCATCGAGGACCTCGACAGTCCAACGCGCGGTCCCGCGGAGAGTCAAAGCGCCACCTGATTCGATGCGAATGTGATCAAACCAGCCGTATCCCTCGGTGGGTTCTCGAACCAGTAGGTCTTGGGTGAATTCAGAAGTCGGCACCACCTCGGTCTGCCGACAGTTAACCGGTGGCTGCTGACTATTCACTTCACAGATTGCCCAGACGGCAGGAGAAAATAGCAAGGCACAGGCGATAGAGGGAACTCGCAGCATGAGAACAGGTTATCCCGCGGTAAATACAACGCCTTCAGTGTACAGCGCTTTGATTTCAGCGTCTGTGTATCCCGCCTCAATCAATACTTCACGGGTATGCTGCCCAAGCGTCGGCGCACCCTGATGGGAGACCGACTCCGACCCATGAAACTTTACCGGCATGCCTAATCCAGACAGCGAACCGACGGTCGCATGAGGCATCTCCAAAACCATATCGCGTGCCTTTGTCTGAGGATGCTCAAGCATTTCTCCAATCGATAGGATCGGACCGGCAGGAACCCCATTGGCATCCAATTCGACCAACCAAGCATCTGAGGTCTTGGCTTTGAACAAGGGCTCTAAAGCCGCAACCAGCTCTGGCAAATGGGCCATACGATCAGCATTGCTGGCAAATCGAGGGTCATCATTCAGAGACTCGGCCGCCAATACTTTTAACAACCGCTCCCAGTTCCTTTGATTGGCAGCCCCTACATTGATGTACCCGTCGGCCGTTGGAAAAGCTTGATAGGGGGCATTTAAAGGGTGAGCAGAGCCCAACGCTTTAGGCGACTCACCAGTCGCCAAGGCGATCGCCGATTGCCAATAGGTTTGAGTAATGCCCGCCTCGAACAATGAAGTATCGACTCGAGTCCCTTGCCCCGTCCGAAGCTTTCCGGCATAGGCAGCCGCCGCACCCATGGCTGCCAACAAGCCTGCGGTAATATCAGTCACAGGCGCACCGACTTTCACTGGCCCGTCGTCTTTGCCAGGACCTGTGATACTCATCAACCCAGAAGCTCCCTGAGCCACCAGATCGAATCCGGCGCGTTCTGAATAAGGACCCGTGCGGCCGTAGCCAGAGATCTCGACATAAATCAGTCCCGGATTGATGGCTTTAAGCTCATCGTAAGACAGGCCCAGTTTGGCCATGGTGTCATGTCGAAAATTCTCGATCACACAATCGGCCTCGGCCAAAAGGCGAGTCAGCACAGCTTTGCCCGCGTCTGACTTCAGATCCAGGGCAATGCCTCGCTTGTCTCGGTTCATCATCAAAAAGGCAGCTGACTGATCACCGACCATTGGCGGAACCATGCGACGGGAATCGTCTCCGCCTTCGATCTTTTCTACCTTGATTACATCAGCGCCCATATCAGACAGCATCATGCCGCACAATGGACCGGCCATAATGTGCGCCAACTCAATCACCTTCATTCCGGCTAACGGACGTACTTGCTCGCTCATTGGCCTCTCCACTGAGCTTTGCGCTTGGCAAAAAATGCCTCGACGCCATCGGCAAAATCGTCGCTCATGTAGCACCGTTCGATCAGGTCCTGATCCTCCGGTAGGGATTTCACTGCCAGCCGATTCAGTCCGTCTCGCGTGGCGGAGATGGTCAGAGGCGCAAGGGTCAATATTTGAGCCGCCAACGCCCGAGCCCGTTCATCGGCCGCCTCCGGCGACTGCAGTACCTCAGAAATAAAGCCACTCTGCACCAAAGGCTCAAGAGTGAGAAATTCGGCCGTCAGCATCAAATAACGAACGCGCGACTCGCCCAAAAGCTGAACCAACCGATCCAAGTTTCCAACCGACAGGCAATTGCCCAGGGTTCGAGCAATCGGCATCCCAAATTTGGTATCTGGCGTACCCACGCGGATGTCGCTGGCAGCTGCAATGGCGGCCCCTCCGCCAGCTACGATGCCATGCAAGGACGCAATGACTGGGACGGCACACGCCCGCACACTGCCAATGACTCGACCAATCATCGCTTCATAGTCGATGGCGTCTTGAGCGGATTTGAACTGTTTGAAATTCGAGATGTCCGTACCTGAGGCAAAGGCTTTTTCACCCTCTGCCGTAATCACAATGACTCGATCACCAACGCTCGCAGCGTTTTGACACAGCTGCTCGAGCGCTTGGTACATTTCAAAGGTCAGCGAATTCCGAGACTCCGGTCGGTTAAACCGGAGCTCAGCCACGCCTTCGTGTCGCCTGATCGAAAACTCCGCCATAGTTAGGACCGGTACAACACCTCAACCAAGTACAACGGAACGCTCGGCACATAAGTGCACAGCATCAACACCGCAAAGAGCACGGCGACAAAGTACACATTGACCTTCGACACATCCCAGATATTGGCCCGAGCCACAGCACAGGAGGTAATTAATACACTGGCTACCGGAGGGGTTTGTTGACCAATCGCTAAGTTGAGCGTGACCACCAACCCAAAATGAATGGGATCGATGCCCGCGGCCTGAATCAAGGGAATCACGATTGGCACCACCAAGATAATGGCGGCCGCAGAGTGTAAGAAGAATCCGATCACCAAGAAGAACACATTCAAGATCGCCAGAATGATCCACTGGTTCGTGGTGATTTCGAGGATCCAGCGTGCAAAGTCCTGGGGAATTTGGGCGCGGGTTAAAAATCCACCCATCACCACAGAGGCAGCCACCAACAGCATTACGACCGCCGTCTGCACACCACCATCGAGCATTGCGCGCTTTAAGTGACCGAAGTCCATCTTGGCATAAAACGCACTGACGCCAATGGCTGCGATCACGGCCAAGCCAGCTGCTTCAGTCGCGGTCACATAGCCACCGAAAATACCGCCCAAGATGATGACAGGCAGCAAGAAGGCAGGCAGCGCATCCACCAAGGTCGCCCAAAGGCGCTTGAACTCAAACGCTTCTTCGCAGGGCAGGTTGTAACGACGCGCAAAATAGTAGGCCATGCCCATCAAGCCAGCTGCCCCCAAAAGCCCTGGAATAATGCCGGCAACGAATAATTGCTCCACCGAAGTCCCGGCCGACGTAGCGTAGAGAATCATCGGAATGGACGGTGGAATAATAATCGCCAAGGATGCAGAGGAAGACGTCACAGCGGCCGAAAGCGGCGCTGAATAACCTCGCTTCTTCATTTGCGGAATCAACACCGAGCCCAGTGCCGCCACATCAGCGACAGCCGAGCCCGAGATCTCTGCGAAGAACAAGCTGACTCCGATGTTCACCATCGCAAGACCGCCCCGGACAAACCCGATGATGGCATTCACAAAGTTAATCAACTTATCGGTGATGCCGCCGGCGTTCATGATGGCACCGGCCAGCACAAACATCGGGATGGCAATCAACGAGAACTTAGTCGACCCACCGTACATATCCAGCGCCACGGTGACTAAACTGTCGGTGCCTTCCACCATGACCAAACCGAAGATCGCAGACACGGCCAGTCCGACTGCGATCGGCACGTTCAAACAAATTAAAAGCAACAACAACAGAAACATCGCCAAAATAATCATGATTTGACTCCTTGTTGCGCTTTGGCCAATTCCGTTTCGACTTCTTCTTCAATTTCCGCATGCTCGAGTGAGATGCCGCGTTGGCACTTATCCAAATACTCAGGGAAGCTCACCAATTCGCAAATCACGAACAATGCCGCACCTATGGGAATCACAGATTGGGTGAGTTGAACCGGCACCCATTCCAAAGATACGAGGTACATACCCTCTAAAATCATCAGTACTTCGTAGCCTGTGTAGGCCAAAAGAACGAAGAACCCAACCACAACCGCTTCTGCAAAGTAGACCGCGTAAGTTCGTGCGGGCATTGGAATGGCTAATAACACCGTATCGAACCCGATGTGGCGCCGATGAAGGGCCGCATAAGCACCTCCGTAATACGTTAGCCACGCCAGTTGGATCGCTGCGATCTCGTCATACCAAGACACCGATTGACCGGTGATCCGAGCCAAGACGGCAAAGATGACGACCCCCGTTAGGGCGATCATTTGTATCAATATGAACCAGACCAGAACTTGGTCTAGAAAACTCTTCAGGCGATCCACGTTCCATACCCTCAGCATTATTGTTGTAATGCGCCCCCTCAGAGAGGGGGCGTTAGTCTGTATAGCAATCAGTCAGCGAGTTGTTGGATCGCTGAAATTAACGCAGCGCCGTTACCGAATGACGAAGCAAACTCGTCATAAACCGGTTTTGACGCACGAATAAAGGCATCCTTGTCCGCTTCATTCACAGCCACGCCAGCATCTTCGATCACTTTCAAGAGATCGGTTTCCAGCGTTTCGGCCTTCCGATAAACAAAGACCTGTGTGGACTCAGCACAATTGGTCAGTAAGGCCTGCACGTCGGCTGGGTGCTTTTCAAAGTGCCGCTTCGATGACAGGACATAGGCGGGCGTATAGACATGACCCGTGATCGACAGATACTTCTGCACCTCTTGGAATTTGGCCGAGGCAATCTGTGCGTAGGGGTTCTCCTGACCATCCATCACGCCGGTTTGAAGGGCGGTAAAGACCTCAGAAAACGCCATGGGGCTTGGGTTCGCGCCATACAGCTGGAACATCTTGACCCGCCACGTACCGCTAGGTGTGCGAAGCTTAATGCCTTGCAAATCCGAAGGCACATTGATGGGGCGCACGTTATTGGTGATATGGCGGAAGCCATTCTCGAAGTAGCCGACGATGTGATAGCCCTTGTCTTGCGCTGCCTTCTGGAAGGTGTCACCCAGTTCAGCTTGGACGCGCTTCATGTGCTCGCGCGACTTGATGATGTAGGGCATCTCAAATACACCAAATTCAGGTGCAACCGAGGACATCACTGACGAAGGTAGGGCGAAATCGACTTGGCCCAATTTCAGCTTTTGCAAAAGCTCCTTATCTTTACCTAACTGAGACGAACCAAAAGTTTGAACTTCGATGCGACCGTTGGACTCATCTGCCACACACTGTGCATAGGCATTGGCACTGGCCTCAAACAGAGAGCCCGGCGCACCGACGTGACCAAATTTGAGTGTCAGATCCGCGGCTTGGGCAGCCGTCGCCATGGTTGTTGCGACGGCGATTGACGCCGCGATTGAACGGATTTTCATGCGTACCTCCTAGATTTTTATTTTTAGTGGGAGCCGTAATTAATTAGTGCGCTGACTGTTTCAGCGCTTGCATAGCCGCCTCCACTCCGCCGGCTTGGTGTGGCACACCCGCCAGCCCCAGGCCCATTTCCACTCCACAAAGAGTGCCCATGAGCGTGAGCTCGTTGAAGTCACCCAGATGGCCAATCCGGAAGGCTTTGCCTTTCAGCTTGCCTAAGCCCGTGCCCAGTGACATATCGAATTTCTCAAGAATAATTTTTCGTACCTGATCGGCATCAACACCCTCAGGCATCATGATTCCGGTGAGTACATTGGAGTGTTCACTTGGGTTCTGACACACCGTCTCTAGACCCCAGGTCGCTACAGCCGCGCGACAGGCATCGGCCAAGCGTTCGTGGCGCGCGAAAACCTGATCAAGGCCTTCTTCTTCGAGCATCGCGATCGCTTCTTTCAGGCCATACAACAAAGTGGTGGCTGGCGTGTATGGGAAATAACCCGTTGCATTGGAAGCCAGCATCTCGTGCCAATCCCAATAGGAACGAGGAGCTCCCCCATGCTTTGCAACCTCTAAGGCCCGGTCCGAGAGCGCGTTAAACCCAAGACCTGGCGGCATCATCAGTCCTTTCTGCGAGCCCGAAACAGTGACATCCACACCCCACTCATCGTGGCGGTAGTCCACAGAGGCCAGCCCTGAAATAGTGTCCACCATGAGAAGGGCTGGATGCCCTACGGCATCAATCGCCTGGCGAACGGCTGCGATATTTGAAGTGATCCCGCAGGACGTTTCATGGTGTACGCAACACACGGCTTTGATCGTGCGATCTGTGTCTTCGCGGAGCACAGATTCGATCCGGCTGGCATCAACACCCGTGCGCCAGTCTCCTTCGATAAATTGTGTGACTACACCGAGCTTGTCGGCCATCTGCTTCCAAAGAGTCGCAAATTGACCGGTCTCATAAAATACGACTCGATCACCCGACGAAATAACATTAGAGAGCGCCGCTTCCCATGCACCCGTTCCAGATGAGGGGTAAATGACCACAGGCGATTGGGTCTTGAAGATCCGCTGCATGCCCGATAACACGGCATGCCCTAGATGCGCGAAGTCAGGGCCCCGATGATCAATCACGGCCGCATCAATAGCACGAGAAATACGGTCAGGGACTGGACTGGGTCCCGGAATTTGTAAAAAGTGTCGGCCTGCCCGGTAGGTCATGTGGGGGATCCTTCTTATTTTTTCCTAGAGTTAAACCTATTTTTTATCGAGTTGCTATCCCGCTCGACGGTGACTATTATGCATATCGTATTTTGTATGCAAAATAAAGAAGAAAAATATGAATCAGTCCGTGAACCCCGAAATATTAGAAAAACAATCAACCATGGTCGTAAATGGCGTGGACGCGGAAGCACTAAAGACACTGGAAACGCGACTGCAGAATGAGACCACATGCGAAGTGCGATTCGACGCATTTGATCGGGGTCGATACGCCACAGACGCCAGCCACTATCAAATCATACCTGCCGGTGTGGCGATTCCTCGAACGGAGGCGGATCTCACAGCCATCATAGAAATCGCGCGCGAGTGCGAAGTACCGATCACCGGCCGCGGGGGCGGCACCTCGCAAAACGGGCAAACGATCAACCGCGGACTGGTGGTCGACTATTCCAAATATTTAAACCGCGTAGTTTCAGTCGACCCTGAAGCCCGCATGGTAGAGGTCCAACCTGGATTGGTATTGGACCATCTAAATGCACATTTAAAACCTACAGGTCTGTGGTACCCAGTGGATGTATCCACCAGCAGCCGCGCGACCTTGGGCGGCATGACCGGAAATAACAGCTGTGGGTCACGCTCCATTCGCTACGGCACCATGCGAGACAATGTCCATCGGGTCGAAGCCATTTTGGCCGATGGCAGTGTGGCAGCCTGGGATCCGCTGACCTCAGATCAACAGCAGTGGACCGCCAGCGAACTAGGGCAACGGAGCGACCTGTTGGGGCGCCTTTTGTACCTCGGGGCCACACACGCCGATCTTATTCAACGACAGTTTCCCCAGCTCATGCGCCGTGTCGGAGGCCTCAATGTCGATGCACTGGTGCCAAACGGCCAGGGGGGATCAGGCTGTTGGCCAGGCACCACATGCAACCCGTCCCACCTGTTTGTAGGCAGCGAAGGCACTCTGGGCTTATTTAAACGGCTGCATTTAAAACTCTCGCCGGTCCCTACTCAGAAAACGTTGGGGGTGTGTCATTTCGCCACGTTTTACGCCGCCATGGAGTCCACACAGCACCTGGTGACCTTGGGGCCCAGCGCGGTGGAGTTAGTCGACCGAACCATGATCGATTTGTCCCGCGACATCCCGATGTTCGCCAAAACCGTGAACCAATTTGTACGCGGTGAACCAGACGCTCTGTTGTTGGTCGAATTCTCTGGCGACGATCAAGCCGAAAACATACGGAAGCTGGATGAACTTGAACAGATGATGGCGGATCTGGGTCATCCCAACGCCGTCGTCCGTGCCGAAGATCCTAGCTTCCAAAAGGCCATCTGGGAGGTCCGCAAGCAAGGACTCAATATCATGATGTCCATGCGCGGTGATGCGAAGCCGATCTCAATTGTCGAAGACTGCGCGGTACAGCTTAAAGACTTGGCCGAGTACACACGACGCCTGACTGAGGTATTCGAAAAATACGGTACCACAGGGACCTGGTACGCCCATGCCTCGGTGGGCACGTTGCATGTTCGTCCCGTATTGAACCTAAAAAAGGACTTGGGCGCTAAAGCGCTACGCGCTGTGGCAGAAGAAGCATTTGCCATGGTCCGAGAGTACAAAGGCTCTCACTCTGGGGAGCATGGAGACGGCATTGCCCGCTCTGAATTCCATGCCGACATGTTCGGTCAAGACATGGTCAACTTGTTCCAACAAGTCAAAGACCTCGTCGATCCAACCGGACTCTTCAACCCAAACAAAATCGTCAATGCACCAAAGCACGATGACCAGCGTCTGTTTCGGTTTGACGCAAGCTACGAGGACCGCGTCAAAGTACACGGTGCGATTGAAACTGGGTTCGATTGGTCACACTGGGGCGACTTCAGCAAAGCGGTCGAGATGTGTAACAACAATGGCGCATGCCGAAAGACCGATCCAGGCGTCATGTGCCCTTCCTATCGTGTGACTAAAGATGAAAAAGATGTGGTCCGCGGACGAGCTAATACACTGCGGTTGGCCCTCTCCGGTCGTTTGGGTGAGAACGCCCTGACATCGGACGCGATGGCCGAGACCATGAAATTGTGTGTGGGGTGCAAGGCCTGCCAAAACGAGTGTCCCACCAGCGTGGACATGGCCAAGATGAAGACCGAGGTCGCATACCAAAGAGCCAAAGTGCACGGGATTTCTTTAAGAGACCGGTTGATTGCTTACCTGCCTCGATATGCGCCTTGGCTCAGTAAAGTGCCCTGGCTCGCCAATCTTCGTGATCAAATTCCAGGCGTGGCGTGGTTGTCTGAAAAAGCCCTTGGCCTCGCTAAAGAGCGTTCGTTACCGACTTGGCATAGACCGTTCAAACACAGAGCGGCATCTGTGGAAGGAAGCCGGCCCGTGGTCGTACTCCTCGCCGATACGTTCAATCGCTATTTCGAGCCCGCGAACCTCGAGGCCGCCTGTAAAGTGCTGACGCACCTCGGGTATCAAGTGATCGAGGCTAAGGCGCACGACAGCGACCGTCCCGTCTGTTGTGGGCGGACCTTCCTAGCAGCCGGTCTGATTGATCAGGCCAAAGAGGAGGCGGCACGCTTTGTAGAGGCTGTACTTCCTTGGGTCCGAGACGGCTATCCTGTTGTAGGACTGGAGCCGTCGTGTCTTTTGACCTTGAGGGATGAGTTCTTGGCTTTGTTGCCGGGAGCAGACAGCAAGTTACTGGCAGAGCATGCGTTTATGTTCGAAGAGTTCCTTGAAAAAGAGCTCGAAGCCGAACGGATCAAACCGCAGTTCAAAGCCCACTCGGATCAGAAAATCCTAGTGCATGGTCACTGCCATCAAAAAGCAGCCCGCGTTATGGGTCCGGTTGAAGCCATTCTGAGACGGATTCCTGGGGCAAATGTTGAGGTCATCCAGACGTCGTGCTGCGGTATGGCAGGGCATTTTGGCTATCAAAAAGAAACCATCAACGAGTCCAAAGCCATGGCTGAACTCTCCTTGTTGCCTGCCATTCGAAACGCGGATGCGTCGACCCGTATCGTGGCTGATGGCACCAGTTGCCGACATCAGATCGAGGACGGAGCCGCTCGCAAGGCTGAGCATGTCGCGGTACTCTTGGCCGATTATTTATCGATGGATTGATGAGATGAACTCTTCGGTGATTGTTCGCGCGCCCCTGCACGTTCAAGTAACAGAACGCCTGCGTCTTCTAATTGACTCGGGAGAACTCGCACCCGGTGCTCGCCTTAATGAAATTGAGTTATGTGAACAGCTCGGGGTCTCGCGGACACCGCTTAGGGAGGCGATTCGATCGCTAGCCACCGAGGGCTTGGTTGAATTACAGCCTAATCGGGGCGCAACCGTCAGTATCGTAACGGTGGAGGACCTCACTGAGATCCTTCCCATTATGGCGGCCTTAGAGGGGCTCGGTGGGCGACTCGCCGCTCAGACCATGACCGACGAGAAAATTGCCGAAGTGCGGTCAGCACATGAAAAAATGCTGACCCATTATCGAAGAAAAGAACTGCCTGAGTATTTTGAAGCCAATCGACTAATCCATGAGTTGATTACCGAGGGAAGCGGCAACCAAACCCTAGTGGACCAGATCAACAGCCTCTCTGCCAAAGTCCGACGGGCTCGGTTCAGCACAGAAATGACCGCAGAGTATTGGGCCAAAGCAGTGGCTGAGCATGAAGAAATTATTGAGGCGCTCGAAGGACGAGACGCGAGTAAATTGGAAGCCATCATCATTAATCACGTGAAGACCAAAGAGATCACGATTCGCGGTGTGATTACCTCCGATTTATAAGATCAGCGCCAGGTGGCATCTCTCAATCACCAAAGCTCCGGGGCGCTCAAAGCCTCAACACACGAAAACTGGATTGGCTTCGAAGGGACTGGTCGCGCGCTCAACATGACCGCTTGCCATCCAAAGGGGTACTCAAGTGGATAAGGGGGCACAAAGAATGCACCCACCGTATCGGTCACACCGAATCGACCATAATAATCAGGGTCACCATAGACCATCCAGGCATCCACATCGCGGTCTTTAAGGTTCTCAACGCCCGCGTTCACCAGACGCGACCCTATCCCTTGTTTTTGGCATTCAGGCAGCACTGCTAAGGGGGCCAAGATATAAGCAGATCCAGCATCTGCACTTTCAAAGTGCGCCGGACTAAACCCAACGTAACCCACAATCTGCTGATCGGTCTCTGCGACCCATGACAGCACCGGAGGCACAGTTTGGTCAGCTAATAAATGCGTCACCATGGGGGCGATCAAAGCGCTTTCTTCGTTGGAAAAGGCGGCATGGATTACCCCGTGGATGCCGCTTAGATCTGACACTGAAGCCGGTCGAATGCGAATCATGTTATCGGGGCCCAAAAGCAATGGGGTCACTCAACCGTGACGCTCTTCGCCAAATTACGAGGCTGATCGACATCCGTACCTCGTTGCACAGCGACGTGATATGACAAAAGCTGCAGCGGAATGGTGAATACAATGGGTGCCAACAGCGTATGCGTCTCGGGCATCACGCATTGAGTCACGTCGGTAGCCGACGGATCAACCACCGCATGATCTGTAAAGACGATCAGCTGCCCACCGCGCGCTTTCACTTCGGACAAGTTTGATCTGAGCTTCTCAACCAACTCATCATTTGGGGCCACAGCGACCACCGGCATGTGTTCGTCAACCAACGCCAACGGCCCATGTTTGAGCTCACCGGCGGCATACGCTTCGGCATGGATATACGACAGCTCTTTGAGCTTAAGTGCACCCTCCATGGCGATGGGGTTCATCGTAGACCGGCCCAAAAAAAGCGTATGTTGCTTATCGGCAAACCGCTCTGCCAACCCTTCGATCTCTGCCTCGCTTTTCAAACTTTTCGCCACAAGACCTGGGAGTTGATGCAATGCTGAAACCAGACCGGGCTCATCAAAATCGGCTCTTCGCTTGGCTAACAAGCCTGCCAATAACAGCAACACCGTCAACTGCGTTGTAAATGCCTTAGTGCTGGCTACGCCGATTTCGGGACCCGCCTCCGTCATCAACGCCAAATCGGTTTCACGAACCAGACTAGATGTCGCCACATTACAGATGGCCAGGGTCGCCAAAACATGTGAGGTATCTAGGTGTCTTAGGGCGGCCAAAACGTCCGCGGTCTCGCCCGACTGCGAGATAGCAATCCAAAGCGTATTAGGTAAAGTCACAACGCTTCGGTACCGATACTCACTGCCAATCTCGACCTGGCACGGAATGCCGGCCAATTGCTCAATCCAATACTTAGCCACAAGGCCTGCATGGTAGCTGGTACCACAGGCGACAATTTGGACCGCCTGCACCTGGCTGAGAAGCGCCTCGCCCTTGGGACCCAAAACCCCCGGCAAAAGTGCGTCTTTACCCAAGCGTCCTGCCAAGGTCGCCGCGATGGCCTCAGGTTGTTCATGGATTTCTTTGGCCATGAAGTGGCGATAGGTCCCTTTTGAGGCGACATCTTGGCCCTGGTGCGCATGGATCATCGGCCGATCTACGGGCTGATGGTTGGCATCAAAGAGCTGGTATCCGTCTGCGGTGATCCGAGCAGAATCCCCTTCCTCAAAAAATACGAAGCGGTCCGTCACATGCAACAACGCCAACTGATCGGACCCAACAAAGTGTTCTCCATGCCCTACACCCAACACTAAGGGACTGCCTTGGCGGGCAACCCAAAGAACGCCCGGGTGAGTCGCATCCAGAATGGCGAGGGCATAAGCACCTTCGAGCTGATCAAGCGTAGCCCGCACGATGGCATCAAAATCACGGCCGAGCTTTTCAGCCTCGTGAGCCAAAAGATGCGCGACGGTTTCTGTATCGGTATCTGAGGTAAATACGTACCCGGCTGCTTCGAGACGACTTCGTAAAGAGGCGTGGTTTTCAATGATTCCGTTATGAACCACGGCGAACCGACCGGATTGATGTGGATGGGCATTGGCTTCGCTAGGCACCCCATGAGTGGCCCAACGAGTGTGAGCTATCCCCTGTCGCGCACTGCTCGCAACCAATTTCGCCTCAAGCTCAGCCACTTTACCGGCGGCTCGGGTTCGGTGAATCTCGCCAGACTCAATCAGTGCCATACCGGCGGAATCATACCCCCGGTATTCCAAGCGCTTGAGCCCCTCCAACAAGATGGATTGAACCGGACGCGCAGCGACGGCTGCCACAATGCCACACATATCCGGTTACTCCTTGGCCTTTTTAGGTCTTTGGTACGAAGGAATCGATTTTTGAGGTGCACGCGATACGGCCAACGCATCAGGCTCCACATCACGGGTGATCACCGAGCCCGCACCCAGCGTCGCACCGTCTCCTACTGTAACCGGAGCGACTAGGCTGCTATTGGATCCGACGAATACCCGGTCTCCGAGGACCGTCCGATGTTTATTGGCGCCATCGTAATTACAGGTAATCGTCCCTGCCCCAACGTTGCTTGATTGGCCGACTGATGCATCGCCGATATAGCTCAGATGGTTCACCTTACTCCCTGGTCCAATCTCGGCGTTTTTCGTCTCAACAAAATTACCAATATGGGTGTTCGCAGCCAAACGAGTGCCCGGGCGGAGTCGCGCAAACGGACCCACCTGTGCGGCCTCTCCTACGTGCGTGTCTTCTAATACCGAATAGGGTTTTAAAACGACCTGCTCAGCCACTTCGACTCGCGTTAAATGACATCCAAATCCAATGTGAGAGCCCGCCCCGATCGACAATGGCCCAATCAAAGTAACGTTGGGCTCAATGACGACGTCAGTACCTACCTCGACCTCGCCCATTATGTACACAGTGGATGGGTCACGGAGTGTCACACCGGCCTCCAATAGCGCGTTGCGACGCTCTGTCTGAACCAATTGCTCCATCTGCGCTAGTTGCGCCTTGTCATTAATTCCCATCACCGCCGCCTCAGGCCCTGTAATTCCATGCACGACCGCACCTTCAGCGACAGCTAAAGCCACGCAATCGGTTAAATAATACTCTTCTTGGACATTTGAGTTTTTTACCTGAGGAAGCAGTCGTTGAAACAACGCGGTCGGTGCCGAATAAATCCCGCTATTGATTTCACAGATGGCACGCTCAGTCTCTGATGCGTCTCGATGCTCGACGATGGATAAAACGTCACCGTCACCGTTTCGGATAATGCGGCCATACCCAGTAGGGTCTTTCACCATCGCGGTTAACACAGAGAGTTGATCATCGCTGGCCGCCAGCAGAGGGCGCAGGATATCCGGTGTCACCAAAGGCACATCACCGTACAACACCAACGTCTTCCCATCAGCCGATGCATTCTGAAGCGCAACGGACAGCGCATGCCCTGTTCCCAGCTGACGTTCCTGATAGGCGACGTGGCAACCGAGATTACGAGCCCAATCATCGATCTGCTCACGCCCGTGTCCCGTGACGACTGTGGCTGCACCGCCGAATTCATCAACGAGGATTTTTGCAGTTCGAATAACATGAAAAAGAATAGGCTCCCCGGCCAATAGGTGCATGACCTTAGGGAGCCTAGATTGCATCCGGCTGCCTTTACCGGCCGCCAGGATGACGATATTAAGCACGGCGTTTCCGCAGCTGCTCGATCACACGGATGCGGGCAACCGCTTCGGCCAACTCGACAGCCGCTCGAGAGTAATCAAAGTCTGCCTGTTGTTCGGCCAACAATCGCTGCACTTCTTCCTGAGCCTGCAAAGCCGCAGCCTCATCAAGATTGTCCGCACGTTCAGCCGTATCCGCCAGCAAAGTAACCTGTGTTGGAACCACTTCTAAGAAGCCGCCCGACACGTAAAACAGCTCGTCACTGCCGTCTTCAAAAACCAGACGCACAGGGCCCGGCTTCAACGTAGTGATCAAAGGGGCATGCCCGGGCGTAATACCCAGGTCACCTAAATCACCCGCTGCGATCACCATTTGGACTTCGCCGGAGTACAGAGACTCTTCGGCGGAGACCACGTGACATTGCATGGTTTTAGCCATGAGAACCCCTTAGAGACTCTTCGCCTTTTCAATTGCTTCTTCGATGCCGCCTACCATGTAGAACGCCTGCTCTGGCAAGTGGTCGAATTCGCCGTCCAAAATGCCTTTGAATCCGCGGATCGTATCCTTCAACGAGACATATTTACCCGGTGAACCCGTGAATACCTCAGCTACGAAGAATGGCTGTGACAAGAAACGCTCAATTTTACGCGCACGCGCCACGGTCAACTTGTCTTCTTCAGACAGCTCATCCATACCCAAGATGGCAATGATGTCTTTCAGTTCTTTATAGCCCTGAAGCACTGCCTGAACGCCACGTGCTACTTCGTAGTGCTCTTCACCAATCACAAGTGGGTCGAGCTGACGCGACGTGGAGTCCAATGGATCTACCGCTGGGTAAATACCCAAAGCCGCGATCTGACGGCTCAGTACTACGGTCGCATCCAAGTGCGCGAATGTCGTTGCCGGAGAAGGGTCAGTCAAGTCATCGGCCGGTACATAAACCGCTTGGATGGACGTAATCGATCCTGTCTTAGTTGACGTAATCCGTTCTTGAAGCACACCCATCTCTTCGGCCAATGTCGGCTGATAACCTACTGCCGATGGCATACGACCCAGCAGTGCCGATACTTCGGTTCCTGCCAAGGTGTAACGGTAGATGTTGTCGACGAACAACAAGACGTCACGGCCTTCGTCACGGAAATGCTCCGCCATGGTCAAGCCGGTCAAGGCCACACGCAGACGGTTTCCTGGTGGCTCGTTCATCTGGCCATACACCAACGACACTTTATCGATTACGTTGGAGTCAGTCATCTCGTGATAGAAGTCATTACCTTCACGAGTCCGCTCACCCACACCCGCGAACACAGAGTAGCCGGAGTGCTCGATCGCGATGTTACGAATCAACTCCATCATGTTAACGGTCTTACCTACACCGGCACCACCGAACAATCCAACCTTACCACCCTTGGCAAACGGCGCGACCAAGTCAATCACCTTAATGCCGGTCTCAAGCAGCTCAGTCGATGCAGACTGATCTGCAAATGAAGGCGCCTTGCGGTGAATCGGCATACGGCTCTGTTCACCAATAGGTCCTTTCTCATCGATTGGGTTACCCAGTACGTCCATGATTCGGCCAAGCGTTTCGGTACCTACTGGCACTGAAATCGGAGCCTTGGTGTTTTCAACCTGTAAGCCACGAGACAGACCTTCTGTTGAGCCCATCGCGATGGTACGCACCACGCCGTCGCCTAATTGCTGTTGCACTTCCAACACAATTGGCTTGCCATCGACTGTCAGCGCATCGTAAACCTGTGGTACTGACTCACGCGGGAACTCAACGTCAATTACCGCGCCGATGATCTGGACAATCTTTCCGTTACTCATCGTATTTCTCCTAAAAACAATTCGTTCTTACAGTGCCGCGGCACCGCCAACAATTTCTGAAATTTCTTGGGTGATCGCTGCTTGACGCGCTTTGTTGTAAATCAGCGCCAACTCGTCCATCAGCTGCCCCGCGTTATCTGTCGCTGCTTTCATAGCGACCATTCGCGCAGCCTGTTCACAGGCCAAGTTCTCTACCACTGACTGATACACCAACGACTCGATATAGCGAATCAACAATGCGTTCAACACCGCCGCTGCATCGGGCTCATAGATGTAATCCCAATGCCCGTCGATTCCCAGCTGGTCCGCAGAGCCCGTCTCTTTGGGCAAGGGCAACAGCTGTTGCACATTGGGCTTTTGCGTCATGGTGTTTACGAACTGGTTGTACACGACGTACAAACGGTCAATTCGACCTGACTCATAAGCGTCCATCATGACCTTAACGCTACCAATCAAATCGGCAACGGTAGGTTGATCGCCCACATTTCCGGCCGTCGCAACGACATTTCCACCAAAACTCCGGAAGAAGCCGAGGGCCTTTGAGCCAATCACCGCGAGGTCAACTTCAACCCCTTGGCCATGCTGCTCGCCCATTGCCGCGACTGCCTGCTTAAACAAGTTTGCGTTTAACCCGCCACAGAGACCGCGATCCGTCGATACAATAATGTAACCGACGCGCTTAACGTCACGCTCTTCCAAATACAGATGATTGTATTCGGGGTTGGCGTGAGCTAAGTGTCCAATCACATCTAAAATGCGGTCCGCGTAGGGACGTGTCGCCCCCATACGTTCTTGGGCCTTGCGCATTTTGGAGGCCGCAACCAGCTGCATCGCACTCGTAATTTTCTGAGTGTTTTTGATGCTACCGATTTGGTTGCGAATTTCCTTTCCAACTGCCATGCCTGTTGCCTCTATCTAGTTCGCGATCAGTAACTCTGCGATGACTTAAATGACTCAACAGCGGCCTTCAGCTTAGCTGCGATATCATCGTTGTAATCGCCTTTCTTATTGATCTCGGCACGGAGGTCAGCATGCTCAGAACGGAAGTACGCAAGTAACGCCGCTTCGAATGCCACCACCTTGTTGACAGGTACGTCGTCCAAGAAACCTTCGTTGGCTACATACAGAACCAAGCCCATATCAGCAATCGACTGCGGACTGTATTGCTTCTGTTTCATCAGCTCGGTCACACGCTGTCCGTGTTCCAACTGCTTACGAGTCGCGTCATCCAAGTCCGATGCGAACTGAGCGAAAGCGGCCAATTCACGGTACTGCGCCAAGGCCAGACGGATACCGCCGCCCAACTTTTTCACAATCTTGGTTTGCGCTGCACCACCCACTCGAGATACCGAAATACCCGCGTTCATCGCAGGACGGATACCTGAGTTAAAGAGGTTGGTTTCCAAGAAGATCTGACCGTCGGTGATCGAAATTACGTTGGTTGGAACGAACGCCGATACGTCACCAGCTTGCGTTTCAATGATCGGCAACGCGGTCAATGAACCGGTTTGGCCTTTCACCTTACCCTCTGTGAATGCTTCAACGTAGTCTGCATTCACACGGGCTGCACGCTCCAACAGGCGCGAGTGCAAATAGAACACGTCACCCGGATAGGCTTCACGGCCTGGTGGACGACGAAGCAGCAATGAAATCTGACGATACGCTACCGCTTGCTTTGACAGGTCATCGTACACAATCAAAGCATCTTCACCGCGATCGCGGAAATATTCACCCATGGTGCAACCAGAGAACGGTGCCAAAAACTGCATAGCCGCTGGATCTGCAGCACCCGCCGCAACAATGATCGTGTGATCCATTGCGCCGTGCTCTTCCAACTTACGCACGACCGAAGCAATCGAAGACTGCTTTTGACCAATCGCAACATAAATACACTTAACGCCCGTGTCTTTCTGGTTGATGATCGCATCGATCGCCACAGCCGTCTTACCGGTTTGGCGGTCACCGATGATCAACTCACGCTGTCCGCGACCCACTGGCACCATGGCATCAATTGCTTTTAGACCTGTCTGAACCGGCTGGTCAACCGACTGGCGTGCAATAACGCCCGGCGCTACCTTTTCAATGGCGTCCGTACCGTCGGCGTCTAAGTCGCCTTTACCATCAATTGGGTTACCGAGTGCATCCACAACTCGGCCCAACAAGCCAGGACCGACTGGCACTTCCAGAATTCGACCTGTACAGCGTGCTGTCTGGCCTTCAGCCAATGACTGGTAATCACCCAGCACAACCGCACCTACAGAATCACGCTCGAGGTTCAGAGCCATGCCGTACACACCGCCCTCAAACTCGATCATTTCACCGTACATTACGTCAGCCAAGCCGTAGATACGCACGATACCGTCAGAAACCGATACGATGGTTCCCTCGTTTTTCGCAGACACAGCGATATCGGCTTTTCCGATGCGCTGCTTGATCAGCTCGCTGATCTCAGAAGGATTCAATTGATCCATGAAACGTTCCTTTAAAATCTATATGCGTTAAGCGGTTAAAGCCTCAGCAACCTTGGCCAGTCGACCACGTACTGACGCGTCAATTACCGTGTCGCTCGAGCGGATTTCAAATCCACCAATCAGACTCTGGTCTACCGCCGTCTCAATACGAATCGTTTTACCGGCATACCGTTTTTTCAGGCGCTCTTCCAAGATACGGAGCTCCGCATCCTCCAATGGAAATGCGCTGGTAATGGTCACATCCAAGGCCTGCTGTTGCCCGGCTAGGTGCCGCTCAAATTCAGCTTTAATTTCTGGCAACACCAAGAACCGTCCGTAATACGCCAGCACGTCGAAAAACGCTTCTTTGCCCTCGACAGACAATTCCTGCGTGAGCTCCGCCAGCATGGCTGCCTTTTTGGTAGCGGCCACGCCAGGATTTTTCAAAATCCGACTTAAATCGGCGTCCTGAACAAGCTCTGCGCAACGCGACAAAAGCGAAAGCCATGACGCTTCCGCTTTTTGCTCGACGGCATACGCAAAAATCGCCTTTCCATAAGGTCGTGCGATTGTGGTGAACTCTGCCATGTCGAAACTCCTTACAGCTCTTCGGCCAATTCAGCCAACAGCTTCTTGTGAGCCTTCTCGTCCACAGCATCACCCAACACACGCTCAGCACCTGTGATGGCCAAACGTGCCACCTCGGCCTTGAGCATTTCACGTGCTTGTGAAGCTTCTTGAGCAATTTGGGCTTGCGCGGACGCCATGATTTTCTCAGCTTCCGCACGCGCCTTATCCTGCGCTTCTTCGACAATTTGCGATGCCCGCTTATTGGCTTGTTCAATAAGCTCTGACACTTGCGCTCGTGCCGCATTTAGCTCTTCAGCAATTTGCTCTTTGGCGCTTTCGAGATCACGGGTGGCTTTATCTGCCGCGTCTAAGCCGTCAGCAATGCGCTTCTGGCGCTCTGCCATAGCGGTGACGATAGGCGGCCACACGTACTTCATGCAGAAAGCCACAAAGATCAGAAACGCAATGAGCTGACCTAATAGTGTGAGATTTAAATTCACTGCCCTACCTCGCTAAGTTGATTAACGGACCACTCCGTATGGAGTCCGATCAAAGCTGAGCGACAAATGGGTTCGCAAAGGTGAAGAACAACGCCAGACCAACACCGATCATCGTTACGGCGTCCAACAGACCCGCGATGATGAACATTTTAGTTTGCAGCATTGGAACGGTTTCTGGGTTACGCGCAGCGCCTTCCAAAAACTTACCGCCCAAGATAGCAAAACCGATCGCGGTTCCCAGTGCACCCAGGCCGATAATCAGTGCAACCGCCAATACGGTCATTGATACTACTGCTTCCATGATTTCCTCCAGTCAAAGGACTTAGTTAAATGTAAATTGAATAATTAGTGATGCTCATGCGCCATCGACAGATACACGATCGTCAGCATCATGAAAATGAACGCCTGAAGCGTAATTACAAAGATGTGGAAGATGGCCCAAGGCACCGACAACACCCATTGCAAATAAAATGGCAGCAGAGCAATCAAAATGAAGATCAGCTCACCTGCATACATGTTTCCGAAGAGACGCAACGCCAAGGAGATTGGCTTAGCCAAAAGACCCACGCCTTCCAACAAGAAATTGAAAGGCATCAACCACTTTCCAAACGGCTGCAAAGTCAGCTCACCAATAAACCCGCCTGCGCCCTTGATTTTGAATGAGTAAAAAATGATCAACAAAAAGACGCCCAAAGACATGCCTAAGGTTGCGTTAAGATCGGTGGTAGGAACGATTTTCATGTATTCCACGCCGCCGAGATAGAACAACCGAGGCATTAAATCGATCGGCAGTAACTTCACCGAGTTCATGATGAAGATCCAGCCAAAAATGGTCAGCGCAAGCGGTGCAACCAAGCGGCTTTTGCCATGAAATGTCTCGCGAACCGCAGAATCTACAAACTCTACGACCATCTCAACGAGGTTCAATACACCCGACGGGACGCCCGAAGTTGCTCGTTTAGCGCCTGCATAAAACAACCAACAAAACAAAACGCCTAATAGAAGAGCCCAACCTACGGTGTCCACGTGGATCGCCATGAACCCCATCTCGGTTGCCTCTTTGCCACCGTGGGCAAAAGACCATCCATTCACTGGATGATAACCAAAGGTCAGGTTGGTGAGGTGATGCTGGATGTACTCTGATGCAGTTGGATTTTCAAAGGCCATTACGACTTCCAATAAATTGTGTTCATCTCTGAGCACCTGACACGATGGCGGTCGCGACTTGGCCTAAAACAACTGCGGCGACAAACCCACCGACAATTGCCCCGGCTACTAGCCAATTAGCCGTGGACCAGACCGCTGCGAACAACAGCGCGGTCAACACCAGCTTTAACCCTTCGCCAACGAACAGGTTATTTGCAATTCTTTTGGCATTCCGAGCACCGCGCGCTCTAAATACCCACCATCCGAACACCCCTTGAGGCAGTGCCGCGATGCATGCACCGGTCCAGAAGCTCATTCCAGAATCCGGAGCATTAAAAACCAGCTCTCCGAGCATCAAGCCCAGGACGCCAAGTCCCAGTTGAACTGCCGGAATGAAGAGTGCGGGGTGGATTTTCATCAACACAACGCCACTCAAACGGCCCGAAGTATATGCAGTCGTTTGTTACGGATCAACGACAATCGCTCCAAAACACACCAATCTTTTGGCTAGTCTTTCGACTTTAGTTTGGCGACGATCCCGTCCATCACGTCAAGCGAGCTGTAATGAATCACAATTTGACCTTGGCCACGGCCTCGCATTTTGATTTCCACCTTGGCGCCTAGTCGATCAGACAGCTTGGTCTCGAGACGAGATACGTCGGGGTCTGCTTTGCCACCCGTTCCGGGAGTTACCGCTGAATCTTTCAAAAGCTTTTTCACCTGTTGC
This sequence comes from Litorivicinaceae bacterium, assembly GCA_965659195.1. Taxonomy (GTDB): domain Bacteria; phylum Pseudomonadota; class Gammaproteobacteria; order Pseudomonadales; family Litorivicinaceae; genus HIMB30. Next base: position 99,346 of record CBFHVZ010000001.1, read on the forward strand.
TCTGTCTGGCGAACAGAGCATTGGGTGTCGACTACCGTCTGAGCGAGTTGCGTCTGCTGGCCCTCAGGCAAAGCTAATAGCGCTCGCGCATGGCCCATATCCAGACGACCTTGCTCCATAAGCTGCTGGACCGCAGGCGATAGATTTAATAGACGCAATAAATTAGCAACATTGGAACGGCTGGTTGAGATCATCTCAGCCAAAGTCGCCTGGTCAAATCCAAACTGATCACGCATCCGACCTAATGCTCGGGCTTGCTCAATTGCGGTGAGCTGCTCTCTTTGTAAGTTTTCGATAAGCGCCAAGGCTGCAACTTGGGCGTCATCAAGTTCCCGAACCAGTGCCGGCAGTTCGGCCAAACCGGCTCGCTGACTGGCTCGCCAACGTCGTTCACCAGCAATTAACTCGAAGCCTCGAGCCGTTTTTCGCACCACAACGGGCTGCATCAACCCATGTTTTTTAATGGAATCGGCCAGCTCATCGAGCTCAACTTCAGAAAACAACACACGAGGCTGATAAGGATTCGGGACGATATGTTCGACTGGGATCTCAATCAGCCCCGTCGAGGTCTGTACCTCGGATTTTTGAGTGGATTGATCTCGCAAGACCGCATCCACTGTGGTCTGATCCAGTCCCAGTAAGGGGTTAAACCCCAATCCTCTTTTTTTCTGTGTCATGCCGCGCTTTTAAATTTCAGTCGTTTGCGAAGTTCTGACGCAAGCGCCAGGTAAGAGAGTGCCCCTTTGGACAATCGATCATACCGTAATACTGGAAGACCGTGGCTAGGCGCTTCGGCCAAGCGGATATTTCGAGGAATCACCGTTTTAAATACGCGTTCACCAAAAAACTGTTCCAACTGACTCGACACTTGACGGGTCAAACTCGTTCGCGGGTCATACATGGTTCGAAGAACACCATCAATTTCCAAGTCTGGATTATGAGTTTGCCGCACCTGCTCGATTGTTTCGATTAGGGCGGCAATGCCCTCGAGTGCGTAAAACTCGCATTGAACTGGGATGATGACCCCATCCGCGGCGACCAGTCCATTAATCGTCAACATGCTCAAAGCAGGGGGGCAATCAATTAAGACGTAATCGTAGCTGCTGGCCTGATCTCTCAATAACTCTTTCAGTCGAAATTGCCCTTTTGGCATCGAAATTAAGGCGACTTCGGCTTCTGTAAGCTGTATGTCAGACGGCAGCAGATCATAGCCAGCGGCCGTGCCCATCAAACAGGTGTCTCTAAACGAGCTTTCACCCAAAAGAAGTCCGCGAACATCGTGTTCAATGTCACGTTTCGATACACCCGAACCCGAGGTGGCGTTACCTTGCGGATCAAAATCAATCACCAACACCTGGTGCCCCATCTCCGACAGAGTGGCACCCAAGTTCACACAGGTGGTTGTCTTGCCTACGCCGCCTTTTTGATTGGTGATTGCGATAATTCGTGTCATGGCTGTTTCCGGGTGGCTTTCACCAACACTCTGGACTCATTCACCGCGTGAGGCAATTCATCGACGGTTAACTCAAATTCAGAATGACTGGACTGTGCTTGCTTAACTTCATCGGACGCACGAGACCCCTTCATTGCCAATATCGAACCTGAAGGCGCCAACAAATGCTTCGTTGCTTCGATCATACCATCCAGATCTGTAAACGCTCTGCTGATAATTTGATCAAAAGCATCCGATGGCTGAAATTGTTCGATACGGCTGTGCGCCACCGTCACATTTTTAAGGTTGAGTTGATGCACTATATGACGAGCAAACGCCAATTTTTTATCGTTTGAATCAAGTAAGCACACAGACACATCCGGGCATACTATGGCGAGTGGCAATCCAGGAAAACCAGGCCCCGTCCCAACATCTAATAAATTGCCTGGATTTACATGAGCATGAACCGTCAACGAATCGACAATTTGATACAGAAATACGTCATTAGCCGTTCGATGTGCACTTAGGTTATAGACCTGATTCCACTTCAAATGAGTCGTCAACAAAAACTCAAGATGCGACCACTGATCATCAGTCACCGTTAACGACAGATTGTCATGCAACACAGCCCGGTTCATTAACCGGCCAATTGTCTGTCAACTAATGATTTTTGGCGTTTTAAGTGAACTAACAACAGACTGACAGCTGCCGGAGTGACCCCGGAAATCCGCGATGCTTGTGCCAATGTTTCGGGTCGATGTTCTGCCAGTTTTTGCTTAACCTCATTGGACAATCCCTTGATAACCGAATAATCCAATGTATCCGGGATATGAACATTCTCATTCCGTTTTAGCTTTTTGATTTCATCAGTTTGACGATCGATGTAGCCGGAATATTTCACCAATATCTCAACTTGCGATGCCACTGACGGATCCTCATGGACCTCTTGATCGGTCAATTGCATCAGTTGTGAATAACTGAGTTCAGGTCGTTTTAAGAGATCCTTAAGATTGGCCTCACGCGTTAACGGCGCCGTCAAAATCGGATCTAACTGACTTACACAAGCATCGCCTGGTCGTACCCAAACACTTTCCAACCGAGCAGTTTCTTTCGCAATCTGCTCTTGTCTGGCCTCATAAGCCATCCAGCGCTCATCACTGACCAATCCCAGTTCGCGGGCTTTTTCGGTAAAGCGCGTATCCGCATTATCTTCGCGTAGCGCCAAACGATACTCGGCTCTTGAGGTAAACATGCGATAAGGTTCTTGGGTGCCCAACGTAATGAGATCATCAACTAAGACACCCAGATATCCTTCATCTCGCCCAACAGTCCAAGCCTCTTTATCTTTGGCTCGTAAGGCGGCGTTTGCTCCAGCTAGCAGCCCTTGAGCGCCAGCTTCTTCATACCCTGTGGTGCCATTAATTTGTCCTGCTAGATACAAATTATTGATCAACTTACTCTCAAGGGACGCCCGCAAATCGCGAGGATCAAAATAATCGTATTCGATCGCATACCCAGGCCGTGTGATGTAGGCATTTCCACATCCTTCCATCGATCGGATGATTTCAAGCTGCACTTCATAAGGCAGTGATGTACTCACTCCGTTCGGATACAACTCATGCGTTGTTAAACCTTCGGGCTCCAAAAACACTTGATGAGTCGGTTTATCCGCAAATCGAACCATTTTATCTTCAATTGACGGGCAATATCTTGGACCCACACCCTCAATCACACCGGCATACATCGGGCTTAAGTGGAGATTCTCTAAAATAATGTCACGCGTTCGTTCAGTGGTCCGCGATAAGTAACAATCAACCTGAGCAGGATGTTCATGCCCTTCACTCATCATCGATAGGTAGGGAGTCGGTGTGTCGCCTGGCTGTTTCGCTAATGCTGCTAAGTCCACACTTCTCGAATCAATACGGGGCGGCGTTCCCGTTTTTAAACGACCCATACGAAACGGATAGGTATGTAACGATCGAGATAAGGCATCGGCCGCCGGATCGCCTGCTCGACCACCGGATTGCTTATTCATACCAATATGAATCTGCCCAGCTAGAAATGTACCGGCGGTTAGAACGACTGTTTTAGCTCGTAAGGTCACACCCATGGCGGTGACCACACCTTGAATCGTATCTTCCTCGATAACTACATCGGTTACGGGTTGTTGGAATACATATAAATTCGGTGTCGACTCAATAAGCAAACGCATATGCTGGCGATATAGCACTCGATCTGCTTGTGCTCGAGTGGCTCGAACCGCAGGTCCTTTTCGTTGATTTAATATCCGAAATTGAATACCCGCACGATCAGTGACTTTCGCCATCAAGCCATCACAAGCATCGATTTCTCTCACGAGGTGGCTTTTCCCAATACCGCCAATTGCTGGATTACAGGACATTTGCCCTAACGCCTCGATAGAATGTGTGATCAATAGTGTGTGCGCACCCATACGGGCAGCGGCATGTGCTGCTTCGGTGCCTGCATGACCTCCGCCGACGACGATCACATCAAAAAGAGTTCGGTAATCCATATATAAAATAATTTTTTAAAGAAAAGGGTTATTGAGGTTATATATATTACGTTGCTTCACATCTGTGGAAAAGTAATTTTTCTAATTCAGTTTCAGTAAGTTAGAGCATTATGAAGGATGTGAAAGAGAATCACTGAATCTTAGGAGTAAGTCGTTTAAAGCTGTGCGTAAGCTAGCCATTTACCCACAGGGCAAGTTATCCATAGGCTCTTCAGAGTGCTTCGGTCACGTTATCGACATCATTTACCGATACAGAATGTCGAAAATATCTCACCTAACAAATCATCGGATGTGAAGGTGCCGGTGATGTCTGATAAGCAATTTTGGGCCAATCGTAAATCTTCGGCGATCAATTCCAATTGGTTTGAATTTAAAGGGTGCGTTTTTGCATCGATGACGTGGCGGTATGCCTGTCTTACCAGGTCGACATGACGCTGCCGGGTTAGGTAAAGATCGTCTCGGGTTTGGAGTTGAAGGGATCCGGTGATGGCGGTTAATAACTCCGACAATCCCTCACCCGTCTTCGCTGACATGTGCACGCATGGGTAGTCTGTGTGATTAATTGCAGGTGCATGAATATCAATCTTATTTTGAACCAATAAGATCGGTGTTTTGGCATCCAAAGTTCCAAGCAAACTCGTTATGGAGGCGGTTGTTAATTCGCCATTAGACGCTTCTAGTAAGCAAACGATAAGATCGGCGGTATTGATGGCTTGTCTGGCACGAGTAATGCCTTCGTGTTCAATTTCATCTTCTGTATCTCTTATACCTGCAGTATCGGTGATCCTGAGCTCGAGCCCGTGGGCGATGATGCTATGTCGAATCAGATCGCGAGTGGTGCCAGGGATGTCAGTGACGATTGCCAAGGGTTCACGCGCGATGGCGTTTAGCAGTGAGCTTTTTCCGGCATTGGGCGGTCCTACCAATACCACATCAAACGCGTGATTTAACCGAGCGCCTTGCTCTGTTTTTGATAGTAGTTCGACCATCGCGTCATCAAGAAGTGTCAATTGGCTCCCGAGTAAGGCCAGCTCGTTTGGCGATATATCTTCATCCGGGAAATCAATGTGTGCTTCTAGGTGCACGCGAAGGGCAATTAACTGTGTGACGAGTTCGTGGATGTCGTCAGAGAATTGACCTGAGAGTGACCGGTTGGCTGCTTTCACAGCGGCAATCGATGACGCAGAAATTAGATCGCTGATGGCTTCGGCTTGGGCGAGATCGATTTTATCGTTTAAAAAAGCGCGTTCACTGAATTCGCCTGGTTTGGCATGTCGAGCACCCAAGGTAATCATGGCTTGAACGACGGCTTGAATGACAACAGGACCTCCATGACCTTGAAATTCACAGACATCTTCACCGGTAAAACTATGAGGTCCAGGAAAGTAAAGCCAAAGACCGGTGTCGATGAGCCCGTCGTGTAGACAAGGCCCATAAGTGGCAACGCGAGGGGTTAAGGTCTTGCCTGATAGGGTTTGCGCGATCTGTAGGCTTTCAGGTCCAGACAACCGTAGAACACTGATTGCGCCGCGGCCAGGCGCGGTGGCAGAGGCAACAATCGTGTCTGTGTGGTTCATTAGGTTTGAACTTGCTTTTCAATATTCCGAGTAATCACCCATTGCTGGGCGATAGATAAAATATTGTTCACAACCCAGTACAAGACTAAACCGGCAGGGAACCATAAGAAGAAGAACGTAAACGCCACAGGCATGTACTTCATAATCTTCGCTTGCATCGGGTCAGGCGGTGTTGGGTTCAGCGATGTTTGAATGTACATCGAGATACCCATCAGCAAAGGAAGGATGAAATAGGGGTCTTTGACACTCAGATCTTCAATCCACAAGAAGAAAGGTGCTTGTCGCAGTTCGACCGACTCCATCAATACCCAATACAAGGCAATAAAGACGGGCATCTGAACCAAAATGGGTAAGCATCCGCCCAATGGATTGATCTTTTCACGCTTGTATAAATCCATCATTTCTTTGGACATACGCTGACGATCGTCTGCATACAATTCGCGCATCCGAGCGATTTCTGGCGTGAACTTCCGCATTTTTGCCATGGATTTGTAGGCAGTCGCAGAGAGCTGGAAAAAAGCAGCTTTGACTAATACGGTCACTAAAATGATGGCTACACCCCAGTTACCTACGTAGTTTTGGATGAATTTCAAAAGCCAGAAAAGAGGTTGAGCAATAAACCAGAGCCAACCGTAGTCAACGACCAATTCGAGGCCGGGTTGAAGCGCTTCAAGAGCATCTTGATCCTTGGGACCAACATAGAGGGTAGCTTCGGTCACCGCTTCTGATCCGGGGGCAATGCTTACATCGGGGCTGACGATGCTGCCAATATTTTCGCCTCGATCGTTCCGTCTAAAACTGTAGGTATGTTCAAGATTGCTGTCTGGCACCCAGGCTGTGGTGAAGTAATGCTGTAACAACGCAAGATAGCCGCCAACAGGTCGTGCGTCTCGCAGTTCGGAGTTCAAATCGCGCGCATCGGCTGAGGTTTCGAAGTCACCAAACGACACTTTGCGATAGCGCTCATCTAAAGTCGGCAGTGCGAATCCTAGAAATGCCTGCATGCCCATTGAGTTTTGGACTGACGGGTCTTGAGAGTTATCACGCTTTATTTGAACAAAGGGTGAAACGGTTTTCTGGGTATCGCTGGTATTGGCAATGCGATGCGTTACTTTGATGTCGTATGAATCGGGCTTAAATGAGTAAATCTTCTGAACGATCAGGCCGCTTTCAGTGCGAGTTTCAAGAATCACATCGGTAGGCTCGGTGATCTCGTAAAACGCAGATGAAGCACGATATTGAGGGCGGCCTGTGGGCGATGCATCCGGTCCGTCGGGGCCAACCAAACCGCTTTGTGCAAAATAAGTTCGATCCACGGAATCCAATAACGCGATCGGATCATTTGGGCGATCTATCCGGCTTGGGTATTGACGGAGAAGTGCTTGGGTCATATCGCCGCCGTTTAAATCCAACGTAATGTCGAATAAGGGCGTTAAAACACGAACGTTAGACCCTGAGACGGCCGCTGAATCCCCTAATTCGGTAATGGATCCAGATGTTTCGGGAGTGGGCACAGACCCGGTGTTGGCGTTGGTGGTAGCAGCCGGTGTAGACAGGGCGGCGGAGACTCGATCGGGCTCAGGCGCATCCACCCGGGCGGTGTAGTTATTCCACTCGAGGAATAACAAGTATGTTACGACTCCGAGCATTACCAAAAGGCCAGTGCGTTGAATATCCATTCCTAAGTTCCGTCAGTTCTCTCGTTTAGGGACTGGGTCATAGCCCCCTTGGCATCCCGGATGACACCGAATAATACGTTTAAAGCCCAACCATGACCCTTTCAGTAACCCAAAGGTATCGATGGCCTCTATTACATACGCCGAACAACTGGGTTCGAACCGGCAGGACGGCGGTAAAAGTGGAGACACAAAGTACCGGTAGAAGCGTACGATCGCAATTCCTGTCTGCTTAGGGAGGTCAAGAATTCTCATGGGCTTTCAACAGTCGTGACTGAATTCGGGCCAGTGCCTTGTCCACATCTTGGTGGAAAGTGCTGTCATGTAAGTTGGCTGGCGTAGCGCGAGCGATGACGACCCAATCACTTGGAATCAAATCGGGCAGCACTCTAAGTCGATCTTTGAATACACGACGAAACCGGTTCCGGTCGACGGCCCGCTTGATCTTTTTCTTGGATGTGACAAACCCTATGCGGACCATGGGCTGAGAGGAGGCGTCTTGAATGTATTTGGCAAGAATTAAAAACCCAGATTGCCCTTGTTTGGCATCTGGGCTTTCAAAAACCGCGTCGAAGGCGGCGCGTGACGGCAGTGATTCCACCGTCATGGTCACGCTCAGATTAGGCTGACAGACGCTTGCGGCCTTTGGCACGACGACGCGCAATGATTTGGCGTCCGCTTTTAGTGGCCATGCGAGCACGGAAACCGTGGTTGCGGGCACGCTTTAAAACACTTGGCTGAAACGTACGCTTCATGGGTTTGTCCTACCAGTAAAAAATTAGGGTCGCGAATTATATCGACTTTTCCGATAAACACAAACCCTGGATCAAACTCTGAAATTAGACTGCACTAATTGCGTAATTAGGGGCTGTGGATAAAAAGCGGCTATGCGGGAGTAAGCGCGCGAATCCAGTGTTTCAGGTGGTGGCACGGGTTGCTTTGAGCAAGTTATCCACAGATCCATTCATTTTTTAAAATAACATTATAAATCAATGGGTTAAAAATAAATTTCAGTGAGTGCTTGACCCCGGGGTGACAGATTGTGCATAACTTATCCCCTCAATAGGAGGATCGTGTGTGACTTGGGACGTGTGTGTGGATCAGCTGGCGGTGGAGTTGTCCCCAGAGCAGCTCAATACGTGGATCCGGCCACTTCAAGCTCAAATTGAAGACAAGCACGTCTATCTTTATGCCCCTAATCGGTTTGTAAAGGATTGGGTAGAGGATCGCTATCTCGATAAAATCCGATCGTTGTATAACCAGCTAAACGGGGGTGTATACCGCATCGAAGTGCGCGTTGGCTCGATGCAAGCGTCGACGCGGCCGCCCGCAACACAACCGAAAGCAGCTTCCGTGATGTCGACGCCGGTACCTCAACCTCAAGCAGGTTCAACGGCAGCCGCCCCCCCGACAGAACACCGGGTGCGAGAGCCTGCGGTTGTGGAAGGTCAGATAAAACACAGCAATCGACTAAATAGTGAGTTCACCTTTGCCAAATTTGTAGAAGGAAAGTCGAACCAGTTAGCTCGTGCGGCGGCGAATCGGGTATCGGAGAAGCCAGGTTCGGAATACAACCCGTTGTTCTTATACGGCGATACAGGTTTAGGTAAAACGCATTTGATGCATGCTGTGGGCAACCACATCCGTGAGCGGAATCCAAACGCGAAGATCATTTATGTGCATTCTGAGCGTTTCGTGGCCGACATGGTGAAAGCATTACAGCTCAACGCGATTGCTGACTTCAAACGGGTGTATCGGAACGTCGATGCGCTGTTGATCGATGATATCCAGTTTTTTGCCGGCAAAGAAAAGTCTCAAGAAGAGTTTTTTCACACGTTCAATAGTTTGCTAGAGGGCGGGCAGCAAATTATCTTGACGTCCGACCGATACCCTAAAGAAATCGACAACATGGAAGATCGTCTAAAGTCACGGTTTGGGTGGGGCTTGACGGTCAGGCTAGAGCCACCAGAGCTTGAAACCCGAGTGGCTATTCTGATCAATAAGGCGAACCAGGCGGGTGTCGAGTTAAAGCGAGATTGTGCGTTTTTTATTGCGCAGAAAGTTAGAAGTAACGTGCGTGACCTGGAAGGGGCGTTGAAGCGAGTCTTGGCGAATGCGCACTTTTTTGGGCAGCCCATTACGTTGGATTTTGTCCGCGAGACATTGCGGGACTTGATTGCGGTGCATGATCGTCAAATCTCGCTGGACAACATACAACGAATGGTATCGGACTACTTCAAGATAAAAATTTCAGACCTTCTTTCTAAGCGACGCAATCGTTCGATCGCGAGGCCGCGCCAAGTGGCTATGGCGCTTTGTAAGGAGCTCACAGACCACTCCTTGCCCGAGATTGGTGAGGCATTTGGCGGTCGAGATCACACAACGGTGTTGCATGCGTGTCGTAAAATAAAAGAATTGTGTGACACGGATTTGGCAATCCGAGATGATTACCACAACCTTTTAAAAGCTTTGACAGGATAAGGACATTACATGGAATTTTCGGTTTCCCGCGAACAGTTGCTCGAAAAGGCGCAAATGGCTGCGTCTGTGGTTGAGCGGAAGCAGACCATGGCGATCCTGGCAAATATCCTGATCGAAGTGGATGCTACCGGCGCTGTCCTAACAGGCACGGATTTGGATACCGAGATTTCCACGCAAATGGAGCTTGTGGATGTAGGTTCAGGGGGCGCGGTAACGGTTCCTGGCAAAAAGTTGGTCGATATCGCCAAGGCGCTCCCGGAAGGGGCGGTGGTCCAGTTCAAGCAAGATGGCTCACAGATGTTGCTCAGTTCTGGGCGGTCTCGCTTTAAACTGGCGACGTTGGCGGCGTCAGATTACCCAAGGCTCGAAGTGCGAGGGGATCTCACAACAGTTCGGTTGGCTAAAACACCGCTGCAATCAGCGATTTCCAGAACACAGTTTGCGATGGCCCAGCAAGACGTTCGGTATTATTTAAACGGGATGTTGTTTGCCATCGGAGGCGGGGACTTTCGCACCGTGGCGACGGATGGCCATCGATTAAGCATGTATCAAACGCCTCTGGAAGGCGCTTCTTCAGAGCCAGTGTCATTGATTGTGCCGCGAAAGGCGGTATTAGAGTTGGCTAGGCTGCTGGGTACCACCGGAGACAGCGTTGATCTGTCGTTTTCTGCGTCCCATTTCCGCGTCTCGGCACCAGGCTTGGTATTTACCAGTGTCTTGATTGATGGGCGCTTCCCTGATTACGAGCGGGTGTTGCCCCAAGGCGGAGATCATGTGGTGCGGGCGGATCGTAAGCGTCTGAAAGAGGTGTTGCAGCGCGCCTCCATTCTCTCGAGTGAGCAGTATCGGGGTGTGCGCCTCCGGTTTGCACAAGGGCAGCTTGAGGCCGTAGCAACCAATGCGGAGCAGGAAGAGGCCGAAGAGGTGTTGGAGGTTGAATTCGTCGGTCAAGACGGATTTGAAATAGGATTTAACGTGAGCTATTTGTTGGACGTGCTGAGCACCATCGAAACTGAGCTGGTAGAACTTCGTTTTGGCGACAGCAACCGCAGTGCATTGATGCTGGGCGTTGGTGATGATGCCGGCCGCTACGTTGTGATGCCCATGCGGTTGTAATCACTCGGTGATCGAAACCTTAAATCTGCATCATGTTCGAGGCCTCCAAGAGGCCTCGCTCGTTTTGGCGCCGCAGATCAATCTATGGATTGGCGATAATGGGGCGGGCAAAACCTCTGTGTTAGAAGCTGTGTCTGTGTTGTCGTATGGGCGAAGCTTTGTCACGCCCCGTCATAAAGCGCTGATTGCACACGCGGCCGATCAAATGACGGTGTTTGCTAAGGTCGCCCGTAAAGGGGTACCGCATCGATTGGCGACACAGATTACGCGTTCAGGTGATCGTCGATTGCGATTTGACGGGGGCACGGCTCGCGGTCAGTCAGTCTTAAGCCGGGCGTTACCGGTGCTTGTGATTGCACCGCATATGCCGGATTTGATCACCGGGAGCCCAGGTGATCGAAGGCGCTGGATGGACTGGGGTGCATTTCATTGTTTATCGGGAGACGCTTCGGTCTTTGCGGCACTTCGTCGGGCGCTTTTACAACGGAACACTGGTCTCCGAAGTGGTACACTTAAGGACTGCGATTTGGACGCTTGGGACCAGCAGATTGATGTGTATGGTCACCAGGTCGACAGTTGGCGTCAGCGGTTTGTGGATGAAATCCAGGCGGTGTTTCCAGATGTGCTTGCTCGGCTGGGATTTGCTGGTCAAGTGCAGTTGGACTATCAGCGTGGTTGGTCGGAGAAGCCTTTGGTAGCCGATCTGCTGAGCCACAGGGTCCGTGATCGAAAGGCAAGACAGACCCAGGTAGGCCCGCAGCGGGCGGACTTGGTGTTTCGGTGTGATGATCAGCGGGCGGCAGATGTGTTAAGTCGAGGCCAGCTAAAGACGGTTAATTTGGCGTTGATTCTGGCCCAGTTGCGGGTTGCCAATGCGCGAGAAATACAGCCAGTGCTGTGTTTGGACGATCCGGGCGCTGAATTGGATTTGCGTTTTCAGCGAGCCGTTTGGGCCGAAGTATTGTCGCATGGTTGCCAGACGTTGGTGACGGGGATTGATGAACAAAGAGCGGGGCTCTCCGCTGATGCGCAGGATTGCGCGCGAGTGTTTCACGTGAAACACGGAGCAATACACTTGGTAAAGGAAGCATGATGGAAGACAACCAGCCCACACAGAACTATGACGGCAGCTCGATCAAGGTATTAAAAGGCCTTGAGGCAGTGCGTAAGCGGCCGGGTATGTACATCGGTAATACCGACGATGGAACGGGCTTGCATCATATGGTGTTTGAGGTCGTTGATAACTCCATTGACGAAGCGCTCGCAGGGCATTGCGACCAAATTGACGTCATTATTCATACAGACGGTTCGGTGACTGTTCAAGATAACGGCCGAGGCATCCCGGTAGATGCGCATGAAGAAGGCAAAAGTGCTGCCGAGATCATCATGACGGTTCTCCACGCGGGCGGTAAGTTTGACGAGAATTCATACAAAGTGTCCGGTGGTTTACATGGGGTTGGCGTATCAGTCGTCAATGCGTTGAGTGAGCGCTTGGTGTTAACTATTCGGCGAGACGGTGCGGTTTGGGAGCAGGAATATCGCCACGGCGACCCCCAGTCGTCTATCTCTCAGATAGGCACTACGGAGGAAAGTGGAACCACTGTCCGTTTCAAGCCATCCGCGGCTACCTTTGCGACTGTTGATTTTCACTATGAGATTTTGGCGAAACGACTCCGCGAGCTCTCGTTCTTAAATTCGGGCGTTAAGATTTGTCTGACCGAAGAAGCGACCGGCCAAAGCGAGACCTTTGAGTACGAAGGCGGTCTGTCAGCGTTTGTTGGCTATCTGGGCAAAAACAAAAATCCGATTTGCGATGTGTTTCATTTCACGTCCACGAACCGCGAGGATGGAATAGGTGTCGAGATTGCGTTGCAGTGGTACGACACTTATCAAGAAAACATTTTTTGCTACACCAATAACATTCCGCAGAAAGATGGTGGCACACACTTAGAAGGGTTCCGGGCCTCTCTGACGCGTTCACTGAACCAATACATTGAAGACGAGCAGTTGTTGAAAAAGGCCAAAGTAGCGACGTCAGGCGACGACGCACGAGAAGGTCTCACTGCGATTATTTCAGTGAAGGTACCGGATCCCAAATTTTCGTCGCAAACCAAGGACAAGCTGGTATCCCAAGAGGTGAAAACCGCTGTCCAGCAAGAAATGCGGGAGGCCTTTCAAACCTTTTTGGCAGAACGGCCTTCTGAGGCTAAGCAAATCGTGGCCAAGATGATCGATGCTGCCCGTGCCCGTGAGGCAGCGCGTAAAGCGCGTGAGCTCACCCGTCGTAAGGGCGCGTTGGATATTGCGGGATTGCCTGGAAAATTGGCCGATTGCCAGGAGAAGGATCCTGGGTTGTCTGAATTGTTCCTGGTGGAGGGTGACTCTGCCGGTGGTTCAGCTAAACAAGGTCGTGATCGTAAGCACCAAGCGATCTTGCCCCTTAAAGGGAAAATCTTAAACGTCG
>CBFHVZ010000001.1:112632-194495 GCA_965659195.1 Litorivicinaceae bacterium
GCCGGTGGTTCAGCTAAACAAGGTCGTGATCGTAAGCACCAAGCGATCTTGCCCCTTAAAGGGAAAATCTTAAACGTTGAAAAAGCGCGGTTTGACAAGTTACTGAGCTCGCAAGAGGTCGGAACGCTAGTAACCGCGTTAGGATGCTCGATTGGACCGGAATTTGATGTGGAAAAGCTTCGGTATCATAAAATCATCATCATGACCGACGCGGACGTCGATGGGGCGCACATTCGTACGCTGCTTCTGACCTTCTTCTATCGTCATCTCAAAGAAGTCGTCGAGCGCGGCCATGTGTTTATTGCGCAGCCCCCTCTATACAAAGTCAAGAAGGGTAAGCAGGAGCAGTATTTAAAGGACGAAGCGGCGCTTGAAGCGTACCTGACCAATTTGGCTCTGGACGGTGCGGGACTCAAGACCTCGAAGGAGGCTGAGGTGCTGACCGGAGACGTTTTAGAGCGTCTGTTCGCGGCTTACCGGTCAGGTAAAGAGGTCGTCGACAAGCTGTATCGTTTGTATCCGTACGAGGCGTTGCAAGCGCTGCTGAATATCGAGCCAATCTCGGTGTCGGATTTAAAGACGGAAGCGAAGGTGGCCCAATTCGCGACGGATTTGGCAGAGGAATTGCCCCAAGATCCGAAGGACGGACTGTTCTTTAAGACCGCGCATGATTTCGATTCGGAGCGGAATGAATATCGTGTGATTGTTGAGCGTATTCAGCATGGTATGACGGATCGGTTTGTGTTCGGACATCAATTCTTTGATGGTGGGGATTACGCAAAGCTTTCAGAGGCTGCAAAATTGTTGGCCGGTTTGTTGGAGGCGGGTGCCGAAGTCAGCCGAGGCGAGAAGTCGATGCCGATACGGTCGTTTGACCAGGCGTATGAGTGGCTGATGTCTGAAGCACGTCGTGGCCCGCAAATTCAGCGATACAAAGGATTGGGCGAGATGAATCCCGAGCAACTGTGGGAGACCACCATGGACTCCACGAGTCGTCGGTTGTTGAAGGTGTCCGTTCAAGACATGATTGCGGCGGATCAAATGTTCGTCACCTTGATGGGCGATGAAGTCGAACCGCGGCGCGCATTCATTGAGGCCAATGCCCTCAACGTAGCTAACCTAGATATTTAAATAGGTAGTTAGGGAGCCAACAGCCACTTTGTAAAGTGCGCTAGGTCCACGAATACGGGCGTTGTTTCACGTGAAACACGCCCGGACGTTAGCATCGTTTTGCCCTTGCCTGTCTCGACCAGTGCGCCACGGATTCCCATTCGAGCGGCCGCTTGGATGTCTTTGTCGGTGTCGCCCACCATCCATGTCGTGTCAGGATCTAACGGGAACTCAGCATGGATCGACTGCAATAACCCGATGCCTGGTTTGCGGCATGCGCATAGGTCTTTGGGGGTATGCGGGCAAAACGCGATCATTGCGATCGTTCCTCCGGCATCCTCGACCAGTCTCCGCATTTTGCTGTGCATTGCGTCCAAGGCATCGAGTGTGAATAGTCCTCGACCGAGTCCGCTCTGATTGGTGGCGACGGCCACCGTGTACCCAGCCGCACACAGCTCGGCAATCGCATGAATGGACCCAGGTAGGGGCTGCCATTCGTCTTCTGATTTGACGTACGCATCCGAGTCGGCGTTGATGACGCCATCTCGGTCAAGAACGATTACAGCCATGGCGAGTTACGCCTGCACTAGGCTGAGGTCGCCAATGAGTAGAAATAGGGCGCGAACGCGACACAATAGGTTCAGTCGATTTTGCTTGAGGTCTTCGCGCTCGGCGTTCACCATCACGTTATCGAAAAAACCGTCGATGGCTGGGCGAAGTTGCGCGAGCCGCTCAATGGCTTGGCCGTATGTTTCACGTGAAACAAGTGCGTGAACATCTGTCTCGCATGCGTTTAACGACTCAAACAGCACCCGTTCTGATGGCTCTTCCAACAGGCCAGCCTGAATCTCGCCAAACTGTGTCTGGGACTTTGCCAAAATATTGGCAATTCGTTTATTGGCTCCGGCCAACGCGTCGAAATCTGGGTGTGAGATGTGGGCAGCAAGCGCGATCACTCGTTGTTCGGTGAGGTAGGTATTCAGCGCTTCCGAATCCTGGCTAGCAATCACCAGGTCGTGCCTGTAGCCACTGTCGGTTAGGCGAACGCGTTCACGGTCCTCAATGAACTGGACTAATGTTTCTTCGCTGTCAGTCGCAGGCGTACCCGGTTGGATCGCCAATGCGGTGCCCACCCATGGGCGAAGATCGATACGAAGCGCTGGATGCATGTTCAGGCGAATCAGGCCGATAGCGGCTCTTCGTAACGCAAAGGGGTCTTTGTTCCCGCTAGGGGGCTGACCGGCGGCAAACAGTCCAGCCAGGGTGTCTAAGCGATCTGCTAGTCCAAGAAGTGCCCCTAAGGCGGTATCGGGTGTCTTATCTTGGGCGCCGGCGGGTCGATACAGTTCGGCGATGGCATCGGAGACCGTGTGGTTTTCTCCGTCGAGGCGGGCATAGATGCCCCCCATTTGACCTTGCAACTCATCGAACTCGAGCACCATTTCGGAGACTAGGTCACAACGGGACAGTTCGGCAGCCCGTTCCGCATCGTCCACGGACAAGCCCACCTGGCCAGCGAGCTCGGAAGCGAGTGCTTTTAACCGCTCTGTTTTGTCACCCAAAGAACCAAGTTTCGGGTGAAACGTAATTGAATTCAGAGAGGGGCGTCTTTGACTCAATGGCGTTTGGCGGTCTGTCTGATAAAAGAATCGGGCATCTGACAAGCGAGCCCTAATGACTCGTTGGTTTCCGGCAATGACTTGATTCGGGTCACGGCTTTCCAAATTGGCTACCGTAATGAAGTGGTGGCTCAGAGCTCCTTGTGCGGTTGAGCAATGGAAATACTTTTGATGACCTCGCATGGCGGCGATGAGCGCGATGTCCGGCACTTCTAGGAACTCCGGCTCAAATGAGCCGCAGAGGGGAACAGGCCACTCGACTAAGCAGCAGATCTCTTCAAGCAGATCGGCATCAGTCGCTACGGTCAGTTTTTGGCTTGTTGCTAAGTCCTGTATCAATGACCAGGTTAACGCTTCGCGTACCTCAAAGAAGGGTAGGACGTACGCGGCTTTGAGTTGTGCTTCGTAGTCTTTGGCTGCCGCGATCTGTATTGCCGATGGGCTATGGAATCGATGACCGTAGGTAACCGCACCTGAAGCTAATCCAAAGGCAGAAACCGGAATAACCGTTGAATCTAAAACGCTCAAGATCCAGTGAACCGGACGAGGAAATTCGTCTCGTCCGCTGCCCCAGCGCATCGGTTTAGTGTGGCTAAGCCCAGCCAGTACCTTCTGGATGATGCCGGGCAGTAAGTCAGCGGCTGGCCGGCCTGGCTCTTGGCCGCGATAAACCACCCAAACCCCTTTGTCCGTCTCTTCTGTTTGTACGTCAGCGGGGTCGATCCCGAGACCCTTACAAAATCCGAGCAGCGCTGGGGTGGGTTGTCCTTCTTTATAGGCCGCTTGAACCGCAGGGCCTTTGCGCTCGATCGTGCGTGTCTCAGAGTTAGGCGCCAATCCTTCGATGAATACACCCAATCGCCGAGGTGCGGCAATGGCTGATATTGTTTCAAAGGAGAGCTGTGCTGCTGCCAGCTCTCCGGTCATCAAGCTCACCATTTGATCCCTGAGGCTTGGGAGAGCAGAGGATGGCAGCTCTTCGCAGCCCAATTCGAAAACATAGGTGCTCATGCAGTCTGCTCCGTCAAATAGTTAGCCCGTAATTCTGGATTGGCTAATGGGAATCCCTTTTCTTTCCGCGATTCGAAATACCGCTCGGCCACTTGCCGCGCAAGGTTTCTGACTTTGAGAATATACCGTTGACGCTCGGTGACGCTGACGGCATGTCGAGCGTCTAATAAGTTGAACGTATGACTGGCTTTTAATACCTGCTCATAGGCGGGCAAGGGCAACTTTTCTGCCAATAGTTTTTCACACGCTGCCTCGGCTTCGGCGAAGGCTGCAAACAGCCACTCTGTATTGGCGTGCTCAAAGTTATAAGCGCTCATTTCTTGCTCATTTTGCAAAAACACGTCGCCATAGGTGACCACGTCATCGCCCACACGGGTCCAGACTAGGTCAAACATGGACTCCACGTTTTGCAGATACATCGCGATGCGCTCAAGACCGTAGGTCAGCTCTCCGGTGACCGGGAAGCATTCAAGCCCGCCGGCTTGCTGGAAATAGGTAAACTGAGTGACTTCCATGCCATTCAACCAGACTTCCCAGCCAAGCCCCCACGCGCCGAGTGTGGGCGACTCCCAGTTGTCTTCAACCAGTCGTAGGTCATGCACTTGGGTATCGATTCCCAGTGCTTCGAGCGATCCGAAATAAAGGTCAACTAAGTTAGCGGGATTGGGCTTCATCACCACTTGGAATTGGTAGTAATGCTGGCCGCGATTCGGGTTCTCACCATAGCGCCCGTCCGTTGGGCGACGCGACGGTTGGACGTAGGCTGCGTTCCAGCGCTCAGGTCCAATAGCTCGCAAGAAAGTGGCAGGGTGAAAGGTACCGGCGCCCACTTCCATGTCGTAGGGCTGTAAAATGACACATCCTTGGTCTGCCCAGTATTGTTGCAGTGCTAAGATGAGTCCTTGAAAAGTCAGTACATCGGGTTTGCCGGCAGACATCGTCATTCCATTCGGTTTCTGGCTAAAGGGCGACAGTATAACGAACAGGATGATTGATTGTGCAGTTGATTCAACGGTTTGTATTGGCAATTGGGCGTTGGCCAAAGTCCGTGCAAACCGTTGTTGCCAACTGTTTAGGTTGGGGCCTTCGTCATCTGCCCAACCGTTCGAAGACCACGACGGAATTTAATCTCACGCTCGTATTTCCCGCCATGGACTCGGCAACGCGTAATAACCTCCGTGATGCCTCGCTGAATAATCTCGGTCGGAAAATCGTCGATATGTTGGCGACCTGGCAGCGCGCCCCAAAAGTAGCTAAAACCCGTGTGGCCAGTGTTTCAGGGTTCGCCTTATTCGAGCGCGCTCGTGCGGAAGGCTCTGTGCTGATCCTGTTGCCCCACTTGGGAAATTGGGAGTTATTTGGTGCTTGGTTGTCGTTGCAGTATCCCTATACCGCGATGTTTCGTCCGCTGCGTGTCGATTCCATGTCCAAGATGGTGAAGCGGGCTCGAGAGCGCGGCGGCAACCGGCTGGTCCCAGCGAATGCGCTTGGCGTAAAGGCATTGCTGAAAGATTTACGGTCTGGCGCGACAGCCATAGTGCTTCCAGATCAAACGCCTAAAAAGGGTATGGGGGAGTATGCACCTTTCTTCGATGTGGAAGCGCTCACGCCTACACTGCCGTATCGCTTGGCCAAGGCCGCTCATCCTTCAGTATTTATTGCAGGCGCAGTCGAGGAAGGCTCTGCGTATCGAATTTTCTTTGATCGTCTCGAGGTATCTGAGGGTGCGGACAGTCGAACGTGGTTGACGCAAATGAACCGACAAATTGAAGGCTGGATTCGTCAGTATCCAGAGCAGTATCAATGGGAGTACGCGCGCTTCCGCAATGCGCCAGATGGCACGATTAGGACGCCCTAGCGAGTCCAAAAAGCCGGTGACAAGACAACCAGCAAGGTGAACAATTCAAGCCGCCCGAGCAACATGGCGAGCGTTAAGACATGTTTGGTTCCATCGCTGAGGCTGGCGTAGTTAGCGGCTGCCTCGCCGAGCCCCGGCCCTAAGTTATTCAAGGTCGCACCCACCGCAGAGTAGGCTGTGATCGGGTCCTCACCAAACGCCATGCTTAAGACCATTAGGACGCCAAATACCAGCACATAGGCCGCTAAAAAGCCCCACACCGCATCAATCACGCGCGGGCTCACAGGTTTGGACCCCAGTTTGATAGGGATCACTGCATTGGGATGGATGAGGCGTTTGATTTCTCGGCTACCCTGTTTGTAGAGCAATAGAAGCCGGATGACTTTGATGCCGCCGCCTGTGGAACCGGCACAGGCGCCCACAAACGCACTCATTAACAGTAAAAAGGGCACAAAGGTGGGCCACAGTGAAAAGTCCGCCGTGGAAAACCCGGTTGTGGTCGCGATCGACACCACCTCGAAAACGCCATAGCGGAATGCGTCATTGGCCCCATAGGTTTCGGTTTCTATCAGCACGAACGAAACCAGCATCGCGAGTCCGAAAAGAAACGCGAGATAGGTTTTCCATTCAGGATCCTGCAGATAGTGCTTAACCGTTTTGTTGTGCCAAGCGGCGAAGTGAAGGGAAAAGTTCATCCCCGCAATCACCATAAACAGCACACAAATCATTTCGATCGCTGGGTTATTGAAATACCCAATTGACGCGTCGTATGTAGAAAATCCGCCGATGGCGACGGTTGAAAAGGCGTGAGAAATCGCATCGAAAGGGTTCATGCCGGCCAACCAAAAGCTGATCGCGCAGGCACTGGTTAAAAACAGATAAATCATCCAAAGCGATTTGGCGGTCTCTGCAATGCGCGGCGATAGCTTGTTGTCTTTTACTGGGCCGGGAAGTTCTGCACGGTACAGCTGCATACCCCCGACACCGAGCATAGGTAGAATGGCCACCGCTAGGATGACGATCCCCATGCCGCCGAGCCACTGGAGTTGCTGGCGATAAAACAACATCGACTTGGGTAGTGTTTCTATGCCAACCAAGACGGTGGCACCTGTGGTGGTGAGGCCGCTCATGGATTCAAAGACGGCATCTGTGATGCTTAGATTGAGGGATTCAGACAGTGCAAATGGTACGGCGCCTGCAAGACTTAAAATAAGCCAGAATAAGACCGTTACAATAAAGCCGTCCCGTATTCTCAGGTCGCGCTTCTCTCGCCGTACGGGCATCCATCCTAAAAAACCTGCAAAAAACACGATGCACATAGCGGTCGCAAACAACATCAACTGACCGTCACTGAAAATTAAGCTAACGATCATCGGGGGCACCATGGTGAAGCTGAAAAGCATCAGCAACAGACCAAGGATTCTGAGGATCGTTTTTAACCGCATACAGGCCTACAAGAAGGTGGGTGCCACAGAGAACAAGCGTTCGACATCACTGATTTTACGCTTGTCGGTCAGGAACAAAATCACGTGATCCTCGTGCTCAATGACGATGTGATCGTGCGCAATGATGACCTCTTCTCCCCGCACAATGGCACCAATCGTTGCGCCACTTGGAAGATCTACTTGCCCAATTTTTCGACCAACCACTCGACTGGATCTCGAATCGCCATGCGCCACTGCCTCGATCGCTTCGGCTGCACCACGACGTAATGAGTGAGCGGCATGGATTGAGCCGCGACGGACTAGCTGCAACAGTGAGCCAATCGTGGCTTGTTCAGGGCTGATGGCGATATCGACCAAGCCGCCTTGCACCAAATCAACATAGGCTGCATTGGTGATTAGGGTCATGACCTTTCGCGCACCGAGTCGTTTGGCGAGCATTGAGGACATGATGTTGGCTTCATCGCTGTTGGTTACTGCGCAGAATACATCAACGTCATCAATACCTTCTTCTACCAACATATCTTGGTTAGAGGCATCACCTTGCAGCACCACGGTTTTATCAAGCATTTCTGACAGCTCTTTGCATCGCTGTGGGCTACGCTCGATCAATTTCACCCGATATTGGTGCTCGATGGCAGTCGCAAGACGCGCCCCAATATTTCCGCCGCCGGCAATTAAAACTCGCCGATAGGGCTTCTCAAGCTTTTGAAGCTCAGCCACAACCGCACGAATATCTTTTCGAGCGGCAATAAAAAAGACTTCATCTTCAGCTTCGATGACTGTGTCGCCGCGGGGGATGATGGGTCGATCTTTACGGAATACGGCCGCCACACGCGTGTCGACCTTGGGCAAATCTTGCCTTAAATCTTTTAATTCCCGGCCGACCAATGCGCCGTCGGGATACGCTTTAACGGCCACCAACTGGGCTAGCCCGCCGGCAAAGTCCATCACCTGTAGAGCGCCCGGTTGCTGAATCAACCGGAAAATGGCTTCGGTAACCAGTTGTTCAGGTCGAATAATTTGGTCGATCGAAAACGCAGATTTACCACCGAAGAGCGGGTTGGTTTTCAAATCCGCAGTGGTGTCGTATGCCGGGGAGCGAACCCGTGCAATTTTGGTAGGGGTTCGGAATAGCGCGGCGGCGATTTGACAGGCCACCATATTGATTTCATCGCTATTGGTTACGGCAATGAGCATATCGGCGTCCACACCGCCGGCTGCCTTTAAAATATCTGGATAAGAGCCATTGCCGTGGATCGTTTGGATATCTAAACGATCTTGCAGAGCCCGCAAACGAAGGCGGTCTACATCGACCACACAGATGTCGTTGGCCTCTGAGGCTAGATTTTCCGCGAGGGTTGCGCCGACTTGGCCAGCCCCAAGAATAATAATCTTCACGCCGTTGCCTTTTCAGGTTGGGTCGCCGATTTAACCAGAAGCGCGTAATAGAAGCCATCACCTCCGGTGTGAGTCGGAAACTGTTGAATCCCAAATCCCGTGTCTAGGCCGGGGACTTCCAAGGGTTGGAGTGTGGCTTCCGGGTGGCGATCGATAAATTTCTTCACCAACTCCTGGTTTTCGCGGGGCAAAACAGAACAGGTCGTAATGAGCATGCGTCCGCCGGTCCGGAGAGTCGTCCAAGCGGCGTCGAGAATCATGGTTTGCATGCTGTTGAGGGCGCGCAAAGACTCTTCAGACCGCATCAGTCGGACATCCGGATTGCGTCGGATTACGCCGGTCGCCGAGCAGGGGAGGTCGAGGAGAATGGCATCAAATGGCTCTTTATCCCACCAGCCATCGACATGCGACGCATCGGCAGCCTGCAGGTGTGCACGCAAGCCAAGTCGCACCAAATTTTCTTTGATACGCGTCAGTCGTTGCTCACTGATATCGAGCGCTGTCAGTTGCACATCCGCCAGTTCTAACAGATGACATGTTTTACCACCGGGTGCAGCGCATGCATCTAAGATACGTTCCTGAGCCGTCGGATTGACTGCCAACGACGCCCATTGGCTCGATTCGTCTTGTACGCTCACGGCGCCGTCGTCAAAGCCAGGCAAAGCTTGGATGCCGGTGGGTTCGGCTAGCCGAATCGAGTCAGGCGCGGATCCTGGCACGGCATCGATGCCTTCATCCAATAACTGTTGTAGGTAGGCATTGCGAGACCCTTTGCGGCGATTAACGCGCAAGGTCATGGGGGGATGTATATTGTTCTCAACCAATATCCGTTCCCACTGCTCGGGCCAAGCGCGGCGCAACTCGTCAATTAACCAAGCCGGATGGTTCCAAAGTGCCTCCTGAGTGTGGCGCTCCATTTTCAGCTCGGATTTCTTGCGAATAAATTGTCGCAACACGGCATTAATAAGCCCGCGCGCCCAGGGGCGGCCCTCAAGTACGGTGACATCCACATACTCGGAGACGACCGCATAGGGCTTAGTGTGCATCCAGCCGAGCTCATAAATGCCGCATCGTACGATGGCACTTAAAATCTGGTCTCGTGCTTTCAGGGGTTTGTCGAGTAACTGCTTCTCAATGGCCTCAACATGAAACCATTCCCGGCAGATGCCGTAACAGAGGGCTTGAAGGTGTTTGCGATCCGGCTCGTCGAGGGATTTACCAAATTTCCGCAATAGCGCATCTAAGTTGGATTGCTGGTTTTGCAATGCATGAATAATTTCGACCGCGGATGTTCTGGCAGATCGTTTCATAGAGGCTCATTCGCCAGAATAATGGAGGTATGCCATGGCGCTTTTTGTTGGGATTTCATGGCCTGGGTATCCATCCGTTTACCGCCTGGTAATTGGCAGGCAAGGATTTCTAGGGCGTCGCCACCTGTGCCGACAACTACTCGTCCATCTGAGGCCATAGCCAATTCGCCCGGTTTGAGCGACGCCTCAGGATGCGCGCAGACTTCAAAAATCTTCAGTCGATCCGGTCCTGCAAATGAGAAGGCGCCTGGCACCGGGTTGAAGGCATGGATGTGCCGCATAACTTCCGATGCGGGACGATGCCAATTAATCAATGCTTCTTCAGTTGAGATTTTGGAGGCATAGGTGATACCGATGTCGGGTTGTGGGTGCGCTTGAACCCTCCCCTGATCGAGTTTTAACAAGGTATCTACCAATAGGTTACCGCCGAGGGTTGCCAGCTGATCATGCAGTAGGGCCGTGGTGGTGGTGTCATCGAGGGCAATATGAGCTTTAGCCAGCATGCCACCGGTATCAAGTCCTTCGTCCATTTGCATCACTGTGATGCCAGTTTCGGTGTCACCCGCTTGAATGGCGCGCTGCAAAGGCGCTGCGCCACGCCAACGGGGCAACAACGAGGCATGGACATTAAGGCAGCCCAGTCGGGGTGCGTCGAGGATGGGCTTTTTAAGAATTTGTCCATAAGCCACGACCACTAAGGCATCAAGTTGGAGCGCTTGAAATGCATTGATTTCCTCGTCGCTCTTAAGCGTATCTGGCTGCCGCACGGGCAAATTCGCTCGCATCGCACACTGTTTGACGGCACTTTCTGACACTTTTTGTCCGCGCCCACGCGGACGATCAGGTTGTGTATAGACACACTCTACCTGGATGTCGGGGCAGTTGATTAGCGCTTGCAGCGTAGGGACAGCAAAGTCAGGTGTGCCGGCAAAGGCGACGCGAAGCATTTATCCGGCTACCTCGGTGCGTGATTTCTTTGTCAGTTTCGAGCGGATTCGAGTGCGCTTTAGATTGGACAAATGATCGACGAACAACTTGCCATTGAGGTGGTCGCATTCATGCTGGATGCAGACAGCGAGCAGGCCTGTGGCCTCCATCTCATAGGGCTTCCCATCGCGATCGAGGGCGCGCAGTCGAATATGTTCAGGCCGTTTAACCACTTCGTAGATTCCGGGCACCGACAGGCAACCTTCCTGCATTTCATCGATTTCTTTTGTCAGAACGTCAAATTCAGGGTTAATCAACACCAGGGGTTCGTGCTCTTCATCTTGCAGATCAATGACAACCACTCGCAGGTGGACATCAATTTGACTCGCTGCGAGCCCAATGCCATTTGCCTCGTACATGGTTTCGAACATGTCATCAACCAGCGTACGGATCGTGTCATCTACCTCAGCCACCGGCTTGGCGATGGTGCGCAGACGGGGATCTGGAAACTCTAAAATAGTCCGCAATGCCATGATGTACCCTTTACTTGAAACGATTCCCAAGGGGCTAAAGTGTACCCGATCTCTAGCGGCATCCCTATGCTTCGTCATGATAATCGGCGCAGCGCCTGTCTATGGTTGCCCCTTTGACCGACTGATGGAGTGGTCTTCATTTCAATCCAGTTGCGACACCGATTGTGTTGCTATCCACCCCTTACCGGATTCTGGTGTGGTTGAGTATTTAGGAAGCCCTCAGCAATTTGTGGGCTACCCCACGGTGTCTCGCAGCCTGTTGCACCCGATTCAGGGGTCGCAGAAAGCCATGCCCATCCCGTTGAAGCATCTTGCAGTGGCCAGGGGTACCAGTGGGGTCCTAATGGGATGCCGTTATGGTTGGGTTGATCAGGGCTTTACGGTCGGGTTGAGGCCTGGGTCTTGGGTTTCTGCTCAAGTGGGTTCATTCTTGTTCGCTGATTTTTTTCTGCTTCACGTCGTACACGACCGAAGTTTTGGTGTCTATGATGTAAACCGGATGAGAGGGAGACAGTGAAGTGAACCGGGCAGACGTTACCATGATGGCCTCTGTTCTTAATCATGGCGGGGTGGTTGCGTGCCCTACGGAGGGCGTTTGGGGTCTCTCTTGTCGGGCGGATCGGCTCGATGCCGTGGGTCGCATTCTTGAAATCAAGGCGCGCGCCCCGTCCAAAGGCCTCATCGTTTTGGTGACGGATTTTGAGCAAGTGAGTGACTGGGCAGCTTGCCCGATTCATGTGAGTGCGCGATCTGAAGAAGGTCGCCCAAGTACGTGGGTGATCCCAGTCAAAGCACACTGTCCTTCGATCTTGACCGGCGGCCGGGCCTCCTTGGCGGTGCGTCAGGTTAAAATGCCGCTGTTACAGAGGTTGGTGGCCTATACAGGACCCATTGTCTCCACCTCGGCGAATCGTTCTGGACGCCCTGCCTGCCGATTTAGGCATCAGGTCATGTTGACCTTAGGCGACCAAGTGGATTACGTCTCAAAGAATCAAACACAAGGGTTTAAGACGCCGAGTACCATTCGAGACATGGTGACGGGCGAAATCTATCGAGCATAAGGGATTGGGCGATGAACAGTGACGCGGTCAAGTCGTATTTGACGGGCCTTCAGGATCAAATCTGTCAGGCGTTAGAGCAAGAAGACGGCCACGCGAGCTTCACCGAAGACAGTTGGGCACGGAAAGAAGGGGGTGGTGGTCGCTCTCGCGTCCTGTCCGACGGCCAAGTATTCGAAAAGGCCGGCGTAGGATTCAGCCATGTCATGGGCAGCACGTTGCCGCCTTCGGCTACGGCCGCTCGTCCCGAATTGGCGGGTCGCTCGTGGCAGGCCATGGGCGTTAGCTTAGTGATTCACCCTGAAAATCCTTATGTGCCAACATCGCATGCCAATGTGCGATTTTTTATTGCTGAAGAAGCAGGAAAAGACCCTGTTTGGTGGTTTGGCGGTGGGTTCGATTTAACCCCATTTTATCCGTTTGACGAGGACTGCCGGCATTTTCATCAGGTGGCCAAAGATGCCGTCAGCCCGTTTGGCGAACAGTACTACGCAGATTTTAAGGCGCACTGCGATCGCTACTTCTTTTTACCTCATCGCCAGGAAACTCGCGGTGTTGGGGGTCTATTTTTCGATGATTTTAATGAACTTGGCTTTGAGCAAAGCTTTGCCTTGATGCAAGCCGTCGGCAATGCCTTTGTGCCGGCTTATCTGCCGATCGTGTCACGCCGTAAAACCGAAGAATACGGCATGGCAGAGCGCGAATTTCAGCTGTACAGACGTGGCCGGTATGTCGAGTTCAATTTGGTCTACGATCGAGGCACCCTGTTCGGTTTGCAAAGTGGCGGTCGGACCGAATCGATCTTGATGTCCATGCCGCCTTTGGCCCGTTGGGAGTACGGCTTTACCCCCGAGAAAGGCTCTGCCGAGGCGCGACTGGCGGAGTATCTTGTGCCAAGGGATTGGGTGTGATGTATCGATTTGCGGTATTTGGTGACCCTGTGGCTCACTCAAAGTCACCTGAGATTCACCACCGGTTTGCAGAGCAGACCGGCTTGGATGTGACGTACGAAAAGCATCAGGTCAACGCGCGTGACTTTCAAACACGCGTCTCTGAGTTTTTTGCCGATGGCGGGCATGGGCTGAATATCACGGTACCTCATAAATTGGCAGCATTTCAGCTCTGTGAAAATTTGACTCCTGAAGCGGAAACCGCCGGCGCCTGTAATACCTTGATGCGAACTGAGCACGGGCTTTTGGGGCACAACACCGACGGTTTGGGGCTGGTTGACGATCTAGAGCGTCTTGGCTGGTACCCCGATCAACTTCGAATTTTGATCTTAGGTGCGGGCGGCGCAGTCGCCGGTTGCTTGGGGCCTTTATTGTCTGCCGGTGCGGAAGAACTCGTGATCGCCAACCGATCGGTGGAGAAAGCCGAGCACTTGGCACAACGATTTGGCCGTCGGGTGTCTGCGACCGCTCTGGAACAGTTAGACCGTCTGCGCGGGCCCTTTGATTTGGTAATCAATGGAATTTCGGCCGGTTTGTCCGGCAGCACCGGCGTGATGCTGACGGATCGTTTACTGAACGATCACGGGGCGTGTTATGACCTGATTTACGGCGCACAGGACACCCCATTTTTGAAGATGTGCAGCCGTCTCACGGCACACCGTGCGGATGGGCTTGGCATGTTGTTGGGACAGGCGGCTCGTTCATTTGAGTTATGGACCGGGGTTTATCCGGATCCCTTTGCTCAGTTGCCTGACTTCGGCCGTGATACGGGCTGATCGGTAATTTCTGATACACTTTTGACCTTTTGCGGTAGCTTAAATGGCTTCAACTCTTCCCTTAGCTCGACTGGGTATTGTCGGTGGCGGACAGCTCGCTCGAATGTTGGCGCCTGCCTGCAGTGCGCACCAAGTTCAGCTCACCATTCTAGATCCAGATCCAGGCAGTCCTGCAGGGCAGTTCGCTCATGCGCAAATTGAGGGAGCGCTGCACGACCCGGAGTCGTTAGCGGCTCTGTGTCGAGTGTCCGACGTTGTGACCTTTGATCTTGAGGATATCGGGGCTGATATTTTGATGACCCTGGCCGATCAAGGCATGACCATGGTGCCAAGTCCCGAGGTGGTGAAGCTGATTCAAAACAAACAGGTTCAGAAGCAGCATTATCAAGCGCACGGAATCGCAACAGCCCCTTTTATGCCCCTGGCACCCGATGCGAGCTTTGAGACAGTTGAAGCGTTTGGACTGCCCTGCGTTCAGAAGGCCTGTGTGGGTGGCTATGATGGACGAGGAGTCCACATCATTCGAAATCGCGCCGACTGGGACCGCCGCCTGATGACCGAAAGCTTTATTGAAGCCTTTGTGTCTGGCGGCATGGAGCTTGCCGTGATGGTGGCACGAAATACCCATGGCGAGATGGTGGCCTATGACCCGGTCGAAATGGTGGTCGATCCCGATCTGAATTTGCTGGACTACTTACTTGCGCCGGCACGTGTACCGGCTGAGACGGCCGAGGCGGCCCAGGCGTTGGCCAAAGCGACGGTCGCTTCATTTAAGTCGCCTGGTTTGTATGGCGTGGAGTTGTTTTTAACGGCCGAGGGCGATTTGTGGGTAAATGAGGTGGCACCTCGCGCACACAACTCAGGTCATCACACCATTGAAGCCTGTGTGACAAGCCAGTTTGAGAATCAATTGCGGGCCTGTTTGAACTTACCGTTAGGCGACACCGGTCTCCGCGGTGCCGCGGTCATGATGAATCTTGTGGGCGAGCCTGGCTATGAGGGTGCGCCCGTTATCGAAGGGCTCGATGTGTTACTGGCCGATGCAGACTGTCATCTTCATTTATACGGCAAATCACTGTGTCGACCCGGTCGTAAAATGGGTCATATTACCTGGGTCGGTTCCGACCGAGAGGCAGTGATCGCGCGCGCGTTGGCGCAGCGAGATCGCATTAAGATTCGAGGAGCAGAATCACTATGAGCACGAAAGTGGGTGTCATTATGGGGTCGGATTCCGACTGGTCTGTGATGCAGGCGGCGGTCGAGGCCCTGACGGATTTGGGTGTGGACTTTGAAGCCACTGTCGTGAGTGCACACCGCACACCGGATCGTCTGATGGAGTATGCGAAAACGGCCCGCGATCGAGGCTTGGATGTGATCATCGCTGGCGCGGGCGGTGCCGCTCACTTACCCGGAATGGTGGCTTCGGCGACCGAGCTCCCAGTGATCGGGGTACCGGTTGTCGCAACGTGCCTGAATGGCGAGGACAGTCTGTTATCTATCGTACAAATGCCCAAGGGGGTGCCGGTTGCGACCGTTGCCATCAACGGGGCATACAATGCAGGCCTGCTGGCCGCTCAAATTGTTGCCACAGCGGATCCGAAGCTCCGTGATCGACTGGCTGAATACAAGCGGGATTTGGCCGCACAGGTCATCGAAAAGGCCGCCACGGTCGAGGCGGCGGCTGAAAAAATCAGCCGGTAATGTCTCGATGGGCTTGAGCCAGCTTTATGTAGTGGCTGGCTGAATAAGCCAAGGCCTCTTTCTCTTTCTCGGTCAGGGCACGCGCCTGCTTCACAGGCGATCCGACGTACAGGTAGCCGGAGCTCAGGGTTTTACCCGGTGGCACAAGGCTGCCTGCACCGACCATCACCTGATCCTCGATAACGGCGCCGTCTAATACAATGGCCCCGATGCCAATGAGGACATCATCACCGACCGTACAACCGTGTAAACAGGCCTGATGGCCGACGGTCACGCGTTTGCCCACGATCAGCGGGGAGCCACCTGACGTGTATGGGCCGTCGTGGGTGCAGTGAAGCACGGCACCGTCTTGCACATTGCTGTGATCCCCGACCGTAATTTGATTCACATCCCCTCGAAGGGTCGCGTTTGGCCAGATAGAGACAGAGTCGCCCAGTGTGACTTGACCGATCACGGTGGCTGAGGGATCAATCCATGCGCTGTTGGCAATATCGGGGGTATGGTCTTTGTAGCTACGTACTGTCATGGTCATTCTTCTGTTATCGTGAGTCGTCATTTCAACATAGGTGGAGTGCCTCTTGGCCGTCAAACGATTTATTGCAGGTGCTATGTGTCAGCAGTGTGGGCAGTTGGATAAGCTGCGGGCATGGCACGATGAAGCCGCCGGTGTGATGCGTCGGGAATGCGTGGCCTGTGGCCATGAAGACGTGATTGCATTGGAAGACGGACCGTCTGAAGTCACCACCCGAGTAAATTACACCGACCCGGTGTTTGATGAAGACGTTAAACCGGTTCGTATTTTATTGGATGATTCGCCGCCCGAGACCTAAGGTCACGCAATGCAGCCGGCAGCCTACTGCCGAGTGTGAGAGTGCGAACAACGCCAAAACTGAAAAATGCGATGAATAGGCCTTCGACCCGATCGGTCGAGACTAGCTGTAACACGCCGAACCACCCCAGGCCTGTCGCAACCGCCATGCTGATGCACATATCCACGCTTCGCGTTAGCCCAACAAAGACCCCATCGAGCCAGTAGGACAAACAAAGCGCTGCCAGGATTAGGCCAAACCACTGAAGCAGCCGCTGGGATTCGGATTGAACGCCTGTGTGTTCTGTCAAAAGCTCGACGAGGGATCCGCCGAACAGACTTATCACTCCGATGATACAAAGCGCACAGAACACAGTCAGAATGGCGCCCGCCCACAATCCATCTATGAACTCGCGAACCTGGCCGGCACCCAATTGCCGGCCGGCCTCGATTTCTGAGGCAAAGGCAAACCCGTCCAATGCATAAGCGGCCGTCGCGAGGAGCACCAAAAATAAGCCTACGGCAGCGGCTTCAGTCACGCCGATACGGGCGGCGTACACCGACAGAGTGACGAACACGGTTTGCAGTGCGAGGGTCCGAAGAAAGAGCGGGCCGTTGAGTTTGAGTAATTGCAACATGCGCTCAGAAATCGGCTTATAAAGGCGGATAATTGACGCCTGAGGGTGCAATGTTTTGACCCAGTAGAAGCCGTACAAAATACCGAGCACTTCGGCGATTACGGTACCGAGTGCGATGCCTTTTGCGTTGAGGCCGAAGCCGATCGCGAGTAGGAAATTTAAGAGGATGTTGACGGCATTGATGCCGACGGCAAGGTACAGCGCTTCCCGTGTTCGCCCGAGCCCAATGAGCCAGCCTGACACCGCAAACAACATCAGACTGGCGGGTGCGCCATAAATGCGGATTTCAAGATAACCTCGTAGCGGGTCAACGAGGTCAGCCGCCGGATCCGCAAGCGCCAAGGCCGTGGGGATTCCAGCCCATCCGATACCGATGAGACATAGCCCGATCACTAGGCCAAGCAGCAGACCGTTCCCAAGCGTTTCCAATCCGATCTCTGGGGTTTGCGCCCCGGTGGCTTGAGCCACCAGGCCGGTGGTCCCCATCCGAAGAAAATTAAACGCCCCAAAGAACACAGCGAATAGCTCAGCGCCCACTGTGACCGCAGCCAAGTAATAAGCAGAATCCAAGTGGCCAGCGATGGCGGCATCGGCAAGACCAAGGAATGGGGTGGCTGCATTTGCGATGATTAAGGGCCATGCCAGTGACCAGTGTCTGCCGATCGCGATCCTTATCGGCTCAACAGTTCGCATTGCGGGTCGTGTCTTCGGGCCAACAAAATGGTGAGGAAATCATTGGGGTCTTTGACGTGGGGTGGGGCCTGAGGGCCACCTTCGCGTTTCCGCGCCAAGGCAACCAGCCGAAGCATCCAGAAGCGGAGTGCCGCGGTCTCTAGTGCCAGAGGCCAATAGGTGGTTTCCTGGTCGGTCAGCGGACGTTGGCTTTGATAGGCGGCGAGTAGCGCTTTGGCGTGACTCGGAATGAGTCGGCCATCGGCGGCTGAGCACCAGTCATTCAGAGTGACTGCCAAATCAAATACAAAAGCGCCGTCGCAGGCATTGTAAAAATCAATGATGCCGGAGAGGCGGTCCCCATCAAAGAGCGCGTTGTCCATAAACAGGTCGCCATGAATCAAACCGTTGGGTAATGCGGGCGCGACGGTGACAAAGGATTTAGAGCGCTCCACTTGGTCGATTAAGGTCGACTGATGCTGAGTCTCGACTAAATCGAAGACTCGATCGACATTGCTTTCCCACCAGGCGCTCCAGCGATGGTTGTCTCGCGATAGGTCCGCGTAATGCTGTGTGGCCGCGTGCATTTTCCCGAGTGCCTCACCGATCTGACGGCACGCCTCATCGGAGCGCTGCTTTAATGTGCCGCCCTTCAGTCTGGGAAACAAAACGGCCGGTTTGTCTTTTAACTGAAACAAACGCTCGCCCTGTCGATTGGCGATGGGAATCGCCACTGGGACCCCGTCTTGTCCGAGACGTCGGTTGAGTTCGATGAAGAAGGGGACTTCATCAAATCCTTGTTCCTCGAAAATCTGCAACACGGTTTGGTGCTCGGGGAAGGTCACGAAATAGGTGGTGTTTTCCACGCCCGCATCCACGCCCTCAAAGGATTCAAGAGCCCCGAGATCAAACTGGAGAGAAAAGTCTTGCAGCTCTTGCTGAGTTAATTCGGTGTAAACACTCATCGCCGTGCCCTGTGTAAGCGCGGTATTATGCCTATTCACAAGCAACTTCGACACTCTTGGGAGTCAATATGACTGCACCTTTGGTACTGGTCGACGGGTCGTCTTACCTGTATCGCGCATTTCACGCATTGCCGCCGTTGACCACCAAATCAGGCCAACCGGTGGGTGCAATCCGTGGCGTGGTCTCTATGCTCAAAAAATTGGCGGATGCGACCAGTGCCGAACGGATGGCTGTGGTCTTTGATGCCTCGGGCAAAACCTTTCGAGACGACATGTACCCAGAGTACAAAGCCAACCGAGAGAAGATGCCGGATGATTTGCGGGCGCAAATAGAGCCGTTGCATGAATTGGTGAAGGCGCTTGGGTATCCTCTGTTGGTAATTCCAGGTGTTGAGGCCGACGACGTGATCGGCACCTTGGCTCATGTAGCAGCTGCAGCCGGGGAGTCGGTCTTGATTTCCACCGGGGATAAAGACCTTGCTCAACTGGTCACAGATCAGGTGACCTTGGTTAATACCATGACTGACACTCGCATGACGCCAGCAGGTGTGGAAGAGAAATTTGGCGTCCCCCCTGAGCGAATTATCGATTTTCTTGCGCTGACCGGTGACAGCGTGGACAACGTGCCCGGCATCCCCAAGTGCGGGCCAAAAACGGCAGCGAAGTGGTTAAACGCCTATGGCACATTGGATGGGGTGGTTGAGCATGCCGATCAAATCGGCGGCAAGATTGGTGAAACCTTTCGCGAGCACATGCATGTGCTGCCGTTATCAAAGGCCCTTGTAACCATCAAGACCGACTGTGACCTGCCGATTCATCTGGACGATCTGAAGCGATCCGAGCCTGATGTAGAGGCCCTTCGTACCTTGTATGAGTCGTTGGAGTTTAATCAATTTCTACGGCAACTCGACGGCAGCTCGGCGAAGCCATCGACTCCCGTACCGTCAGTGGCGAAGCCCGTGGTTGAGACTCACTACGAGTGCGTGCATCAAATCGAAGCGCTGGATCGGTGGGTAGCTGAGTGCCGCAATGCCAAAGTGTTTGCGCTTGATACAGAAACCACATCGTTAGTGGCGCGCCATGCAAGCCTCGTGGGGGTATCCTTGGCGACGCGCCCTGGAGCAGCCTGTTACATCCCGGTGGGACACCGTGAAGGCACGCAAATTTCGATGACGGACCTGCTGACTCGGTTGTCTTCATTGCTGGCGGATCCCGAGTGCACCTGGGTGGGCCATAACCTTAAATACGACCTGACCGTTCTCGAATCCGTGGGCTTAACACCGAGCTGCCGGCTCGCAGATACCCTGTTAATGAGCTATGTCTGGGATGCATCGGGTGGGCGCCACGATATGGATAGCCTAGCCACTCGCATCTTAGGTGTGACGACCGTGCCCTATGAAGCCGTGTGTGGAAAGGGTGCCAAGCAGATTGGATTTGATGAGGTGGACCTTGAGGCGGCCACACAGTATGCAGCTGAAGATGCCGACATTACCTTGCGACTGCATCAAGTGCTATTGGCACAGCTGAATACAGAGCCTCAGCTGTTATCGATCTATCAAGATCTTGAATTGCCTGTGATGCAGGTGCTTCGGGTCATGGAAAATCACGGGGCGCTGATCGACGCTAAGATTTTGCAGGCGCAATCTAGGGCGCTTGGTGAGCGGCTGGCGATTTTGGAGGCAGAGGCCCACCAGTTGGCGGGCCGAGCGTTCAACTTGGCGAGTACCAAACAATTACAAGAAGTGCTTTTTGATGAGCTGAAGCTGCCGGTTTTAAAGAAAACCCCGAAAGGCGCCCCCTCAACCAACGAAGAAGTGTTGTCGGAGTTAGCGCTCGACTACCCCTTGCCGAAATTGCTAATGGAGTATCGAAGCCTGTCTAAATTGAAGGGTACTTACACGGATAAGTTGCCTGAGGATTGCGATCCAGAGGACGGCCGGATCCATACTTCGTTCCACCAGGCGGTGACCTCGACCGGACGGCTGTCGTCTTCAGATCCCAATTTGCAAAACATTCCGATACGCACCGAAGAGGGTCGTCGAATTCGGAAGGCGTTTGTTGCGCCGCCGGGTTGGTCGGTCATGGCCGCCGATTATTCGCAGGTGGAGCTCAGGATCATGGCGCATTTGTCGGGTGATGACAGTTTAGTCAGTGCATTTGCGCGGGGCGAAGACATCCATCGTGCCACAGCGGCTGAAGTCTTTGAGGTCGAACCGATGTTTGTGACCGATGAGCAGCGTCGTCGCGCTAAGGCCATCAACTTCGGTTTGATTTACGGTATGAGTGCCTTCGGTCTCGCGAGGCAGTTGGGCATTGAGCGCGCAGAGGCAGCGCGCTACATCGATATTTATTTTGACCGCTATCCGGGTGTCCGCCATTACATGGATCGCACTCGAACCATGGCACACGAGAAAGGGTATGTGGAAACCGTGTTTGGCCGTCGCTTGACGTTACCGGATATTCGGTCATCCCAGGCCCAAGTGCGGCAGGCGGCAGAGCGGGCTGCAATCAATGCGCCGATGCAGGGAACGGCGGCTGACATCATCAAGCGGGCAATGTTGGCTGTGGATGCGAAGCTACGCGCCGAGCCGCTGCCCTGTAATTTGCTGCTTCAGGTGCACGACGAATTGGTATTCGAGGTCAAAGATGAGGCGCTGGAGTCGGCACGGTCTTTGATTCGAGAGGCCATGGAGGGCGCGGCCGCATTGTCTGTGCCCTTAGTCGTGGAAATCGGCATGGGCCCGAGTTGGTTCGAGGCTCATTAAGTTTTTTCAAATTTTTTTGAACTTTTTCGAAATCAGGGAGTCAGAGTATTTAAGACGATGAGATTCCCTCGATTCGCCCGACATACCCCTGTCGGTTTTTAAACCCCGGAGTGAGCTACCGGGGTTTTTTATTTTCAGCCCTCGGAATTGACTAAGTGGCCTCGAATCCAGGCTGATGCTTCGGCCAGTCCCAGTTTGGTCAAGCTTGAAAAGTTGAGCACAGTGGACTGCGGTCGGCTCTTTTGTACCTTCATTCGCGCACTGGCCGCTTGGTTTTTGCTGAGTTTGTCGCTTTTGGTGAGCAACAAGAGCGTGTCCATGCCCCGGTGGTCCGCAAATTCGAGCAATTGTTGATCGAGATCAGTCATCGGCAACCGACAATCCATTAACACCACGAGACCAATCAAAGTGCGCCGTTCGGCGAGGAACTCACCAAGATTTTGCTGCCACGCTTTTTTCATCGCTTCGGGCACTTTGGCAAAGCCATACCCCGGTAAATCCACCAAAAAGCCACCGGTTTGCGGTACTTCGAAGAAGTTGATGAGCTGGGTGCGCCCCGGTGTTTTAGACACCCGCGCCAATGCCTTTTGCCCTGTTAGGGTGTTGAGGGCGCTGGATTTGCCGGCATTGGATCGCCCGCAGAAACCGATTTCGGGGCCGGCTTCAGGCGGACACAGGCTCAATTTGGGCGCGCTAATGGTAAAGCGTGCGTGGGCGAGCAGTGGATCGAGTTGAAAATCACGCAAATTGGGCTTATTCCTAAACTGCATAAAAACGAAAGGTCGTTGTATACTACTGCACTTTAAACAATTCGCGTTCTAAACCGAGAGAAGAGAGCAATGAAGCCAATCTGGACTCTAATGGCAGCGAGCATGGTAGCCACGATGGCCCACGCTGCTGACCCTGTGAACACTGCCTACGCTGGAAATGCTGAGGCAGGTAAAGCCAAGAGCGTCGTGTGTGCGGCCTGTCACGGAGCCGATGGCAACTCGGCCATTGGGGAATACCCCAAGTTAGCGGGACAGCACGCCAACTATCTGGTCACCACACTGAAGGCCTATCGTGATGGGTCTCGTGTCAATGCGATCATGCAGGGCATGGCGGCACCTTTGTCAGACGAAGACATCGCGGACTTGGCAGCGTATTACGCGGATCAAGCAGTCACGCCAG
This sequence comes from Litorivicinaceae bacterium, assembly GCA_965659195.1. Taxonomy (GTDB): domain Bacteria; phylum Pseudomonadota; class Gammaproteobacteria; order Pseudomonadales; family Litorivicinaceae; genus HIMB30. Next base: position 135,347 of record CBFHVZ010000001.1, read on the forward strand.
GTGCGGCGGATCCTGAGTTGGTGGCCCGTGGTGAAGAGTTGTTCCGGTTCGGTGACACAGCCAAGGGCATCAGTGCCTGTACCGCTTGTCACACACCGACCGGTGGTGGCTTGGCATCTGCCGGATTCCCATCGCTGAAAGGCCAATGGCCGGCCTACACCGAAGTGCAGCTGAAGGCGTATCGTGAAGGTACGCGAGTGCACAACATGATGAATGGCGTGGCGAAAAATATGTCGGATCAAGACATCAAGGCGGTCGCTAGCTACGTGTCAGGGCTTCGTTAAGCATGATGCGTTGGGCTTCGAAACTGCTGTTGGGGGCTGCGCTCCTGTTAAATCAGGCCTGTGCGCAAGAGGGTTTTCAGAACGGCGTTCATTACCAAACGTTGTCTAACCCGGTGATGACTGCAGATCCGTCAAAAATTGAGGTCACCGAGCTGTTTTGGTACGGCTGCCCTCATTGTGATGCGCTGGACCCCTCTCTGAAGGCTTGGGTGAAAACACTGCCCGAGGACGTTAATTTTGTAGCCATGCCTGTGGTGTTTGGCCGTTCCTGGGAGATGCATGCGCGCATGTTCTGGGTGGCGAAGAATCTGGGGCTGCTCGATCAAATGCACGAGCCCATTTTCAATGCGTTGCATCGTGAGGGGCGCGCTCTGCAATCCGAGTCGGATGTGGTGTCCTTCTTTGAGCAGTTTGGTGCAGACCCTTCAGTGGTTCAGCGTGAACTCAGAGGCTTTGCAACCGAGAGTGCGCTCCGGTTAGCTGACGCGCGCGTCCGTGCTTATGGCATCAACGGTGTACCAGCCTTGGTGGTGAACGGGACTTATGTGACCAGCGTGTCACAGGCCGGCGGTGAGGCGGCGCTGTTTGAGGTGCTTAACCACTTAATTGAGAAGTCACGCACTCAATAAGAAAAAGCCCGGTTCTACCGGGCTTTTTTATGATTGCCTTTCTGTCCTTGCCTTAGAAATCGATTAGATCGGATGCAGTGGCTTTTTGTTCACGCAAGGCCTTGGCGTAGGCTGAATCCATTAAATCGATTTCAACGGTCAGATCGGGCGTTAGGCTGAATGCCTTAGTGCGACGAATGCGCGCTCGCAGTTCTTGAGTTTCCTCGTCATTTCGATACAGATGGAAGAATCGAAGAAACTGCTTATCGTTTGATTCGATTTCAGACATGGCTGAGTAGCAGGGCGTCACCCGACCGTACTTATCACAAATACGATTCACCAGTTTGGCTTGTGTGCGCTCATCATTAGGCAGGCCTTCCTGCTGGTAAAAGATGCGAACAATTTTGCCTTCGGGGTCGTGCGTGATGGTCAGAAACTCTTTGGCTGGGCTGTCGAGCGCTTCAAACTGCTCAACTGTATCGCCGATTCGTAAGCCGGCTACATCAAATGCGCTGACAAACGCCGAGAGACTGAAACCAATCAATCCGGCGGCCCATTGAGAGGTGGTTCGTTTCATATTCATCATGGGTGCAGTCTAAACCAATCAAGTTGCCACTGTCTGTGTAAAACGGGTGTAGACCCGATCCAATTTCTCTAAAGCCTCGTCGATCTCAGCCTCTGTGATGATCAATGGGGGCGCAAATCGTTGTACATTGGGGCCCGCCACAAGGGTGAGCAGTCCCTCTTCGTGACCCAGACTGACCAAGTCTGGAGCCTTGCCGGCCCAGCGCTCTCTCAGAACACCGCCAACCAGTAAGCCGCGCCCACGAATCGTTTCAAACAGGCCGTGCGCATCGTTGAGTCGCTTTAACCCGCTGATAAACCGCTCGCTGAGCGCACGCACATTGTGTAAGAACGGCTCGTTGTTGATGATTGAGAGTGCTTTTAATGCCACCGCAGTGCCGAGTGGATTGCCGCCATAGGTACTCCCATGAGTGCCAGGGACGAGGTGCTTGGCAATCGACTCGGTACACAGCATGGCGCCGATCGGAAAGCCGCAGCCTAAGCTCTTGGCGCTGCTGAGAATATCGGGGGTTACACCAGACGCTTCATAGGCAAATAGATGACCGGTACGGCCCATGCCGGTTTGCACTTCGTCGACGATCAGCGCGGCGCCCACACGATCGCATGCGCTGCGGATTTTTTCAAAAAAGGTTGGGCAGATGGGTCGTACGCCGCCCTCACCTTGAATTGGCTCGACCATGATGGCACAGGTCTTTTCCGAAACAGCGGACAGAAGCGCGTTGCAATCATTATAGGGCAGGTGCCGAAAGCCTTCTGGCATGGGCCCAAAGCCTTGTCGGTATTTAGGCTGCCCCCCGGCTGTGACGGTGGCAATGGTGCGCCCATGAAATGCGTTCTCGAAACAGAGAATCTCATGCTTTTCCTCGCCGGCCTGGTCGTAGGCTGCCCGCCGGGCTGCCTTGATCGCTGCTTCGTTGGCCTCGGCCCCTGAGTTACAAAAAAACACGCGATCGGCGAATGTGCTTTTAACTAAGGCCTCAGCCAGTTGGATCGCAGGCTCGTTGGCCAGTGTGTTTGATAGGTGCCAAACCTTGTGCGCCTGAGTCGTGAGCGCCTTGATGAGTTCTGGGTGGCAATGACCCAGAGCACTGACCGCGATACCGCCAGCCAAGTCCAGGTACTGCCGATTCGCTTGATCTGTTAATCGACACCCCTGACCCTCGGTCATGAGGATGGGAGGCACGCCATAGTTCGGCGTCAGATAGTGCGCGTAGTCAGTTAAGTCGGTCATGGTAGGGCGATCTAATCCGGGCAATGAGCATGCCAGTATCATCGCATGCTAGGGCTTAAAAAATGAATCGGATTATTTAGTCGTGGAGCATCATTTCAACGTGGGCACAGACACTTCGTCCAAGTGCACCGAGGTGATAGCCACCTTCGAGCATGGAGACGATGCGCGACTCTGCGTATCGATTGGCGATGTCGTTAATTAAGGTGGTGACCCAACGGTAGTCGTCTTCCGACAGGTTGAGCTCGCCCAGTGGATCTTCTGCGTGTGCATCAAAGCCGGCTGAGATGAGAATCAGTTGCGGTTTGAACGCATCGAGCGCGGAGAAAAAGGGTGTTTCAACTTTGTTTCGATACTCAAGTCCGCTTGCACCTGCATTGATCGGTACCAAGATCAGGTGATCCCCCGGCGTGTCGTAATGCCGATTGGGGTAAAACGGATGTTGGAAGGAGGAGCACACCATGACGCGGGGGTCGTCTTTGAAGATATCCACCGTCCCGTTGCCGTTATGGACATCAAAATCAATGATGGCCACCCGCTCTAACCCATGCATTTCAATGGCATGGAGTGCAGCCACCGCAATGTTGTTGAATAAGCAAAATCCCATCGCCTGTGATTTTTCGGCGTGATGCCCTGGGGGTCGGGTGGCACAAAAGGCACGTTGAATATCTCCAGCCATCACCGCATCGACGGCTTGGCATCCGGCGCCAGAGGCTAGCAAAGCCGCCCGTAATGAGCCGGGTCCCATCGAGGTATCGCTGTCAACTGGGATCAGATCACCATTGATAGCGTCGTAGCCGATTTGTTCGATTTCATGAACGTATTGGTGAGGGTGCGCGCGTTCAATTTGGTCGAGCGACGCAGGCTCTGCCTCATAGCGAATTAAGTCGAGCATCAGCCCTTGCGCTTGCAAGCGCGTATCGATGGCCTGAAGTCGCATTGGATGCTCAGGGTGCATCGGACCCATGTCATGGATCATGCAATCACTGTGAGTAAAGTAGCCGATGTGCTTCACGAAACGCTCCCTTAGTCCGAGAACTGTATCACTGGCCAGCCCTTTTCATTGGCGACTGCGGCTAAGGCATGATCTGGGTCAACTACAAATGCGTGGTCTGCGTATTCCAATAACGGACGGTCATTGATTGAGTCTGAGTAAAAGTGGATGGTTTCGGCGCGGGCTTGTCGGGCAGACAGCCAGGCTTCGAGTGCCACCACTTTGCCCTCTCGATAGGTGGGTGTGCCTACGAGTTCGCCTGTGTATTGGCCGTCGATTACTTCGAGTTCGCAACCTAAGAAGTCATCGACCCCGTGAAGTTCGGCGATGGGCTCGATGACAAAGGTGTTGGTGGCTGAGATGATCAGTGTGAAATAACCCTCAGTTTTATATTGCTCAACGCATGCCAGTGCACGAGGCTGAATCTGAGGTACCACGATTTCATCGACGTATTGCGCGCGCCATCTTTCGACTTGCTCTACGGGATGACTCCTCAGGATGCTTGAGGCAAAACGGCTGTAGGCTCGAATGTCCAACTTTTCTTCGAGGTAATCCTGATAGAATCGTTCATTCGCATCTGCGTAGGCGACGGCATCGACTGCACCGATATCGACCAAGAACTGGTTCCATGATTTGTCGCTATCAAATGGAATGAGGGTGTGGTCGAGGTCAAAAATGGCGAGTCGCATGTCAGTCCTTGGCCATTGAGGCATCGGTGAAAAGTTGAAAGAATGCGAAGGTTTTTCAGGAGTTGCAAGCAATGATCGATCAGGACGGATTTCGGCTAAACGTGGGGATTATCCTCGCGCATCCGACCGGGTCGGTTCTCTGGGCGCGGCGGCGTGGCGAGGATGCCTGGCAATTTCCACAAGGCGGCATGCAGGCGGGCGAGACCCCAGAGGATACGCTCTACCGTGAGCTGCACGAAGAGCTTGGGATCTCCCGCGAAAAAGTGTTTGTGCTGGCTCAAACTGCGGGCTGGCTTCGCTATCGCCTGCCGAAATCGCTGATCCGTCCGAGAGGGAAAAAGACCTGTGTCGGACAAAAGCAGCGCTGGTATTTGTTGGCGCTCAATGACCCCTTCGTGGTGCCGGATTTAGATGCCACGGATCATCCCGAGTTCGATGCCTATCAGTGGGTGAGCTATTGGTACCCCTTGAGCCAAGTGATCCCGTTTAAGCGAGATGTCTATCGCCAAGCCATGATGGAATTGGCTCCAGCGCTTCGCTGGTTTGGTCCCATGGCATGTTAGAAACCCTCCGTCGCCTGGTTCAGGCGGTGACTGATGCAGAGAGCTTGGATGAGGCCTTGGTCACCATCGTGACCCGCCTGAAAGACACCATGCAAACCGGTGTCTGTTCGGTGTACTTGCTTGATGAGCAGACCGATCGATGGGTGCTGATGGCAACCGATGGTTTGAACCCAGATTCAGTCCGGGTGGCGAGCCTCGGTAAAGCCGAAGGCTTGGTGGGCTCTGTGGGCAGCCGGGGTGAATTACTGAACTTAGACGACGCCCCCAATCACCCGGCATTCCGTTTTTTGCAAGAGACGGGTGAAGAGATTTTCCAATCGTTCTTGGGCGTGCCCATCGTGCACCAGAGAGAAACACTCGGGGTATTGGTCATCCAGCAGACTACCCCGCGTAAGTTCAGTGTGGATGAAGAAGCATTTTTGGTGACCGTGGCTGCACAGCTGTCGGCTTTGATTGCGCACGCAAAAGCCTCGGGCCGACTTCTGTTGCAATCTGTGTCCCCGGAAGCCTGTGGTGATGTGCATTTTAAGGGGCTCGCAGGCGTTTCGGGCGTTGCGATTGGCCAAGCGTTTGTCAGAACCCCTCCGGCGCGTTTGCGCCGTGTGAAAGATGCGGTCACTGAGCATCCTGAGCAGGAACTGGCCGATTTCCAGGCGGCGCTGGCCGAGGTGAAGTCCGAGTTGCGTCGCATTGGTGATTCTTTATCGGTGTATTTGCAACAGAATGAGACCGCGTTATTCGATACCTATTTGCGCATGCTGGAAGATCACACGCTAAGCGGGGAGGTGTGTCAGCGGATTCGATCGGGTGAAACGGCTCCGACAGCATTGAAGCATGTGGTACTGGATTTGGTCGCACGATTTGAAGCGATGAATGACCCCTACCTCAAGGAGCGCGCAACCGACCTGATGGATTTGGGACGGCGGATTTTGGCCAAGCTATTGCACGAGTCTGAGGAGCTGAGTACGCCCCCCGCGGATACCATTTTGGTCGCTGAGGATGTGACGCCGGTGATGCTCGGAGAGCTTGATCGATCGGTGTTGAAAGGCATTGTTTCGATCAAAGGATCTGCCAATTCTCATGTGGCTATTTTGGCACGAAGCCTCGGCATACCGGCTGTGATGGGTGCTCAGGATCTGCCTTTGGCGGACATGGCTGGGGTTCGCCTGGTGGTCGATGGCTGGCGTGGTGAAGTCATTGTTGAACCGTCAGCCCCAGTCCTAGCCGAATACCGCCAAGCCATGGCAGATGCAGAGGCGTTGGCCGCAGACTTGGAGCGTGTGCAGTCTGGGCCCGCACAAACCGCTGATGGCCAGCGAATTCACTTGATGTTGAATTCTGCGCCTCTCGGTGAATTGTCGTCACGGCAACAAAGTTGGATTGATGGTGTGGGGCTGTATCGCACCGAGTTTGTGTTTTTGTCACGGTCTCGGTTTCCCACTGAAGACGAGCAAATGGCGGAATATCAGTCCGAATTATCCACTTATGCGCCAAATCCGGTGGTCATGCGAACCTTGGATATTGGGGGTGACAAAGGGCTTCCGTATTTTTCGATTGATGAGGCCAACCCATTTTTGGGATGGCGAGGAATTCGGGTCACTCTCGATCACCCCGAAATATTTTTGACGCAAATCCGTGCGATGCTTCGGGCTGCAGAGGCCACGCAGAATCTAAAGATTCTGTTGCCGATGATTACCACCTTGGACGAGTTGCGCGCCTCAAAGGCTTTGGTCGATCGAGTGGTGGAAGAACTGAGAGCCGAAGGCATCGAGGTAACCCGTCCCGAGATCGGGGTCATGATTGAGGTGCCGGCGGCGGTCTATATGGCCGATGAGTTGGCGCGAGAAGCAGACTTTCTGTCGGTCGGGTCCAACGACCTAACCCAGTACGTGTTGGCCGTCGATCGCACCAATGCGCGAGTGGCAGACATCTTTGATGTCTTTAATCCGGCGGTGCTTCGCGCGTTATCGCAAACGGCTGAGGCCGCTCGTCGCTCTGATATTTCAGTGGCGCTGTGCGGAGAAATGGCAGGCGATCCAATGTCTGCGGTGATTTTGGTGGGCCTTGGCTATCACGAGTTGTCCATGTCAGGCGGTGGTTTGGGGCAAGTGAAGCGAGCCTTAGGTGCTTTTACTCATGCGGAGTGCGAGGCGTTGGCACAACAGGCATTGGTCTGTACGTCGGGTACTCAGGTGGTGTCTTTGGTGCAGGCCGCGTTTCTGTCACATGGGTTGAAGTTGTTGTTGCCCCCTAAACTTCGAGACGGTTTGTAACAGGGACGGACCATGACCGACTTATTGATCTATTTACCTTTAGGCATGATTTCAGGCTTGGCGGCCGGGCTATTCGGAGTGGGCGGGGGTATCGTGATTGTCCCGGTCCTGTTGGTGGCCTTTGAGGTGTTTAATATGACACCCGAGGTCATGGTGCACTTGGCTGTGGGGACGAGCCTTGCCTGTGTCGTACTGACTGCGAGCAGTTCCACCCTAAGTCACCATAAAAAGGGCGCAGTCATGTGGCCTTGGGTGATTCGGCTGGCGCCTTTTCTGATCGCCGGAGGCCTGTTGGGTGGCTGGACGGCGGACCAGCTTCCAGGCGACGTGTTAACCATCATGCTCGGTACCTTCCTATTGCTGATGTCGTTTCAGCTGTTCATCAAACGTCAGCAGCCATCCGAATCGTCTGTGGTCACCATGCCGTCCACCTGGATTTTGGGCGTGTCTGGTGCCTTTATGGGCTGGATCAGCGCGATGATGGGCATCGCCGGTGGCGCATTGGCTGTTCCCTTTATGAATGCCTTTGGTGCAGGTGTTCGTCGCGCCGTGGGCACGTCTGCTGCGATTGGTGTGCCGGTAGCAGCGTCTGGCGCTCTGTCATTTTTGATTGCCGGTTTGGACCATCCAGACCGACCTGAGGGTTCACTCGGTTATGTGTACCTCCCCGCATTTTTGGGGATTATTTTAACCTCGACGTTGTTCGCCCGTGTCGGTGCCAAGTGGGCGCACTCTATGGACCAAAAGCGTCTTCAGCGTTTGTTCGCGCTGTTCCTAGCGGTCTTATCGATCCGGCTGATTTGGAGAACCGTAGGATGACCTACCCCCTCATTGACCCTGTTGCACTGGATCTAGGATTCATTCAGGTCCATTGGTACGGATTGATGTATGTGTTTGGATTTCTGGCGGGCTACGGATTGGCTATTCGCCGAATTCGCCGCGGTCGCTTTCCCTTAACTGAAGCCCAGATGTCTGACTTCATTGGCTGGGTGGCCTTGGGTGTCATCTTGGGGGGACGGATTGGCTATATGGTGTTCTACCATCCCAATCGATTGGTCGATGACCCACTGTCGCTGTTCTATGTCTGGGAAGGCGGCATGGCGTTTCATGGTGGCCTTCTGGGCGTGGTCGGTCTGACGTGGTGGTACGCCCGCCGTGTTGGCATCACGCCGTTGATGCTGGGTGATGCCCTTGCGCCGCTGATCCCAATTGGCTTGGGTCTCGGTCGATTGGGTAACTTCATTGGCGGTGAGTTATGGGGCCGTGTATCGGATGTGCCCTGGGCGATGGTTTTCCCCGGTGCAGGCGCAGAGCCGCGTCACCCAAGCCAGTTGTATCAGTTTGCGGCCGAGGGCCTTTTACTCTTTGTGGTGTTATGGTGGTTCTCCAGTCGCGACCGTCGCCGTGGTCAGGTGACGGGCCTATTCCTATTGGGGTATGGCGTGTGTCGATTCGCCGTTGAATTCGTCAGAGAGCCAGATGCCCATCTGGGATTTGTCTGGTTAAATTGGATGACGATGGGCCAGTTGCTGACGCTGCCGATGATGGCAATTGGAATCTGGTTATTGATGTTTTATAGGGAGTCCAACGGTGCGAACCTATCTCGATCTTCTTGATCTGCTTTTAACGCAAGGGACGGCGAAAGGCGACCGCACCGGCACCGGGACCTTGAGTGTGTTTGGTCACCAAATGCGGTTTAACCTGCAAGACGGGTTCCCGTTGGTCACCACCAAGAAGATCCATCTGAAGTCTGTGATTCATGAGTTGTTGTGGTTCATAAAAGGTGAAACCAGCACACATTATTTACGTGAGCACGGCGTCTCGATTTGGGATGAGTGGGCCACCGATGAGGGCGATCTGGGTCCAATCTATGGTGCCCAGTGGCGGAGCTGGCCGGCCCCAGACGGAAAGCGCATTGATCAGCTGACGCAAGTCATAGAGGCGATTAAGCAGCGTCCGGATTCGCGTCGTTTATTGGTGTCTGCTTGGAATCCGGCGTTATTGCCCGATGAGACCATCAGCCCCCAAGCCAACGTGGAACAAGGGCTTATGGCGTTGGCGCCTTGTCACACTCTGTTCCAGTTTTATGTGGCCGAAGGGCGGTTGTCTTGCCAGTTGTATCAGCGGTCGGCGGATATCTTTTTGGGCGTGCCCTTCAACATTGCGAGTTATGCCTTGTTGACTCACTTAGTGGCCGATCAATGCGACCTGGGCGTGGGCGATTTTGTGTGGACAGGCGGTGATGTGCATCTGTATCAGAACCATATCGAACAAGCCAAACTGCAATTGACCCGCGAGCCTCGCCCGCTACCGAGGTTGAATATTCTAGCCACCCCGGCGGATATCACAGGCTATACCGAGGCAGATATCGAAATTGTTGGCTACGACCCACACCCACTCATCAAAGCGCCGGTGGCTATCTAATGAAGATATCGCTCATCGTGGCCCGAGCCGATAACGGCGTTATCGGCGTTGAAAATCAGCTGCCCTGGCATCTTCCTTGTGATCTTCAATACTTTAAGCGGATTACCCTCGGCAAACCCGTGGTGATGGGGCGTAAGACCTTTGAATCCATTGGGCGCCCATTGCCCGGTCGAACCAATGTGGTTGTAACCACGAATACAGACTGGTCGGCCCCTGGCGTTCGTGTGGTTCATAGCTTGGCGGATGCGTTTACCAAAGCAGAGGCTCAGGCAGATCTTGATGGAGTCGATGAAGTGATGCTGATTGGCGGAGCGACCCTCTATCGCGAGGCGCTGCCCTTGGTGGATCGAATGTATGTGACCCAGGTGGCCTTAAGTCCTGACGGAGACGCCTTCTTTGATGCGCCAGACCCTGAGCGGTTTGAGCGGACCGCTGCTGAAACGCACGCAGCAGACGGTGCGACACCGGCCCACACCTATGAGGTGTGGGACCGGATCAGCGCTTAGTCGTCGGCGTCAGTGACCGCGCCAAGAGAGGCACTTTTCACTTGGCGTGCATACTTTGCCAAAACGCCACGTGTCGGCAGCTCTTTTTCCATTTTCCAAGCCGCTTTGCGGGCTGCTAAAACCTCATCGGTGAGATCGACAATTAGCTGGTTGGTCTCGGCGTCAATGGTGATGACATCGCCATCTTCGACTAAGCCGATGGGACCGCCCACGGCTGCTTCGGGTGTCACGTGACCGATCACAAAGCCGTGCGAGCCGCCTGAGAATCGACCGTCTGTAATCAGCGCGACGTCTTTGCCCAAGCCTGCGCCCATAATGGCGCTGGTGGGGGACAGCATTTCACGCATGCCAGGCCCGCCTTTAGGTCCCTCATAGCGAATCACGATGACGGAGCCTTTGCCGACCTTGCCATCTAGGATGGACTGCAGGGCCTCTTCTTCGGAATTGAAGCAAACGGCCGAGCCCGTGAACTGCAGTCCTTCTTTGCCGGAGATCTTTGCGACCGCACCTTCAGGCGCTAAGTTGCCATACAGAATACGTAGGTGGCTGTCCTTTTTCACCGGATTGTCGAATGCGCGGATGATGTCCTGACCGGCCGGATAGGGTGCGACCTCGGCCAAATTCTCCGCCAAGGTTTTGCCAGTGACGGTCATGACATCGCCGTGCAATAGGCCTCGGTCGAGCAACATTTTCATCAGTGGCTGAATACCGCCAATGGCAATCAGTTCACTCATCAAATATTGGCCGGATGGTTTCACGTCAGCTAGGACGGGCACACGCTTACCGATCTCGGTGAAATCATCTAAGGTCACGGTGATACCGGCACACTGTGCCATGGCGATCAGGTGAAGCACGGCATTGGTGGAACCGCCCAAGGCAATGACCATCGTGATTGCGTTTTCGAATGACTTCTTCGATACGATGTCCGAGGGCTTCAGCCCCATCTCAATCAGCTTCATCACCGCTTCACCGGCGCGTTCACTGTCTTGTCTCTTGTCCTGAGACACCGCTTCTTGGGCGGATGAGTTCGGCAGTGAAAGACCCAAGGCCTCGATCGCACTGGCCATGGTGTTGGCGGTATACATGCCACCACACGAGCCTGGACCTGGAATGGCGGTCTTCTCGACCGCAATCAATTTTTCTTCATCGATGGTACCGGCCGCCCGCTGACCGACCGCTTCAAATACAGACACAATGTCCCGACGTTCGATGCCGGGCTTAATGGTGCCGCCATAGACGAACACCGAGGGGCGATCGAGGCGCAACATGGCCATCACACAGGCCGGCATGTTTTTGTCACAGCCCCCAATCGTCACCACGCCATCAAATCCTTGACCGGCCACCACCGTTTCAATGGAGTCACAGATGACTTCACGACTGACCAGCGAGTAACGCATGCCGGGTGTACCCATGCTGATGCCGTCACTGATGGTGATGGTATTGAATACAATGGCTTTGCCCCCGGCCGCATTGGCGCCGGCCTCGGCCGATGCGGCCAATTCATTCAGGTGCATATTGCAGGGCGTGACCATACTCCACATGCTGACAACGCCCACTTGAGGCTTTTTGAAGTCACCGTCTTCAAAGCCCACTGCACGCAACATGGCTCGAGACGGGGTTTGCTTCAGTCCGTCCACAATGACAGCGGAATGCTTGCGTCGAGAATCGGTCATTTGGGTTTTCCTATATCTGTTTTTTTAAGATGAGCGAGTTTCGCTGGTAATTGTATAACGCCTGCCGATTCGAGGGCAGTTCGTCCACAGTGACCTGAATGAACCCGCGCTCTTTAAACCAATCGGAGGCGAGTGTCGTCAGCACAAATAGGGTATGGATGCCTTGCTCTTTTGCCTGCGCTTCAATGTGCTGAAGCAGTCTCGAGCCGATCGACTGGTGGGACTTATCCGGGTCGACGGCCAAGGCAGCCAATTCAGCTACCCCTTGATCGAGGGGGTATAAAGCCGATGAACCCAAGATCCGTCCGTCTTGCTCGCAGACGCTGAAGTGATCGATTTCGGCCTCGAGTTTTTCCCGCGACCGATGAACCAAAGCACCGACTGCTTCCAAAGGGGCGAGTAGATGTAAGAGTCCGGCGAGATCATCAAATCGAGCCTGGCGCACAGTGGCAACCGGTTGTGCGGTAATTAGCGTGCCGGTGCCTGAGGTGGTCATCAATTCCGTCAGAATGGCTCCGTCCGACGACGCGTCGAGCGCGTGGGCCCGTGGTACGCCACCCCGAATGGCGCGCTCCGCTGCATGCAGGCGACGTTGCATCTCTTCGGTTTGAAGTGACACGACGGCGGACAGTCTCGGCAGGGCCAATTCGGAGATTGCTTGTCCGTCTGAATCGATGCAGGTCGCGGTCTCTCCCATCAGAATCAACTTGTCCGCATGCAATGCGATGGCGGCCTCAGTTGCGACTTCTTCACTGGCTAAATTGTATAGCTGGCCGGCCGGTGAATGGGCGAGATGATCGAGATAGACAACGGCCCCCAGGTTCAGCTGATCCTGAATGGCTTCGGCATCGACCCGGCGAACAGAGCCGGTCAGTTTGTGGTCCACCCCCTCATGCACGCCCAGCGGTTTAGCGGTCACAAAACTCCCAGAGATCAGTGGCGTCTTGCCTCGATTTCGGTGTTCGGCCCGAACAAAGAGTCCTCTAAACTCCAAACGATAACGTCCCGCGAGGTCACTGATTGTGTCCAATAATGATTCATCTGTGATGCGACGTGGGCCATGATAGGCGCTGTGTTGACCGGTCTCTTGAATGTATGCATCAATGGCTTTTCGGGTGCTTTGGATCAACACCAACCGGACCCCTAACGCGTTCAGCAAGGCCAAGTCCTCTGCCAAGCGACTGAGTGTCACCTCGGAGCGATCGGCATCGGACAAAAGCACCACGAAGGTCTTGCCACGAAAGTGCTCGATGTATGGGCCGGCTTCACGGAGCCAGGCGACTAAGGGCTCGGTTTGAATAATTTGGTCTCCTATTTAGAGAAATAATGCGATGAATCCTGAATCAACTCCAGACGCGATTGAAATTGAACTGAAATTTGCTGTTCGGGATGTTGAGATCGATGAGGTGCACGCCGTGCTTCCGTCGTCGGCACATTGTCTGCACACACGCACCTTGGCCAACCGCTATTTTGACACGACCGATGGGCTTTTACATGCCAGCGGGGTAGCCATACGGACTCGCTCGGTGGAGAGCGCCCACGAAATGACGGTGAAGATTCGGGAGCCTGATGAGGGTGGGTTAACGCGTCGTAAGGAATGGAATTTGCCGGTCACGGCACCCGAGTTGGATAGAGATCAACTGATGCAGTTGCCTTTGCCGAATTTAGTGCATGACCTGGTGCAGACTGACCGACTGAAGGTAGCGTTTGAAAACACGCTCCGACGGACCGATTGGCGAGTGCAGTGGGGTGCCTGTGATGCCATGGTGTCTTTGGATATCGGTGAGGTTCGCACAAAAGCGGCGCAGAGTCCGGTCTCTGAAATTGAGATTGAGTCCTTGGCCGGTTCGGTCTCAGATTTGATTGAGCTTGGGCTTGAGATCGCCGATCGACTGCCGTGTTTTATGGGGGTGATCAGTAAAGCCGAACGCGGGGAGCGATTGCTAAGGCACGCTCACCCAGCAGCCGATGACGATCCAACCACCAAGACTGGCTGGTTGTATCGGATGAGTCGCATGCTGGATCCGCTGGCGGGCCCATCCCCTGATGAAGCCATACGCGCTCTGGCTCATTGTGCGCCAGAAGCGGTCGTCGCACGGTTTGAACCGCTGCTCTCCCAAGGGCAGTTACCGCCCGGATTGGGACGATGGATGCTGTTAAGGTCATTGGAGGGAGACGCATGACACCGATGGAGTATTCGGCGTTTCTTCGTCGGTTTGTGGAAACTAAAGATCCTGACGCGACCTGGTTGCAGGGAGTGGGCGCGCGAGCGCCAGACGACGAGACGATTCGATCGGAATGGGCCCAACTGTCTTCCGCACCGACCGATGTGTTTGATCGAGAAGCGCGGTGGCTGAGACAGCGGACTCAGGCGGGGATGATTTATCGCCTGCTCTCAGGCATTGACCGGCTTGAGGATACGGTGCGAGTGACCACGGTGATGGCTGAGGCTGCATTGCAGGCCAGCCTAGACCACCATTGGCCGTTGTTGGAGCACGCGTTTGGTGCACCTGGCGACCCACGATTTGTCGTATTGGGCATGGGTAAGTTAGGCGGTCGAGAGCTCAATTTATCCTCGGATATCGATATCTTCTGCGTCTATGCCACCGACGGTGAAACGGCAGGCCCTCGAGTGCGTGACCACGGTGAGTTCTTCACCAAGCTGACCCAAGCCATGGCCAAATCTTTAGATCAGCACACCGCGGACGGATTCGTTGCGCGTGTTGATCAGCGATTGCGACCCTGGGGGTCGGCCGGTCGTTTGGCCATTCCGGTGGCCGCCTGTGAAGAGTATTACGAGGTTCACGGTCGCGAGTGGGAGCGCTTCGCACTGTTGAAAGCCCGGCCTGTTGCCGGTGACTTGGAATTAGGTCAGTCGTTACTCAACGCGCTGCGGCCTTTTATGTACCGAAAATACCTAGATTTTGGGGTGTTCGAGTCCATCCGCGACTTGAAAGCCAAAATCGAGGCCGAGGTGCGACGGGCTGGCAAAGAAACCAATGTCAAAGTCGGCCGTGGCGGTATTCGCGAGGCAGAATTCATTGTGCAAGCCATGCAGCTATTGCGCGGCGGACAAATCCCATCGCTTCAGGTGACAGGCTTCTTGCACGCTTTGCCCGCCTTGATTGAGGCCGGTGTCTTTCCAGAAGAGGAGGGGCGTACTTTAGAACAGGATTATCGATGGCTTCGGCATGTCGAACATCTGATTCAAGCCATGGACGACCAACAGACCCAGGCGCTCCCGAGTGATTGTTCGAGCCTGGCGGCGATCATGGGTTTTGAGTCTGTGGATGCCTTCCACAACGAGCGGGACGCTGTGACCGATCGCGTGCATGCGGCCTTTTCAAGTTTTATGCGAGTGGATGAGGCGGAAGCTGACAATCAAACACCGGTCTCCGAGGCGGTTGCAGAGGCGATTTCTGAGTTGAGAGATGATCCAGCCTGTGAGCGTTTAGAGCCCGTAGCGCGCGGTCGACTGGTGAAGTTACTCGGGCAATTGGCACCGGAGTTGTCGGGCTATCCGACCTTGGTGACCGAGCGTATGCTGCGCTTTGTGGGCAGCTGCGTGCGGCGCAGTGCCTATTTGGCGTTGTTGTCTGAGAATCCAAACACACGCGCCATGCTGTTGGATGTCTTAAATCGTTCGAGCTGGATCACCGATCGGTTGCTCGAAATGCCCGCTCTATTGGATGAGCTGCTAACGCTTCGGCCGGAGGAGGCGGTGTTGTCTCGCGAAGCCATAGGGCAAGAGTTGACCGTACGACTTCAGCGGATCGACCCAGATGACACAGAGCGGCTGACAGAAACTCTGGTCCAGTTTGCTCGGGGTATGGCGTTTCGCGTGGCGGTCTGTGAGGTGCGCGGCGAAATCCCACTCATGAAGGTGTCGGATCAATTGACCTGGATCGCCGAAGCGGTGGTGACCGAAGTGTTGAGCTATGCGTATCGAGAAAGCGTGAATCGACACGGCGCGCCTCAGTCACAACTAGGCGCCAGCGAGGGGATGGGTTTGGCTGTGTTGGGCTATGGCAAACTCGGTGGCTTGGAGATGAGTTACGGCTCCGATTTGGATCTGGTGTTCGTGCATGCCGTCGAGCCTGAAGCGATGACCGACGGGCTTCAATCGATTGAGGGCAGTGTGTTTGTCAATCGAGTGGTGCGTCGCGTGATTGCGTTGCTGGAGACAACCACTCGGTTTGGCAAGCTGTATGAAATCGACACGCGACTCAGGCCTTCAGGTCGGTCCGGGCTGATGGTGGTCGGCATTGATGCACTGAAAAAGTATTTGGATGAGTCGGCATGGACTTGGGAGTTACAGGCCTTTGTGCGCGCGCGTGCGGTCGCGGGAGATACGCAACTGGCCGAATCCTTGATGACGCTGAGATCGGATATTCTGAGGCAGACCCGTGATCCGAAGCAGCTTCTGGCCGATGTGGTGGCGATGCGGGAAAAGATGCGTGAGCATCTGGCGTCTCCTGCCGGTGAGAGTGGCTTTGACTTAAAGCACGATCAAGGAGGTATCGTCGATATTGAATTTATGGTGCAATATCGAATTCTTGCGTCTGCAGAGATGCATCCCGAGCTTGCGCACTATACCGATAATGTTCGACAGCTCGACGGCCTAGCCGACGCCGGATGCATCGCTGTAAACGAGGCGGAGGCGCTTAAAGCAGCCTATGTTCGCTACCGTGCGCTGAATCATGAAGCCATCCTTGCAGGCCGTCCCGGTCGCATCGACGATGCTTTGGTCAGTGACGAGCGAGCCGAGGTCACAAGGCTTTGGGCGCAGTGGATGACTGTTTCTTAATGATTGGATGTGACGATGCGCCCAAATTTTGCCGACCGAGATGGATTGATTTGGTTTGACGGGGAGCTGCGCCCATGGCGTGAATGCCAAACCCACGTTTTGACCCACACCCTGCACTATGGCCTTGGCTGTTTTGAGGGTGTGCGGGCGTATCAAACGGATAAAGGCGCCGCAATTTTCCGACTCCAAGATCACACTCGCCGGTTGTTTGATTCCGCCAAGATCTTAGGCATGGACATTCCGTTCTCGAGGGATGAAATCGACGAGGCACAAAAAGCGGCGGTTGCCGCAAATAATCTCGATCATGCCTATTTGCGTCCGATGTGCTTTTATGGATCTGAGGGCATGGGTCTTCGTGCCGATTCGTTGAAAACGCACGTGATTGTGGCCGCCTGGGCGTGGGGCTCATACATGGGCGAAGAGAATATGCAGCGCGGTATCAAAGTAAGAACGTCGAGTTATACGCGTCATCACGTCAACATCACCATGACCAAGGCGAAAGCCAATGGCAACTACATGAACTCCATGTTGGCGCTTCAAGAAGCGCTCACAGCCGGGGCTGATGAAGCCTTGTTGCTCGACCCTGAAGGGTATGTGGCAGAGGGGTCTGGTGAGAATGTCTTCATCGTCCGTGATGGTGTGATTTACACCCCCGAGCTGACGAGCTGTCTGGATGGGATCACCCGTAAGACGATCTTTACCCTCGCCAAAGAGCATGGCATCGACGTGGTCGAAAAGCGGATCACCCGCGATGAGGTGTTGATCGCCGATGAGGCCTTCTTCACCGGCACCGCGGCCGAAGTGACTCCGATTCGTGAACTGGATTCTAGACCTATTGGCGCGGGCTCGCGCGGCCCGATAACCGAGCGCCTGCAAGCAGACTATTTCGATCTCGTACACGGTCGCGTCGAGCGCCACAGTGACTGGGTGACCTTGGTTAAGGGGTAATTCATGCCGACCTTGGTGGTCGGCCCAAACTGGGTCGGCGATATGATCATGGCCCACAGCCTGATCGCTCAGATCAAGGCCGCCGACCCGGATGACCCCATTGATATGCTGGCACCGGCCTGGAGTTTGGCCATTGCCAAACGCATGCCAGAAATTCGGGACACCGAATGTTTGCCCTTTGCGCGCGGAAGATTGGAATTGGCGGGTCGCTGGAAGATGGCCCGTCGGCTGGCTCGCCGTGGATATCACACCGCCTATGTGTTGCCGAACTCGTTAAAAAGCGCACTGATCCCTGCCATGGCTGGAGTGACTAGACGCGTCGGTTGGCGCGGAGAACACAGATATGGGTTGTTAACCGATCTGCGTGCGTTAAAGGCCGAGCAGTTTCCAATGATGGTCGATCGATATCGGGTACTTGGCTTCGACCGATCGATAACCTCTGCCGATCAACTGCCTTCACCCCGACCGAACCCGGTCCTTGAGGTGGACCTGTCGAATCAGCAGTTGCTGATGTCGCGCTTTCAGCTTAACCCTTCTCGGGTCGTTGCCCTCTGCCCAGGGGCTGAATTCGGCCCTGCCAAGCAATGGCCTTTGGCGCAATTTGCCGCCTTGGGCGCGAAGCTCGTTGAAGCCGGTTGGCAGGTCATGTTACTCGGCTCTGACAAAGACCGCCCTGCCTGCGATTGGATTGTGAATCAGCAACCGATTGGCGAGGCGAGAAGCTGGGTAAACTTAGCGGGCCAGACTGCGTTGACTGACGCCATTGATCTGTTGGCTTGCGCTCGAGTCTGTGTTTCGAATGATTCGGGGCTGATGCATGTGGCGGCGGCCACCGGTCGGCCTCTGGTTGCTTTATTTGGCCCGTCATCGGCTTTGCACACGCCACCCTTGTCTGATCATGCGACCGTCTTGACGCATCCTGTGGATTGTCATCCGTGTTTTCAGCGCGTGTGTCCTTTGCGGCACCAAGCCTGTTTGTCTGAGCTCGCGGTTGAGTCGGTGTGGGCTGCGCTCAGGCCTTGGCTTCAGACGGAGGGGTGATGCGGGTACTTGTCGTGAAAACTTCCTCCATGGGTGATTTAGTGCATACCCTGCCTGCCTTAACCGATGCGCTCCAAGCCATCCCAGATATTCGGTTTGACTGGGTTTGTGAGCCGGCATTTTCCGAGATTCCACATTGGCATCCGGCGGTTAATGATGTCTTGGCCATTCCGCTGAGGCAGTGGCGCGGCAAGATCCATCGCCTGTTATTTTCGCGGGATTTCATGGGGTATAAGGCGGCAGTCAGTGCGCATGCCTACGACGCGGTCATTGATGCTCAGGGGTTGATGAAAAGTGCATTTTTGATCACGCGCTTCAGCCGAGGTCCCCGCCATGGGTTCGGGTTTGGGTCGGCCCGAGAGGCGCTTTCAGCCTTAGCGTATAAACACCGTCATCGGGTACCAAAGGCGATGCATGCAGTGACTCGGACGCGTCATTTATTTGCCGAGTCTTTGGGTTACCCGATGCCCGATACTGAGCCCGATACGTCAGTGGATTTGGGCTGTTCGGTCGACACCTGCAATCGATTGGTCTTGGTGACCCAAGCCAGTCGTCTACAAAAGATGTGGACGTTGGATGCGTGGCAGCAGGTGATTGAGGCGGTTGGCTCCCTGTTTGATGAGATTCTTCTGCCGGCAGGCTCTGAGGCTGAAGCCCACGCACTGACGCCTTTAGCAGAGAATAATGCGTCGGTTTCGATTGCGAACGGGCTGAGTCTGACCGAGGTCGCGGTGAAGATGGCCGGTGCCCGAGCCGTGGTGGCCGTGGATACGGGATTGGCTCACGTGGCCGATGCTTTGGGCGTTCCGCTCTTGGCATTGTATGGCCCGACCGCACCGGGATTGGTCGGCCCGCGCGGCACCCAGTCGGATGTCCTGAAAAGTCCGACTCAGGCGCTATCCGACCTGTCTGTGGATGAGGTTATCAATTGGATTGGTGCGCTTGATACAGCGTCTGGCGGGTAAGGTCGGGATTCGTTTTAAACCGTTTATGCATCCACATATATTGCGCCGGCTGCGCTCTTAAGGCCTCCTCGATCAGTCGATTGAGTTCAGTGGCATTGGCGATTTCATCGTCTCTTGGGTACTCAGGAGACAGGGGTTTAAAGGTGACCCAATAGGTGTCGCCATCGCGGTGTAAGTCGAGAAAGACTGGGGTCGCGCCTGACATGCGGGTCAATCGAGCGGGCGTCGTCACAGTGGATGCGAGGCGGCCGAAAAACGGGGCAAAGACTGACCCGCGGGGTCCCATATCTTGATCTGGCCCAAACCAAACCACGCGGCCGTCTTTTAAATGCCTTGCCATTTCTCGAATGGCGCGGACATCTACCAAGTCCGCATATCGGCTTCGGCCGGCTACTACGGCTTCATTAAAACGGGCATTGTCATTGGGTCGATAGGTGATGGTAAATCGCCCTATGGCTTGGTGAACCAAGGGTGCGACCAGATCTAGCATGCTGTAATGAGGGCACAACAGCAGGACGCCTCGCCCCTCGCTGAGTGCGCCTTGTAAATGCTCGATCCCGGAAACCTGCATGCGCGTGTCCACAAAATTCATCGGTCGATGCCATGCCCAAGCGGTCTCCACCAAGCCAATACCGCTTTCGATAAAACAGGCTCGGACCCGTCCATTTTGTGCATCTTGAGACAGTGTTGGAAAACAAACGCTGATGTTTCGTTCACACACTAAGCGTCGTGAACGCGCAACGCGATACAGCACGCGCCCAATCAGGCGCCCAATGGATAGAGACACCGTGGTTGGCAGTGCGGCTAAGACGCGAAGAAACAAAAGCCCTAGGGGCACAAAAGACATTACCGATTGCTCTGAAGTTGGGTTCGCTGCATAAGCTCGCTACTATAGCAAGCTTCAGATCCACAGAGAGACTACCCGTGACCAATCGTTTTTCTGACGCCCGCGTCTTTGTCGTGGGTGATGTGATGCTTGATCGATACTGGCATGGCGATGCTGGGCGTATTTCTCCAGAGGCGCCTGTGCCGGTGGTGAAGGTGACACTCGATGAGGTTCGTCCGGGCGGCGCAGCCAACGTGGCCTTAAACCTCTCGGCGCTTGGCGCTTCTGTGGCGTTATCCGGTTTGGTCGGGAAGGACTCAGACGGTGATGTGTTGCAACAGACGTTGGCCAATCATGGCGTGGAGAGTCGGTTGTTGCCCGTGGCAGAGCGGACCATCACCAAGCTTCGTGTGTTAAGCCAAGCCCACCAAATGATCCGGTTGGACTTCGAGCATGGTTTTCAGCCAGAGCATGCCCGTCAATTGGTCGACAATGCTGATCTCTCTGGATGCCAGGCACTGGTATTAAGTGACTATGCCAAGGGCAGCCTAGACCCAGCTGCATGGATCAAGAAGGCGCAGTCAGAATCCATCCCGGTGATTGTAGATCCCAAAGGGCATGATTTTGAAAAATACAGAGGCGCGACGGTGGTCACCCCGAATCGGGCTGAATTCGAATTGGTGGCCGGTCCTTGGAGTCACGAGCAGGCGTTGGTCGAAAAGGCGCAGGCGTTGGTTTCGAAATTTGATTGGCAAGCACTCTTAATCACCCGCTCTGAACAGGGCATGACCTTGGTGATGGCGGACGGGTCGGTCCATCATTTTGCAGCCACGGCACGTGAAGTCGCTGATGTGACTGGGGCCGGCGACACCGTCGTGGCCACGCTTGCCGCAGGATTGGGCGGTGGTTTATCGCTTCCTGAGTCAGTGGCTTTGGCCAATCGTGCTGCGGGCATTGTGGTCAGTAAGCTGGGTACTGCGAGTGTCAGTGCGCGGGAGTTGTCAGAAACCACGACGGATTCAGGCGTGTTTGCATCGGTCACGGACCTAGCCGCCTGGGTGGCCGCTGCACAGGCGCGCGGTGAGCGCGTGGTCATGACTAATGGCTGTTTCGACATTCTTCATGCCGGCCATGTCAGCTATCTGAAAGAGGCTGCCTCCTTGGGCGATCGCTTAGTGGTGGCCGTCAACGACGATGCCTCGGTGAGGCGGTTGAAGGGTGATGAGCGGCCGTTGAATAGTTTAGAGCGGCGGCTTCAAGTATTGGCCAGTTTGGGTGCAGTGGATGCTGTGATTGGATTTTCAGAAGACACCCCGGTGTCTTTGATTTCGGCGCTAAAGCCCGACATCTTGGCCAAAGGCGGGGATTACAAATCCATCGAAGAAGTGGTGGGTTTTGAAACGGTATTGGCCTATGGCGGCGAAGTGCGGGTGCTAGGCGAGGTGGCCAATCTCTCGACCACCCACCTGATCGCTAAGATCCGTCAGTCGGACTCAAGCTCAACCAATTGACACAAAATATGCATCATGAGGATGTGGCATTCCTGGATGCGTGCTGTATTGGTTGAAGGTGCGGCGAGCACATAGTCAGCAATCGCTTGCATCGCGCCGCCGGGCTTATCTCCTACCAAGGCTACCGTGGTGATGTTTTTGTGAGCAGCCGCCTCCATCGCTTTAACCACGTTGGCAGAATTGCCGCTGGTTGAAATACCGATCAATACATCACCGGGCTGTCCGATGCCCTCGACTTGCCGCGAAAACACCTGGTCATAGCCGTAGTCATTTCCGATCGCGGTCAGTGCCGAGGTGTCTGTGGTCAGTGCCAGCGCTGCCATCGACGCCCGCTCTTTTTCGAACCGTCCAATCAGTTCGGCGGCGATGTGTTGGCTGTCGGCTGCTGAGCCCCCGTTCCCGCAGAGCATGACTTTGCCGCCAGACTTTAGCGATTTGCTGACATGAGAGGCGACGGTGGCTAGGGCGTCCAAGCGAGGCGTATCAGCTAAAAGTTGCTGCTTGGTTGCAATACTGGCGGCGATGGTGGACTCGATAATCTGTAGGCTCATATTACTTCTCTGTCGGCAAGGCGTGGCAATTATGCCTCAAATGATCAGGATTCAGGGTGCCGATGACCGCGGAGGTTACACCCGGATGTGAAAATAAGTTTGCGAATATCGCGTCGATGGATTGGGTGAGGTGTCCGCTGCCGAGTGCTTTTTTTACCAAAATGCCGGCGCCGGCTGCCATGGCCTCGTCTACCAAGGGCCATTCTTCAGAGTGGTCAGGGTTCAGCGTCACCATCAGCACATCGGCCCCTTCGGCCAGGGCTTGTCGTCCACCTTCCAGTGTTTTCCCGGAGAGTCCGACTGCGGAAATCAGACCCTGGTTTTTTAATGCGTTGAGGCGTTTAAGTGCCCCTTGATTAAGGTGGTGACAATCGTTCCCATCCGAATGCAGTAACACCACATCCAATTGATCGCGCTTTAAGCGTCGGAGACTCTGTTCAATACTCGACTCGATCGCCCGGTCTGAAAAGTCGTAATGGCTGCCTTGGCTTGGGTCGTAGAACTCACCGACTTTGGTAACGATCTGGAAGGATCCCGGTACCTCAGGTAATAACTCGCCAAGTCGTGCTTCAGCCTGACCATAGGCGGGTGCGGTATCGAGATAATTTATGCCCAATTTGGCGGCGAGTGTCAGCAGTGCAATGGCTTCAGCGTCAGACGGCAGAGCAAAGGCGGTCGGATACTTCACGTCGGTGTTACGACCGAGCTTTACCGTGCCGAGACCAATGCGGCTTAACTGCAAGCCGCGGGTACCTAGCGCTCTTA
Organism: Litorivicinaceae bacterium; assembly: GCA_965659195.1. Taxonomy (GTDB): domain Bacteria; phylum Pseudomonadota; class Gammaproteobacteria; order Pseudomonadales; family Litorivicinaceae; genus HIMB30. The sequence continues at coordinate 158,588 of CBFHVZ010000001.1, forward strand.
AGCCAACGCCCACGGGTAGCCTCCAACTTGGGCTTTAGGCCATGCCAAATGAGTGGTGTTCGAGTCATCAGACAAATGCGGGACAATCTCATCGGCCAATGCGGGTGCTAGGGCCAGCTTGGTGGGCCAAGCCACCCAGGCGCCTTCAAGGCGTGTCACAAACGCATGATCGGGTCGGCTGCCTTGACCGGTGGCCGGCTCTGCCCGATTGATTCGGAACACGTCGATTCGCGTCGGTTCTGGCGTGAGCCAACCAAGCCCCTCGCGGAGTGCACTGTGTGTCGCTTCGATGTGGTCAGCATCAGACCGATAAACACCGTCTTCGGCCAATTGGCCGCCCAGGTACAAACTTTGCACATCATCCACCTGGTGCGTTGAGACCGTCAGTTTTGGCTTATTTCCGACACCGAGCTGATGCCCAAATACCTTAGGGATTGGGGTGGCCAGTTGCACCACTGACATCGCCAGCGGTCGGCGCTGCATAGCCGGCTCAGAGAAATCGGATGCGTTCAGTAGTGCCTCGGTGCCTTCGCCTGCACACACGATGACTTCACCCTGTATGGATCCCTGATCGCTCTCGACCCCCGTGACTTTTCCCTGAGAGTCACGAAGCAGTCGGTGGACGTGTGCGTGGACTAAGTGACCATCAAGCTGTTCGATAAATGCAGGCATGAGCGTATCGAGTTTGAGCACGGGCTCGGACAGTCGATACAGGTGCCCGGAAAATCCTTCGGCAAAGGCGGCTTCATCGCGAGGTTCGATGCGCTGCATCCGAGAGCGCATGGCTTTGGATGCAAAAAATCCCACCAATCGGGTCGCCACTGAGTCCACCGACCAAAGCAGTTGATCGTCTCGTTCGGTCTCAACCTGAGAGAGATTGACAGATCCGCGGCCCGCAAGGGCTTCCCGCCAGCGTGTCGGCATTTGGCCGATGGCGGCCGCAGCCGGTGTCAGAAGCCCATCGAGGGCGTATTTTGTTCCACCATGAATCATGCCTTGGCTGGCGAGGGTTTGCCCCGCCCCGAGCTTGCCGCGTTCGAGCAAGACAAAAGGGATGTGTCGGGCCTTTAATTCGGCTGCCAGCCAAAGCCCAGATATGCCACCGCCGACAATGATTTTCATCCAGACATGCTAGCATCTAACCCATGTGGCGACATCTGTATTCCATCGGGCTCACACTGAGTCTACCTCTGCTCATCGGACATGTGATGACGAAGTATCGACGTCAGGGTCAACGGGCTCGTGTCGGCGATCGAATCGGTTTGCATGGCCCGAAGATGCCTGTCGGTGGGATTTGGATTCATGCATGCAGTTTAGGTGAAGCCAAAGTGGCTATGGCACTGGCTGATGAGCTGATAGCACAGGGCATCGAGCAGCCGATTTGGTTTACTGCGACCACACCGGCGGGTCTCAATGAGTTTGAAAGGCAAGACCGCGCCGTTGCCGTATTTCCTTGGGATCTTCCCTGGGTATGGTCAGGGTGGTTGGTGCAAACACAGCCGTCGGCAGTGGTGCTTATCGAAACAGAACTTTGGCCCAACTTAATAGCCGCCTGTCACCAAGCAGGCATTCCTGTGTGCTTGGCCAATGGACGGTTAAGCGAGCGTGCTTTGACGCGATACCAACGTATTCGCCAGGTTGCGGAGCCTATGTGGCAGGGTCTGACTCTGTCCTTGATGCAAAGTAAATCGGATGGTGAGCGCGCAGAGGCGCTGGGTGTCCCCCGAGGTCGCATCCTGATCACTGGATCGATTAAGTTGGACCAAAGCCCGCCGGTGGCAAACCCAGACGAGCTCAACCGATTGGTCTCATGGAAGGGGAGCCGGCCGCTGATTTGTCTGATGAGTTCGCACCCTGACGAAGAAGCTCAGGTGCTCTCACATCTCGATTCCTCGTGGCCGGTATTGTTCGTCCCCAGGCACCCGGTCCGCGCTCAGGAGGTGGCACGAGTTGCCGAATCACAGGGTCGAAAGGTGGCTTTATTTTCTGACACCTCGCCTTTGGGCGATGCGCAGGTGGTGATAGGCGATACCTTTGGGGATATGGGCACTTACTTAAGTGCGTCGGAGGTGGTGTTGATTGGTGGTACGTGGGTGCCCCATGGCGGTCAGAACCCGATTGAGCCAGCCATTCTCGGCAAGCCGTTGGTTGCCGGGCCTTGGGTATTTAATTTTTCAGCGATCGTGGATGGCCTAGCCGCAGCTGGCGGTCTGGTGTCGAGTCCCCTCGAATCGCTCACGGCCACGATCCAACGGTCGATTCAACACGGCTCGAGTCAGGGTGAGGCGGCCAAGCAGTGGGTGTTGGCCCATCAAGGCGCGACGGCTGCACAGGCCGCCGCACTGATTGAGCGCTTGGGGTTAGGCCGTTCGGGCCATTAATCGAGCCTCTGCACGATCCGCTGCGGCTTTTACCTGCGCCGGTGCTGTGCCCCCGACGTGATCGCGTGCGTTTACGGACCCTTCAACGGTTAATACGCTAAATACGTCGTCTTCGATTAGGGGACTGAATGCTTGCAGTTCATCGAGTGACATTTCAGACAGATCGCGAGATGAAGCAACGCCTAAAGCCACTGCTTTGCCCACCACCTCATGCGCATCTCGGAACGGCAGACCTCGACGCACCAAATAATCGGCGAGATCGGTGGCGGTTGAAAAGCCGTTAATGGCGGCTGCTTTGAGTCGGTCTCGATTCACTTCCAACGCAGGCATCATGTCGGCGAACGCTCGCAACGAGTGGAGTACGGTATCGGCCGTGTCAAAGATCGGCTCTTTGTCTTCCTGATTGTCTTTGTTGTAGGCGAGCGGCTGCGCTTTCATCAAGGTGAGTAGCGAGATCAAGTGCCCAAAGACACGCCCGGATTTCCCGCGCACTAATTCAGGCACATCGGGGTTTTTCTTCTGCGGCATGATGGATGAACCGGTGCAGAACTTATCTGGCAGATCGACAAACTGCCAGGCGGTGGAGTTCCAGTTGATTAGCTCTTCAGAAAAGCGAGACAAATGCATCATCAGTACACTGGCGGCTGCCGTGAATTCGATCGCGAAATCCCGATCGGACACCGAATCCAAACTGTTCTCTGTGGGTCGGCTGAATCCGAGAAGTTCAGCGGTTTGCATCCGATCAATGGGGTAGCTGGTGCCAGCAAGTGCCGCGGCGCCGAGTGGGCACTGGTTTAGTCGTGCTCGACAATCGAGCAGACGGCCGTAATCGCGCTCTAGCATTTCATTCCACGCCAACATGTGGTGTCCGAATGTGACCGGTTGCGCTGCTTGGAGGTGCGTGAATCCGGGCATGATGGTGTCGGACTCACGACGCGCGAGATCAATCAGCGCGTGTTGCAATCGAGTGAGTTCACCGAGCGCCTGATCGATTACGCCCCGAAGCCACAAGCGGATGTCTGTAGCGACTTGGTCATTCCGTGAGCGTCCGGTGTGCAGTTTTTTCCCGGTGTCCCCAATCAGGTCGATCAGGCGTGACTCGATGTTCATGTGCACATCTTCACGGGCCACCGACCATTCAAATCGATTGTCTTTGATTTCTTGCTCGATGGTGCGGAGACCCTCAAGGATGGTGTCCGCCTCTTCGGCTGTGAGAATGCCCTGATGGGCCAACATGGTCGCATGGGCAATCGAGCCTTGAATATCCTCAAAGGCCATGCGTTGATCGAAGGTGACTGAAGCGGTGAACGCCTGAACGAACGCATCGGTAGATTCCGAAAAGCGACCGCCCCAGAGCGCCTTGGGGGTTTCCTGACTCATAGAGACTCCTTGTGCATCATGTCAGTATACTGGGTCAAAGGAAGGACCACATATGCAAAACACACTTACCATCGCGACCCGGAAGAGTCCGTTGGCACTTTGGCAGGCGTATCACGTCCGAGATCGCCTGCAAAAAGCCCACCCGGGCCTTGAAGTCTCCCTGTTGGAAATGACCACCCAAGGCGATGAACGCTTGGACGTGTCATTGACCAAGATCGGCGGCAAGGGCGTTTTCGTCAAAGAATTGGAAACCGCACTCTACGACGGACGGGCCGATCTGGCCGTGCATTCGTTAAAAGATGTGCCCATGACCCTGCCAGAGGGGCTGGAATTGTGTTGCCTCACAGCCCGTGAAACACCCGCTGATGCGGTGGTGTGCCCAGCCGGTACAACGCCCTGGACATCCATGGCAGACATTCCCGAAGGCGCTCACTTGGGTACCTCAAGTCTCCGCCGTATGGCCCAGATTCGCGCCCTGCGTCCGGACCTAAAGTTGTCGCCGATTCGAGGCAATTTAGGCACTCGGTTGGCCAAGCTTGATCGTGGAGAATTTGATGGGTTGGTTCTGGCCAGTGCGGGCCTCAGACGCTTAGAGATGGCAGATCGGATCGCATTTGATACCGAGCCTGACGCGATCTTGCCGGCTTGTGGTCAGGGCATTTTAGGCATTGAGATTCGAAGTGATGACGCACACACGCGTGCACTGGTGGCCTGTTTGGCGGATGAAGACGGTGAAGCGGTTGGGTTGGCCGAGCGCGCACTGAATCGGCACCTGAACGGCGGCTGTCAGGTGCCTATTGCGGCCTATGCGGTCCGTGAGGGCGACACGTTATGGCTCCGTGCGCTGGTTGGTTCACCCGATTGCGGCACGCTGCTGCGCGCAGAAGGTCGAGGCCCGGTGGAGGCGCCGGATGCGTTGGGTGTGTCGGTGGGTGACCAACTGATCGCTCAAGGTGCTCGAGAATTGCTGGCTGCTGCCGGACTATGACGCCACGGCCTCGCCTGTGTTTGAACCGGTTGCCTTCGGCACTGCCAAGCGCCGTCGAGGCATTTAATGCTCAAGGATTTGAAACCATTCCGGTGTCGTTTGTGGCGGTGGAAGCCCTACCGGTGGACTTGGATCCGGGCATCGTCGAGTTGGATCGATACGATGCTGTCGTGATTACCTCTCCTGAGGCGGCCCATCGGTTTGTGGCCGCGATTGAACGTCGCTGGCCGCAGTGGCCCGTTGGCCTGACGCTTTGGTGTGTGGGCGAGGCCACCGCAGCCCAAGTGCCCCCAGAGGCACCACCGGTTCGGGTGGCGGATGCGCCTGGATCGGCTTCCCTGATGGCGCAGATGGCAGCGGATGGCACGTTTCATCGGTGTTTGGTGGCGACCGGGGCGGGCTCGGGACGTCAATTTGAAGCGCTCACTGACACGGTCGGCTGCGCCTTGGATTTCTTGGATTTGTATCGCGTGGTGCCGAAGCCGCCTGAGTTATCAGACGCCGCTGTGACCGCCCCTTTTTGGGTCCACGGTTCCGCCCATTTGCTCGAGGTGGCGCAAATGTGGGCTGAGACACATGCACCCTGGTGGAGTCAAAGAGTGCATTTCGTCACCAGCGACCGTGCCGAGATGCTTCTTCCGACTGGAAGTCGGTATTATCGTATTCTGACGCCTGCACCGGACGCTGTGCAAAATGCGTTGCGAGGAGAGCCCTGTGTCAAAGACGAAGCCTGAACAGTCCGCCGCCGAAGATGCGGTTGAGTCAGTGACGGTCGAGGCCCCAGAGCCTGTCGATGAGGTACTTGAGGAGGCGATCGTCGAAGAGGCCTCGGCGCGTGTGCAATGGTTTACCCTGACGCTGTTTCTCATCGCAATCGGTGGGATAGGCGGTCTTGGCTGGTTGGGCTGGCAGGAGTTGAGTGTGGTTCGATCGGATCAAGCGGCTCTAACAGCACGATTGGCACAAACCGAACAAGCGCTGCAAAAACAGACAGTGACGGTCAGTGATCTGCGCGCTTTGCAATCTGAAGTGGCCCGATTGACCTCTGAATTATCGGCCGCGCGGTCTGACACCCGTCAGGTCATTGAGCGGATGGAATCGTTGGCGGATCAGCGCGCTAAAGCCACCGTGGACACTCGGTCGGAGTCCTTATTAGCTGAAGCGGAATATCTACTCAAGTTAGCCGACCAGCGGCTGTTGGTTGAGCGGAATCCGAATGTGGCTCGACCCTTAATGCAGTCCGCACAAGCGGTTCTGGGCGAGGTGGAAGACAATCGGTTGTTGCCAGTTCGCGAAAAATTGGCCGCCGATCTGCAAGCCTTGGCCAGCGTTGAAACCGTTGATGTCATGGGCATGCAGGCCGAAATCTTGGCCCTCGACAGTCTTTTAGACCGGTTGCAGCTGCCCACTCGGCGGCTGGTTGACGCCCCGGTGATTGGGGCGGATCGCAATGAGCCGGTAGGTGGCTGGCTCGGACCCTTGGCTGATTTTATTCGCATTCGTGAGGTCGAAGCGCCCATTGCACCCTTGGTCAATGCCGCCGATGCCGGTAGAGCCCGCGAGATATTGCGACTTAATTTGGAACAGATAAAGCTCGCGTTGCTTCGAGAAGATCAAGCCTTGTTCGACTCAGCGGTCGCGTCGGCCGTGCGGCTAACGCGTCATTATTTCAATACAGTCGAGGGGCCAGGCCTCGGCGTTTTACAAACCCTTGAAGGCCTCGCAGGGCAATCGATCGTGCGTTCGTTACCGGACGCCTCCTCCGGGCTTCGCGCATTGAAACAGTTCAGGCAGATGCGCTTGACCGACGCGAGCAGGCCTTCGGAGCAGACACCATGAGCCGTTGGATCCGACTTTTTGTCGCCTTAGTTATTTTGGGCGGCTTATTGGCGGCGGGTCTGGCACTCGGCGAACGGATTCAAACAGACCCCGGGTATGTGTTGCTTGCGTATGGCGGGCTCACGGTGGAGATGTCTTTGTGGACCGGTTTGGCTGTTTTGGTGGTGGTGATTGTCACCACCTGGATCGTGCTCGGGCTCGGTGGATGGGTTGGACAAATGCCTTTCCGAGCCTGGCGAGCTATGCGGAACGCCCGCCATCACCGCGCCGATCGCCGTCTGGTAGAGGGTGCACTGTGGCTCCGACGCGATCAACCGGAAAAAGCGCTGACGGTGTTGTCGCAACAAGCCGACTCGGAATCGTTGCCCGCACTTCATTGGTTGTTGGCCTCAGAGGCCGCGCGTCGTGCCGGTGACGAGGCCGATAGCCAAACATTTTTGGAGACCGCAGAACAATTGATGCGGAAGGTGCCGAAGGCGCTGCCAGAACCCACCATGCCGGAGGGTTTCAAACCCTTGATAAAAGCGTTGAAGAAAGGGTGGCGTGAAGACTGGGTTTGGGCATTAGAAACCAGCGGCGATGAATCGGCACTGGATCGACTGTCTCAACTGGCTGCCTTGACCAAAGCCCATCCAGAGTCCTTGGCCTTGGCCGTCGTTGAAGCCCGGTTGGCGTTGAGTGAAGGATTAGAGGCGGAAGCGAAGCACCACATCGAGCGGGCGTCTGCGATCGATGCCAACCACCCGATGGTGTTGTTGGTGCGATTGGAGCAGAGTCACGGCCGGACGCCGGTGCTTGAGCAATTAAAACACCGGCTTCTTGAGTGGGTCCGTTAACGCTTCTTCATCGATTGGAAGAATTCTTCGTTGGTGGTGGTCGTCTTCATCCGATCCACCAAGAACTCGATGGCTTGCAGGTCTTCCATCGTGTCGAGCAACTTCCGAAGAATCCACATCCGTTGCAACTCGTCTTCGGTGGTGAGCAATTCTTCACGGCGTGTGCCTGACTTCCGGATGTTGATGGCTGGGAAGATGCGCTTCTCTGCAGCACGGCGCTCGAGGTTCAATTCACTGTTACCTGTGCCTTTGAATTCTTCAAAGATGACCTCGTCCATTTTCGAACCGGTATCAACCAGTGCCGTTGCAATGATCGACAAGGAACCGCCTTCTTCAATGTTTCGAGCCGCACCGAAGAAACGCTTTGGGCGTTCCAGCGCATGCGCATCCACACCACCTGTCAATACCTTCCCTGAGGATGGCTGAACGGTGTTGTAGGCCCGTGCGAGTCGGGTGATCGAATCCAGCAGGATGATCACATCCCGCTTGTGCTCAACTAAGCGTTTCGCCTTCTCGATCACCATCTCGGCCACTTGAACGTGGCGTGCAGGCGGTTCATCAAAGGTGGAAGCCACGACTTCGCCGCGCACAGTGCGCTGCATCTCGGTCACTTCTTCAGGGCGTTCATCGATTAGCAACACAATCAAATAACACTCAGGGTTATTGCGTGTGATGCTGTTGGCGATATTTTGCAGCATCAGTGTCTTACCCGCTTTGGGCGGTGACACGATCAACGCGCGTTGACCCTTACCAATGGGGCAGCACAAATCAATAATACGAGCGGTCAAGTCTTCGGTTGACCCGTTACCCAGTTCCATCGTCAATCGTTCTTGCGGGAACAGAGGCGTCAGGTTTTCGAACAGAATTTTGCTTTTCGCATTTTCTGGCTTATCGAAGTTGATTTCGTCCACTTTTAGCAGGGCGAAATAGCGTTCGCTGTCTTTCGGCGGACGGATCTTGCCGGCAATCGAATCCCCTTTTCTTAAATTGAAGCGGCGAATCTGACTCGGCGAGACATAAATATCATCGGGTCCGGCGAGATAACTTGAATCGGCTGACCTTAAGAATCCAAATCCATCGGAGAGGATTTCGAGTACGCCGTCTCCGTAGATGTCCTCACCGCTTTTTGCGTGCGCTTTCAAGATGGAGAAGATCACATCCTGTTTGCGAGAGCGGGCGAGGTTTTCAAGGTCCATGGACTCCGCAATCTCGAGGAGTTGCGGCATTGATTTTTTCTTAAGTTCGGTAAGGTTCATGCGTTCTCTTGGTCATCCGGGCACGGGCCGGCAGAAGTCGGGTTAGGATTGAATTACAAAAAAAGGGGGGTGGTGGAGTGCATCCACACCGAGAGCATAGGTGCTTTCGGTGTGGTCGTCTACTGTTTTAGAGGCTCTGGTCGAGAAAAGCCGCTAATTGGCTCTTAGACAGCGCGCCCACTTTGGTGGCTTCTGGCTCACCGTTCTTAAACAAAATCAATGTGGGAATGCCGCGGATATTGAATTGCTCGGTGGCTTCGCGGTGATCGTCAACATTGAGTTTTGCAATCTGCAAACGGCCCGCGTACTCGGTAGCAAGCTCTTCAAGTACTGGCGCAATCATCTTGCAAGGGCCGCACCACTCGGCCCAGAAATCAACGAGTACAGGGGTTTGGGCGTTCTTGATCACGTCATCAAAGTTGTCATTGGTTAGGGTGGTAATTAGGTCGCTCATGGCTTGTCCTCGTTCGTGTTTCTATCTATTAAGTGGTGAGATTTTCAGCGATCTCAATCGCTGCATACGTCAAAATACAGTCGGCCCCGGCTCGCACCATCGATTCTAAACTTTCTGTCATGACCGCCCGTCCGTCGATCCACCCATTTTGATGGGCGGCTTGGATCATGGCGTATTCGCCACTGACTTGATAGACGCAGACGGGCACCTTAAAGGTGGTTTTCACTCGGTGCACGATATCCAAATAGGGGAGTCCGGGCTTGATCATCACCATGTCGGCCCCTTCATAGAGATCTTCGGCGACTTCGTGCAGTGCCTCATCGCTGTTGCAGGGATCCATTTGGTAGGTGCGCTTATCTTTTTTACCCAGAGAGCCTGCGGATTCCACGGCATCGCGGAAGGGCCCATAGAAATGACTCGCATACTTTGCGCTGTAGGCGAGGATTCGAGTGTGGATATGTTCTTCAGATTCCAGCGCATCTCGGATGAGCCCGATGCGGCCATCCATCATGTCACTTGGAGCCACCATGTCAGCGCCTGCCTCGGCATGTGATAGAGCTTGTTGCACCAGCACGTCACAGGTCTCGTCATTTAACACATAGCCCTGTGCGTCAATTAAGCCGTCTTGCCCGTGCGTGGTGTAGGGGTCGAGTGCGACATCGGTAATGACGCCAAGATCTGGCAAGGCGGTTTTCAATGCGCGGACCGCTCGTTGCACCAATCCATCTGGATTATAGGCTTCCCGTCCGTCTTCGGTTTTGCCCTCGCGGACGACAGGAAACAGTGCTACGGCTGGAATGCCCAGCTGAAACGCACGTTCGGCGCGTTGAATCAGCAAGTCAATGGACAGCCGCTCGACGCCGGGCATTGAAATGACTGGCTCAGAGAGACCGCTGCCTTCTAAAACAAACATCGGGTAAATCAAGTGTGCCGTGGTTAGCGTATGCTCTCGGGTCAGCGCTCTCGAAAACGCGTCTCGGCGATTTCTCCGCAACCGACGCACGGGAAAGCCCACTGGAAAAATATCGGACATAGTTGAATCCTTTGCTGTGGCGCTCAGTATAGCCTTGGGTGCGTTGGGACAACAGTCGCAGATGGCGATCGGATTGACACACCTTAAGGGGCATCCTTGGAGCAAATGTCGACATGAAAAAATGGCTGGGACTCGGTCTATTGGCTCTTTTATTAGGCCTGGCGCTTTGGGTGCAGGATGCGATGTCTTGGGCAGACTGGGCCGCCCATTACAGCGAGGTAAAAGCCGCGGTGTCGGCACGTCGAGCCGAGGCACTTGCGCTCTTTTGTGTCCTTTATGCGGTAGCGGTTGCCCTGTCGCTGCCGATCGCACTTTGGTTGACCTTGGCAGGCGCCGCATTATTTGGATGGTGGGGACTGCTTCCTATCTGGTTGGGCGCCACGCTCGGAGCGGCCGCGGTCTTTTTGGTGGTGCGCTATTTTCTCGCGCAGTGGGCAGCCGAACGGTTGGCTGGCCCGGTTGAGCGGGTTCGGTCGGCATTTTTGGCGAATCCTGTGCGTTGGGCGCTGACCTTGCGATTTTTTCCCGTGATGCCGTTTTGGATGGCGAATGCCGTACCGGCGGTGCTAGGGATGTCGTTTCGATCCTATGTGCTGTGCACAGCCGTCGGTATTTTACCCGGCACCTTGGTTTATGTCGGTGTGGGTGTCGGCTTGGATCAGGTATTAAGCCAAGGCCAAACCCCCGATTTAGCGGGGTTATCTGAGCCTGACGTGTGGCTTCCGCTATTGGCCTTAGCATTGCTCACCGGCGGCTCTGCTCTTTGGAGTCGTATGCGTACAAAGGATGTTTCATGAGTGTGGTTCGCTGTGATTTGTGTGTGATCGGGGGTGGCAGCGCCGGCTTGTCACTGGCGGCCGTGGCGTCACAAATGGGCGCGACGGTGGTGCTGTTTGAAGGTCATCGGATGGGTGGGGATTGTTTGAACTCCGGCTGCATTCCGTCGAAGACGTTATTGGCGGAAGCCCGACGGGGGCAAAACTCGGCCGATCCCAGGGTGCGTTATCGCGAAGCGAAGGCCACCGTTCGGAACGCCATTCAAGCCATTGAGCCACATGATTCGGTCGCCCGATTTGAGGGTCTAGGTGTTCGAGTTGTTTCTGCTGAAGCGCAGTTTGTTGGCCCTCGCACAGTGGAGGGTGGCGGTCTGACCGTAGTCGGGCGTCGTGTCGCCATAGCCACCGGTTCTCGACCGCGAATTCCAGATATTAAGGGACTAGAAGCCCTTGATTATTGGACCACCGACACGCTGTTTGAACAGGATGAGTGGCCGGCAGAGCTGGTCATTTTAGGGGGTGGGGCCATTGGTTTCGAAATGGCCCAAGCGCATGTTCGGCTTGGATCGTCGGTGACAGTGATTGAACCCAACCGATTGCTGGCGCGTGATGAGCCTACGCTAGTGAGTGGTCTCAGAGCGTCACTGGAAGCGGAGGGCGTTCGCTTTCTTGTTGGGCAGCCGGTGACCGAGGTCAGCAGGGAGGCGAACGGTCGGGTGACACTGACGTTGGCCAATGGCGATGCCGTGGTTGGCGATCGCGTGCTGGTAGCCTCTGGCCGACAGCCCAATATCGAGCGGTTGAATCTGGATGCCGCCGGGGTCAGGGCCAACGCCTCAGGCATCGTGACCGATAACCGATTGCGAACGACTGCACGCGGTGTGTTTGCGATCGGGGATGTGGCCGGTCGGTATGCTCTGACGCACGTGGCATCGGCCCATGCCGGGGTGGTCTTAAAACAAAGTTTGTTTGGATGGCCGGCCCGGATTTCGTCACGGCCCCCGCCTTGGGTGATCTATACCGATCCTGAGTTGGCTCATGCGGGACTGACACACACAGAACGGGATCAAAACATTTCATTGGCGCAACAGCGTGTGTATCGATGGCCGTTTTCTGAGCTTGATCGAGCGGTCTGTGAAGGCCGAACCGAAGGCGAGATTCGGGTGGTCACAGACCCTAAAGGCCATATTTTGAGTGTGGATATATTAGGGCAACACGCGGGAGAGCTATTGGCACCCTGGATTTTAGCCATGGAGCAAAAGCTGCCCTTATCGGCGCTGGCGAATTTGGGTATCCCATATCCCACACGATCTGAAATCAGTAAGCGGGTGGCCGGGAGCGTCTATACCCCGCGATTGTATTCAGGAAAGATGAAACGGTTAGTGCGCTGGCTTCAGCGATGGATGCCATAAAGTAAACGGAACAGGAGTAAAACATGACACGATGGATGAGCTTCGGGGTGGGACTGCTACTGTCTTTGAATGCATGGGCGACCCCCTGGTCTCAAATTGAAAGCGAAGCGCGAGGTCAAACCGTCTATTTTTATGCCTGGGGCGGCTCTCCTCAGATCAATGCTTACATTGATCGGTGGGCGGAAAAAGCCGAGCAGCAATACGGCATGACGGTTCGTCATGTCAAAGTCGAGGACATTGCCACCGTCATTACAGGGATTCAAACGGCTCGGCTGACTGGGCAGTCAACGACCGGGGGGCCGGATCTGTTATGGATCAACGGTGAAAACTTTGCCCGTATGAAGCGGGAAAACCTCTTGGGCTCACCCTTTGTCAGTGAGTTGCCTAATGCAACCCGGTTGGACCTTGATGCCCCCGCCAACGCATTTGATTTTTCGATCCCAACGGAGGGGTTGGAGATGCCGTGGGGCCGTGCGCAGCTGGTGTGGCTGTATGACAGTGCGCGGACCACTCATCCCCCGAATAGCCTCCAAGCATTGGTGGCTTACGCAGAAGCCAATCCGGGAACGGTGACCTATCCCGAACCGCCCAACTTCCATGGCACCACGTTCTTAAAGCAGGCGGTATTGGAGACGACAGCCTATCGGCAATGGCTTGCCGAGCCCTTCCAACCAGAGCGACTGGACTTGGTGACAGAGAATCTGTGGCCACTTTTGGATGCCCTGCATGCTGTGGCTTGGCGCCAAGGGCGTGAATTTCCAGACTCTGCTGAAGCCGTACTCGAGTTGTTTGCCGATGGGGTGCTTGATATTGCTTTATCGTTTAATCCCAATGAGGCGTCCAACCGGATACTCGAGGGGCAGTTGCCTTCGACGGTTCGTACCTATGTCCACGAGGCAGGCTCGATCGGAAACACCCATTTTGTGGCGATCCCGTTTAATGCCAGTGCGCGGGCGGGTGCCTTGGTCTGGGCCAATATGCTGTTGTCGCCGAGTGCTCAAGCGGAGAAATCCGACCCCGCTGTCTGGGGAGATCCCACGGTGTTGGCGATGGATCGACTCGACCGAGAAAGCCGTGTGCTGTTTGATGCGATTGGCTTGGGCCCGGCCACGCTGAGTCCTGAAGCCTTGGGTAATCCGTTGTCTGAACCCCATGCGAGTTGGACCGAGCCCCTCGAGCAAGCCTGGCGACAGCGGTATCTGAGTGCATCCCAATGACGGCCATCGAGCGCGGACTGATCGCGCTCATCGTCGTCCCGCTAATCGGTCTGTCTTGGCAGGCTTTGGGCGGTGGGTCGACGCATTCTGTGACAGACGCTTGGCGGTGGTTGGCGGCTGAGCCGGCACTCGTTCAAAGCCTGGTGCTAACTTTTTCCGTGGCATTGGCCTCGGTGGTCGCGTCGCTCTATTTCGCGCGATGGCTCTGTTATCAGGTGGTGTGGCGGCATCGCAATCAAGGCCTTCAGTTGGCGTTGTTGAGTGTGCCCCACGCGGCACTGGCTTTGGGCGTTCTGTTGCTGCTGGGTGCGAGCGGTGTGTTGGTACGCTTTCTGCTGTCCGGGTCGCTTTTGGCGGATGTGCCTGATTATTTGTTTCCCAAAGACCCGTTTGGCCTGGGTGTGCTTTTGGTGCTGGTGTTGAAAGAGTCGGTATTTTTAGCGGTTCTAGCCGTGCCACTGGCGCTTCGGCTGCCCGTCTCGCAAACGGTACGTGTGGGATGTGAATCAGGCCTCAGTACCTGGTCGAGTTGGTGTCATTTGGTGTGGCCTCGGGTGGTTCGGTGGCTGAGCGCACCCATCCTGGTGGTCTTTGCGTTTTCGTTGACGAACCTTGAGGTGACCGCCGTACTTGGGCCGGACCGCCCCGCGTTTTTGTCTGTTCGGTTGCTTGATTGGTTGAGTGATCCGAATCCGCTGATCCGTCAAGCCGGCGCTCTCGCGACCTTGGCTGTCTTGGTTACTTTGACCGCGGCGTCCTTAACCTACGTTCGCGTTGTCTATCGTCGAGTCCCCGGATGGCATCGATTGTTTAAGCGGAGACGACCGGTTTTATGGGCTTTGCTGTGGTGGTTTGTGGGGGGCGTGAGTGTCGGTGGCTTGATCAGTCTCTTGCTTTGGAGCGGTGCGGGGTATTGGCCGGTCACGGAGCCCTGGCCCTCTTTTAACGGTCGAGGATGGGATGGATTGGGCGCTCAATCTGCCGTGTGGTGGGAGACGCTGAGACTTGGCGTTATGGTTGCGTGCAGCGCAATCGGTTTGGCCGTGTTGACTTTGGAATGGATGGCCAAACGCCGGATGCAGGGTCTGTCTTGGGTTTGGTGGGGGTTGTTGTGGATGCCGGCCTTGCCTTTATCCGCTGGATTACTGGCTACGATGGGATGGATTGGCTTGTCGCCCGGATGGACGGCAGTCTGGCTGGGTCACCTGTTGATCGCTTGGCCCTATGCGGTGGTCGTACTGGCAGATACGTGGTTGTCGCGGTCTGAGCCGGCACGGCGGGTCGTGGCTGAAAGCGGATTGAACTCAGTGCATGCTTTGCTTCGAATTTGGCTCCCCTTACACAGCCCTGTGATTGGCTTGGCCTTTGCGGTGGCCTTCTCGGTCAGCGCCAGCTTGTATACTCAAACCCTCTTATTGGGGGGAGGCCGTGTGGAGACGTTGATGACGGAATTGGTGATCTCGTTACACAGTGACCGCCGTGTGGCATCTGCGGCTGCATTGGTGAATGCCGCACTGCCGATGGCTTTATTTTTTGGGGTGACCTTCGTCGGACGCCGGATGTGGCGCCACCGCCTCGGGATGCAGGGAGGTGCCCGTGCTTGAGCTAGAACGCATCAGTGTCGCGCGCCAAGGCCGATCGTTATTTGAGCCCTGTTCGCTCACGGTTGAGAGTGGCCAGGTCGGCACAATTATGGGCCCATCGGGTCTCGGGAAGACGAGTCTGCTGCACGCGTTAGTAAAGCCCGAGCCCGGCTTGACTCTTGAGGGTGTGATTCGATTGGATGGGGTCGAACGGCCGACCGAGGGGCCGCTGTTGGGGTGTGCGCACACCGTCTTCCAAGAGCCTATGTTGTTTCCTCACCTTTCGGTGGGGGCCAATATGGCGTTACCGATTCATACAAAACCCCTCTCTGCTCAGCGCGCGGCGGTCAACGACATGCTGGCTCGACTGGAACTGCCTGATTTAGCCGATGCGGATCCCCTGTCGCTGTCACGCGGTCAGCAAATGCGGGTTTCATTGGGCCGTGCTTTGATCGGTCGGCCACGTGTGTTGCTGTTGGATGAACCCTTTAGCGCCCTCGATCACGGCACGCGCGATCGAATCAAAGCGTGGCTGTATGCAGAAATCGCTCAACAGGGTGTTATGGGTGTTCTGGTGACCCATCAAGTCGAAGACCGTCCCGTGCATGGAGAAATGACATGTTTGATGCCGCACTCGTCGCACGACTGAAGTCTCCGCTGGCTCGCATCGCGAAGCCCTTGGTTCAGAGGGGTGTGACCGCCAATCAATTGACTTGGATTGGCTTCGTGATCGGGGTGATCGGCGCGCTCGCGGTCAGTTTGGATGCGCTCGGCTGGGCGCTGGCTTGTCTGTTGTTGAACCGCTTATTGGACGGGCTCGATGGGGCGGTGGCCCGGGCGTCGGCCCCGACCGATGCAGGCGCATTTTTAGATATCGTCTTGGACTTTGTGATTTACAGCCTTTACCCGCTGGCGTTTGCGTTACGAGATCCGAGCGATGCGTTGGCCGCTGCCTTTTTGATCTTTTGTTTCGTCACAACAGGCACCACCTTCCTGGCCTTTTCGATCTTTGCCAAGGCACGGGGGCTCGAGAACAGTCGGCTGAAAGAGAAATCGATCTATTACTTAGAAGGTTTGACCGAGGGCTTTGAAACACTCCTGGTGTTGTGTGCGATGTGTCTCTTTCCGGCGTGGTTTCAGATCATCGCTGTGGGCTTCGGCGGATTATGTTTAGTGACCGCGTCGATGCGAATTCATCGAGGCTTCACTTTGTTGCGTGGCAATTAAGGTCCAACCCCTGATAGGCTTAGCCGAACGCTAAAGGAGCACCGCATGAAATCATTAACGGCAGGCGTGGCAGTCGCGGCCATGCTAGCGACCCCAGCCTGGGCTCAAGAGCCCACCACAGACCTTGAAAAACTCAGTTACAGTCTGGGCATTATTTTGGGCGAGCGTATTCAGAACGATTTTGGCGCCCTAGATCCTGCCTTTGTACTTCAAGGGTTAGAGGACTCTGGCAATCAAGATACGTGGAAGATGGATCGCCCTGCGATAAACCAAGCCGTACAAGCCGCACAAGCGCGGATTGAAGCAGAACAAGAGAGACAGATTGCAGCCATGGCAGATGAAAATTTGAAATCCGGTGAAGCCTATTTGGTGGATAACGCAAAGAAAGACGGCGTGACTGTGACGGCCTCGGGGCTCCAGTACCGCGTTCTTGAAGCCGGTCAAGGTGATTCGCCAAAGGCCACCGATACGGTCCGCGTGCATTACGAAGGGCGTTTGATCAGCGGTGAGGTATTCGACAGTTCATACGCCCGGGGCGAGCCTGTGAGCTTCCCACTAAACGGCGTAATTCCTGGTTGGTCGGAAGGGGTTCAATTGATGTCGCCAGGCGCGAAGTTCGAATTCACCATTCCGTCTGCCTTGGCCTATGGCTCTTCAGGCACTGGACCGATTCCACCCAACTCGGTGTTGGTGTTCGATGTTGAACTACTGGAAATCAACCCAGGCAATTAATCAGGGTTGATTGATATAGGCGGTCACGAAGTCATCGAATGACCCCTCGTTTGCGGAGGCCAAATCGGCTTCCGCGATCAGGCTCTCGGCCGCCATCTGTTGCAATGCCTGTTGCGCCTCTGGGTTTTGATAATTCTTCCAATTGCTTTGGTGAACTCGAGCCATCTCTAAGCCAAAACTGACATGGCCTTGAGCCATTGAAGCCGCTTCGACCTCATCGGATAAGAGAGGGCACTCCGCTGATAAGCGCGCCCGGGCATCCATCAACGCATCGGTGTGCAGCGTGCATTGGTGGGCTTGATCTAATAATTCTGCCACGCCATCCAAGGGGGCTAAAAACTCCCGTGCCGCATCCATTAAGGACTGTCCGGCCTTAAAGATTTGTGTTTTTTGGCGACCCGCCCAAGTGGTTCGGGCATTGATGCCGTTGACCTCGACGCACTCGGCATCTGTAAAGGGCGGGCTATCGGCGAGTGCACAGGCGGTCATTAGCAGAGTGATCAACCCCGCTTCGGTTTCAGAAATGCCATTCCGAGCGAAGGGATTCAAATCGATCGCTCGAATTTCAAGGTATTCCACTCCGCGATTCATCAAGGCTCGGACGGGTCGTTCACCCGGTGCTTGGACGCGCTTGGGCCGAATGCTCGAGTAGTATTCGTTTTCAATTTGTAATACGGCCGTATTCAGCTGCTTGAAGCCTTCTTGATCCTTTAGGCCGATGCCCTCGTAGCTCGGCCACGATCGGTGAACGGCCTCTGACAAGCTATGGCAGTAGGTGTCTAAATGATTGAAACAAATATTGATCGATTCCTGAGCCGTCGATTGGTATCCCAAGTCACTCATGCGGAGACTGGTGGCGCCTTTAGCGACGCAGGTCCTATCACTGGGAGAAAAGCGGTCAGTAGCCAACAATCTGAAGCTCGCGTCGACGGCGGGGCTCGCGCCGGTCAGCAGCATGAAAATCCACTGAATTCGGCGGAAGTTTCGGATGGTCTGGAAATAGCCCGTGTCGCGGATGTCGCGAAGGTTGGAACCATCTGGGTGGCCGTCGATGGCGGCACGCCACTGCCAAAATTCGTCACTGAACGAGAGATTAAAGTGCACACCGGCAATGGTTTGCATCTGCCGTCCGTACCGAAAACCCAAGCCGCGTCGGTATACGGTTTTCAGCCGGCCAATGTGGCTTTCACCGTAATAGGCCAGCGGTATCTCCCGGTCTGTGTCAGGGAGGGCGCAGGGCATCGACAGCGGCCAAATCAGCTCATCCCCGAGGACGCCGGTCGCGTAGGCCTGAAGACGATTCAGTTCCTCAAGAGCGGCCTGTGCAGTCGGGTGGGTCCCGGTCACAAACTCAAGCAAGGCCTCGGAGTAATCGGTGGTGATACGCGGGTGGGTGAGCGCTGAGCCGAGCGCCTTTGCATGCGGAGTTTGAGCCAAGGTGCCGTCTTTGGCATTGACCCGGAGCCCTTCTTTTTCCAAACCAAACTGCATCCCTGCTAGTGCGCTAATCAGAGCCGCGCGGTGGTTATCTAGGAGCGGCTGGGGCGACAGCGTCGGCAACGTCAGTTGCACGGGAGACCTAAGGCGGTAAGCCAGCGTTCAGAATCCGCGTGGCGTTTGAGCTCATCGACAATGGCATGTTGCAGACGTTCGGATGCACTGCCGTAGTCGTCTGGATTCCTCCAGCGCGCTTTCGCGTGCCACGGACCCGCAGTCTCTGATTGACCGGCCGGCACTTCGAGCTGAAACAGATCGCTGGTTTCCCAGTCGGTGCAGTAATACATCGCTGTGATGATGGCGCTTTCTTCGGATGCAGGCAAAGGTTCGCCTACGCCCGCCGGACCGCCATGCCAACCGGCATTCACCAAGAAGCAACGGGTGTTATGCGCTTCCAGTAAGTCTTCCAAGATGTAGACGTAATCGTCTAGGTTTCTCGGCAGCAATGAGTCCATGAAGCCCGGGGTGAATCGCAAATCGATGTGCGCTTCTCGCTGCTCTAAAGGCCCTAAGTGATTGCCGTACCCAAGGATGAACCAAGCCAGGGCTTGTTCTCGAGTGATGCGTGACAAAGGCGGCAACACCCCGAGCGGGTCGGTGGTGAGGATGACCAGCTGGCTAGGCCCCCGGGTGTCTGATTCGGCGGTGGCATGGAGATGACGCAATGACACCACCAAGTGGGTCGGCTCTGTGGGGTGTTCGAGCGTGTCTCGCGCCACGGGCTGTCGATCTTTCCCCAAGTGCAGATTCTCAGCGACGGTGCCAAAACACAGGGCGTCCTCTAACCGAATGGGGAGGTTGTGATCCAAATGCAGTCGGCACCCATCGGCTAATCGATGCAGACCTTGTTCGGACCAAGACAAGCCGCGGTCTCCAATGAGACGGCCACAGCGAAGGGCCCAGGTGGTTTTCTGAGTGCCAGCCGGGCCTAGAAAGAGGGTGATTTCTTGGTCGCCTTGGGCTGCCGCTCCGTGCAATGGCAGTGTGTCTTTTTCCGGCAATAAGAGGCCCAAGACTGTGAGTAAGGCGCGGCGCATCTCTCCGGTGGTGAGGTCGCCCCCCATCAACACTTGGCGTTTGCCCACGTGCATCAGGATCACACCGCTGCCTTGGCCAATAATTTCCGCGTCGCCTAGCGTATCAAGTGGCGCCCAAATCAGCTTCCATTCCGGTTTTTCACGCGGGTTGAAGTCGTCTGGGATGTGACATAGGTGGTGGCAGCTGAGGGCATGCCATGCTTTTAAGGTGGTGATTTGCAGGGGAACCGCGATGTCTGGGTCGACCCCTAAATGCGCATGCAATCGATAGCGCCGGCGCTCCACGATGGTGTCTTTTACCCGATTCCAGATCGATTTGAATACCGCGCTGTCCATAAACTTGAACTGAGCATCGGCGCGGATGACATCGGTCACAGACGGCTCATTGACGACATATCGTTGAACGTCTGTATTGCGTTCTGTGGAAACGGCCAACGCGCCTTCAGCGGTCAACAGCCCTTCATCCAGCGCTAATGCGTGTTCGATTAGCTCGGCAGTGGTGAGGTCGTCAAAGCGACTCGACCCATCGATGTTCATTGCAGTGTGTCAGACCCCGGTGGCTGATCAGAGAGTAGCCATTCTAAGTCAGCCTGATCATAAAGGTATACCTGTCCGCAAAAATGACAGTCGAGTTGCACTTGAGCCTGCTCGGTAAACAGAGCGACTACTTCGGATTCCCCCAGTGCGCGGATGGCGCGAGCTGAACGCTCTCGCGAGCACGAGCAGCCAAAATGCAGTGGCCAAGCCTCAAGGCCCCTAGGTTCAAATTCGGAGAACAAGCGATAGGCTAAAAGAGGACCCGCCGCTTCAACCAATTCAGTGGAGGTCACGGTTTGCGCCAGGACTTCGAGTGTGGACCAGGTGTCTTGTGCTTCCGAATCATAGCCACCTTCTGAGGGCAGGCGTTGCAGTAAGAGCCCCCCGCATCGAACGCCATCACTGGCCAGCCAGACTCGGGTATCGAGCTGTTCTGAGTTCTCGAAGTATTGATTGAGGCAGCCTGCCAGCGAGTCGGCCTCGAGCGGCACAATGCCCTGATATCGTTCACCCTGAGAGGGCTCAACCGTAACCGCTAAGTAACCTGAACCCATCAGCTCTTGGAAGCCGGTCGCTGAAACGGCATCGTCCCATTGGGCCGTGGCTCGGATACGACCGTCCGAGCTGCATTCAGCCATCAGCAAACGCACCGGTCCGTCACTCTTGGTTTGTAAAATCATGTCGCCGTCGAATTTGAGCATGTTGCTTAAGATGCAAGCGGCGGCTGTCAGTTCTTGGCACAGGGCTTTGACTTGCTCTGGCATTGCTTGGTGATCCAACATGTCGGCGACCGCTTGATCGAGATGCACCGTGATGATTCGAGCGTCTTTGGCTTCAGTGCACTGATAGCGGCGCACTGCGTCACGATCGGCGTGTAGTTCGGTCATTCCAAGATTCCTTTCAATTTGGTGAGCTGCCTGCGCTCCCGTTTATTGGGGCGATGGTCTGTCGGTTGAAAGCCCGCCCGCGCATATTTTTGCAAATCGCGTTCGGTTTCACGTTTACGTACGGAGGCCTCTGTCTCCTGATAAAGCGCTTGGGCTTCACTGGCGGGTCGTCGGTCTTCACGGGTATCGAGCACTTCAACCTCAAACGTGATTTGACCCTTCGAGATGGTCATGACCTGTCCTGGCAGGACCATTTTAGAGGGCTTTGCTTTCACCCCCTCGATGTGAATCTTGCCGCCGTCAATCGCTTCTCGAGCGAGGCCCCGTGTCTTAAAGAAGCGTGCGGCCCACAGCCATTTGTCGAGGCGCACACCGCTCATCTTCCGATGGCCTCCAGCGAGGGCAGCAGGGCGTCAAAATCTTCGATGCCTTTTTTCCAGTGGCTTCGGGGTGGCATGGCTAAATTGGGATGACGGATTTCAATAATTTCGCGTACCCCGGCTTTTTCGGCGGCGTCGAGTACTTTGGGAGAGTCATCGATAAAGAGGGCACGATCGGGGTCGATCGCGTGTTGCTCAAACAGATGCCGCCAAAAATCAGGATGCTCTTTGGCAACTCCAAAATCGTGGCTTGAGACGATCCCGTCTACCATCTGATTCAAGGGCACCACTTCCAATTTGAGTGTCACGACATCTCGATGCGCGTTGGTGGCAATCAGCGTTCTTAGACGGCTTTTTTTAAGCGCCTTTAAAAATGGCTCGGCATGGGGGCGAAACCGGATTAAATGCGCCAATTCGCGTTTGGCCGCCATCAGATCGATGCCAAAAAACTCGGCCCAATAGTCTGTGCAGTACCAAGTTAGCGTGCCTTCATGGGTTTTTAACTCAGCAGTGAACCGCTGTTGGATCACGTCAGGGGACTCATGGGTGAGGCGGCCGACGATCTCATGCACGTGGTGCATCCAAAATGTCGTGTCGTAGTGCAGGTCTAATAAGGTGCCATCCATATCCAACAAGACGTCATCGATGCCTGACCAATCCAGATCAAAGGGCATAAGGTGCCTCCTTTGGCAAATCGAATAATCGAATCACAGCTTGGTAGATCCGTGCGACATCATCGAGCCCGGCGTATCGACCGCTTGGCCCGCCGTGTCCCGCATGCAGCTCGGTGTAGAGTAAAAACGGACCGCCGAGACCTCTATTTTTAAGGGTTTGAATCCATCGCGCCGGCTCCCAATAGGTGACGCGAGGATCGGTTAACCCCGCGGTCGCTAGGATGCATGGGTAGTGTCGGGTCTCTGCCATGAGGGTGGGTGTGTAGTGTGCCAGCCTTCGGAAGGCATCCTCGGACTCAGAGGGATTGCCCCATTCTGGCCACTCCGGCGGAGTCAGTGGCAAGCTGTCGTCCAACATGGTGTCTAGAACATCCACAAACGGAACGTCCGCGATGACGCCCCGGAACAACTCGGGTCGGCGCATGACCGCGGTGCCGACCAAGAGGCCGCCGGCACTTCCGCCGTGCAGCACGATCTGACCGGCGGAGGTCAGACCATCACGAATCAAGGTTTCTGCCGCACCAATCAGATCATTAAACGAATTGTCCTTAGCGGCCATGCGACCGTCTTTGTACCAGGCGTGGCCATTTTCCATGCCGCCACGGACGTGGGCGGTTACGTGTAAGACGCCGCGAGTTAACAAAGTTCGTCGGGTGGCGCTGAAGCCTGGCGTAAGGCTCATTCCGTAGGCACCGTATCCGGTCAGCAATACCGGTGTGTCCGGGCATGGGATCAAGTCCCGATGGTGAACCAGGGTCAGTGGGATTTTTTGTCCGTCTCCGGAGACGCCGTAGTGTCGCTTGACCACATAGTGTTCGGGGGTATGCCCATTCGGTGGCTCTGAGGTTTTAAGAACGGTCAGTGTGCCTGTGTTGAGGTCGACCTCGACCGTTTGAGGAGCGGTCGAAGGTGTCGAGATGCGCAGCCGAATGTGATCACGATGACTGCCCGGCAAGGGGTCCAAATGGGCATCGTGGATCTGGCTTTCGAGCGCTAATTCGGTCCGTTCGGTGAAGTGTTCGAGATTGGGTTCGATCACGAAATAGCGACCTGAACCCTCGTGAGTCGTCTCGATCACCCAGTGCTTTGCTAGCACCTCGTAATCACTAAAGAGGTGACCCTTGGGGGGCGCCCAAAGCAGTCGCCACTGGTCTGGCGATGAGGGTGCCGCCTCGGTTGGCATGGGGGCCACATACAGTGCAAAGTCCGGATGATGGTGGTTGGTTCGAAGCAACAGATGGTTGCCGACTTGCTCGAGCTCATACTCAAGCTCAGGTATCCAATCGGTCATCGCAATCGGATTGAGGTCCTCAAGTGTCGACGACAGCAGAAAGGCCTGATTGGTTTGGTGGTCATGGCAATCGATGGTGATCAGCGTTTCAGTGCTGGTTTTGCCCAGTCCGATGAATCGGCCCGGGTTGGGATTCTCAAAGACCAACACGTCGTCTGTTTGGGGTGTGCCAAGCGTGTGGCACCAGACGGAACTTGGGCGCTGATGCTTATCGAGTCGGGTGTAGAGGAGCTTTTTCGAATCGCTGCTCCATTCAAAGTCTCCGCGGCAATCGGTTAACGGTGATTCAAAGGGTGTGTCTGTGCCGGCCACAAATACGGTCAAGGTGTACCGCTCAGAGCCTTGGACGTCTTCGGTCACTGCGAAGTATCGATGGTCGGGTGAATGATCAGCCGAGCCGAGATCATAAAATGCATGGTCCTGTGCACGGGTGTCTCCCAACAGCAAAATCTCGGGGTCGGCTTGTGCCTGATGCTGTCGCAGAAAGTCAGGATGCTCGGCGCCGGCTCTAAAGCGTTGCCAATAGCGATAAGGACCCTCCTCGACGGGGACCGAGGTGTCTTCATCCCGAATCGTGGCTTTGAGTTCCTGAAGAATCCAATCTCGGGCATCGGGGCCGCCGAGCCAGTCTTCTGCAAGGGCATTTTCGGCTTCAAGATGATCTCGGATGTTGGGTGGCAACGTGCTTGGATCGTCCAGTACGTCTTGCCAATTTTCCGCTTTGAGCCACTCTGTTTCAGTGATTTTGCTTTGCATGGCGCTAGTGTACGCTAGCGTCGCAATCTTGTGAGGTGTCATGGCAATCGCCGACTGGATCCGCATCCTAGTTTTGTCACTGGTCTGGGGCGGTTCGTTTTTCTTTGTGGAAGTGATGTTGATGGAACTCCCGGCACTGACCTCAGTGCTGGGGCGTTTGGTGGTGGGCGCTTTGGGGCTTTGGGTGGTGCTCAAGGTGCTTGGCTATTCATTTGGTCAGTTAATTGAGCAGTGGCGCCCGTTTGCTTTTTTGGGTTTGGTGAATACCGCGGTCCCATTCAGTTTGATTAGCCTAGGCCAAACCCAGATCACCGGTTCGTTGGCCTCCATCATCAATGCCTCAACACCCATCATGACCGCCCTGGTGGCGCATTGGGCGACCACCGATGAGCGGCTTTCGCTGCATAAAGCGCTAGGAATCGGTCTGGGTTTCGTGGGTGTGCTGGTGCTGTTTGGTCCGGCTGCACTCACCGCGGACGCGACGTTGCTTGGGATGACCGCAGGGTTCGTGGCGACCTTTTGTTATGCCTTGGGGTCTGTCTTCTCCAAGCGTCTTAAGCACAACCCGCCGATGCTCAATGCCGCGGGACAGATTACCTATGGCGTGCTTTGGATGCTGCCGTTAACGCTTTGGTGGGATGCACCCTGGACGCTGTCGATGCCTTCGTTGGGCCCTATGTTGGCCATGCTAGGAATTGGACTGCTTTCGACCACCTTTGCCTTTTACTTGTACTTTCAGGTACTTCGGACCGCCGGTGCGAGCAATGTCGTCTTGGTGACCTTTTTAGTGCCAGTGTCGGCTTCGGTGCTTGGGATGACCGTACTTCAGGAAGCTTTAGAGTGGAATGATGTATTTGCCTATGTGCTGATTGCCTTGGGGCTGGTGGTCATAGACGGCCGCGCAGCGCGAGCGCTTGGCATTTTGAGACTAAAGTCGCATAATTAAACCTCTTTCGCAGCGGACAAGTGGAGGTCTCGTGCGATTTATCTCCGGCATCTTAGGGATTTGCTTGGCCACTGAAGTCATTGCCTCATCGCAACAGGCGGTGTTTGCCGGCGGCTGTTTTTGGTGCATGGAGTCGCGGTTTGAATCACTGGAAGGCGTTACCGAGGTGATTTCTGGATACACCGGTGGCACAGAACAAAATCCAACCTATCAACAGGTGGTCAGTGGGCAAACGGGTCATCGTGAGGCCGTGGAAGTGCATTACGATTCGAGTCGGGTGTCGTACGGGGAGCTCCTCGATTTCTATTGGCGTCAAGTGAATCCAACCGATGCCGGGGGGCAATTTGCCGATCGAGGCCCTCACTACCAAACCGGAATTTTTTATCAGAACGAGGCGGAAAAGCGGGCCGCCGAATCCTCCAAGCACCAATTGATCGAGTCCGGTGTGTTCGATGCCCCCATCGTCACTGAAATCCTCCCGGCGACCGCGTTTTATCCGGCCGAGGCCTATCATCAGAATTACTACAAAACGCACGCGATTCAATACAATTTCTATCGCCTTCGATCGGGACGCGACACCTTTTTAAAGCAGTCTTGGAATGGGTACGAGGGGGTCTCACTCAAACCGATCGTTGAGCATTATCCGCCACAATTCAGTAAGCCCGGTGATCGAGTGCTGCGTGAGCGCCTGTCGCCTATGCAATACAAGGTCACTCAGCTCGATGGCACAGAGCCACCCTTTCAAAACCCCTATTGGGATTTAAAAGCAGACGGCATCTATGTGGATGTGGTCAGTGGCGAGCCTTTATTTAGTTCATTGCATAAGTACGATTCAGGAACTGGCTGGCCCTCGTTTTGGCAACCGTTGGAGCGGTCTTTGATTGTGAAGCGTGAAGACCGAAAACTGTGGATGACCCGAATTGAGGTCCGCTCGAAATTTGCCGACTCCCACTTAGGCCACGTTTTTTCGGACGGTCCGGCGCCGACCGGCCTTCGATATTGCATCAATTCAGCGGCTTTGGAATTTATTCCAGTAAACCAGCTGGAAGTCCGTGGCTATGGACAGTATCTGACGGATTTTGAACAGGCGGGTATTTTAACCGAGTGATTGAAAAGGGCCGACCGTGCCCTATGATGAATACACCATCAAAACAATCAAAAGGATCCCTCACATGCCTGTCACCATTAGCCACCGCGGTACCATGATCGACGTTGAAGGCACACTGCCTCAGGTCGGCTCAAAAGCACCTGATTTCGAATTGGTTGCAACCGATCTTTCCACCCTGACACTGGCTGACTTCGCCGGCAAAAATCTGATCTTGAATATCTTTCCATCGATCGATACGCCGACATGCGCACAGAGCACGCGCCGATTTAACGAAGAGCTGGCCTCGCTTGAAAATACGCATGTGGTTTGTGTGAGTGCGGACTTGCCTTTTGCTCAATCCCGTTTTTGCGGAGCCGAAGGTCTTGAGCGTGTACAGACCGGGTCCACCTTCCGTTCGAGCTTTTCAGCTGACTACGGTGTCACGATCTTATCGGGCAAGTTGGAAGGGTTAACCAGTCGCGCGGTCGTCGTGATCGGTGGCGACGGAGTTGTGAAGCACGTTGAGTTGGTCCCAGAGATCGGGCAAGAGCCTGACTATGCGGCCGCCCTAGCAGCGCTTTAATCGACCTTCATCAATGCGGCGAGCCGTTGCCTTGTGTCGGCGGTCGCCGCTTCGGCCTCTTCGGTCAGCGTTTGATACAGCGAAATCAGTTCATAGGCCAAGGGTGTAAGCTCTGAGCCACCTCCTGATTGCCCGCCCGTTTGTGTGGTCAGCACCGGCTCTTTAAGCGAATCATTTAGTTCTTGAATCAAAAGCCATGCACGACGGTACGACATGCCAATGGACTTCGCTGCTTTGGACAGCGAGTGCTCCCTGGCGATGGCGATGAGTAAGTCGATCTTTCCAGGCCCCAATAGGGTGTCATGATCGTCGATAACCAGTTTGAGTTTGAGGCGTGGATTGTGCATTTCAGTCCCTCGTACGTGCACAGCATACCCCAGTTGGCGGATCGACAGGTGGATCCCACCACCCTCCAACTGAGAGGGTGATTAGGCTATCAAAGCTCGGTTAAGAATCCAGTCTCAGTGCGCCGCGGATTTGTTAATTAACCGAAGTGCCTTGACCGTTCCCCATCCCATCGCACCGATCATGACGGCTACTACCAAGAGGCTCGGCCAGAGGGTATTGAAGGTTTCGATATCGATGCCAAACATCAGCGTTCTCCTTATTCCATGCATTCACTGTAGCTTGCGTGGCATGAGTGCATGAGGGGAGAGCCCTTCAGTCCTTGATATGGGTCAGGGTGCGCGCTCGTCGAGCTCCATGTACCGCTCAAAGGTGGCGTCGAGTTCCTGTTTGAGCGCCTGATATCGCGTTGTTTCGTGTTCGATGATTTCGGGTTCTGCGGCAAAGAATTCCGGCTCAGCCATGGCGGTCTCGAGCGCCTGAATCTCGTTTTCAAGCCGTTCAAGTGACTCGCCGAGCGCCTGGTATTCGCGTTGTTCGTGAAAAGCCAATTTCTTTTTTACAGGTATTGAATCTGACACTGGCTCGCTGGCCGGTTTGGTCTTGGTCTCGGGCTGTATCACCGCGGGATCCGGCCGTTGTCGGAGCCAGTCGCTGTACCCCCCGACATATTCCCGAAGTGCACCGTCTGGATCGAATGACCAAATACTGGTCACCACCGAGTCGATGAAATCCCGATCATGGCTCACTAAGATCAGGGTACCTTGATAGTTCAACAGGGTGTCTCTGAGGAGGTCGAGTGTTTCAAGATCGAGGTCGTTGGTTGGTTCGTCCATGATCAAGAGATTGGCAGGCCGTAAAAACAGCCGTGCCAATAACAGTCGGTTGCGTTCACCCCCGGACAGCATGCGCGCGGGCCCTCGTGCTCGTTCTGGTGAGAACAAGAAGTCTTGGAGGTAGCCAATGACGTGTTTTTTTCCGCCGCCTATCTCCACGAAATCGGAGCCATGCTGCAAGTTATCGATGACGCTTGCGTCGTCATCGAGGGTTTCTCGCAACTGATCAAAGACCGCGAGTTCGAGATTCGTGCCCAGCCTCACCGATCCCTCTGTCGGTTCAAGCTGACCGAGCAAGGTCTTAATCAGCGTACTTTTCCCCGCTCCATTGGGACCAATGACGCCGATGCGATCGCCGCGCATGACCGAGGTAGAGAAACCGCTAAACAAGGTGCGACCTGCCAGTGTGAGAGAAAGGTCTTTGGCTTCTATCACTAATCGACCCGATTTCGACGCGTCGGTTAGAGTCAGGTCGGCAGAGCGCTGTCGTTCTCGACGGGCTGAACGCTCACGGCGCAACTGTTCCAATGCACGAACACGACCTTCGTTTCGGGTTCGCCGCGCTTTGATGCCTTGGCGAATCCATTCCTCTTCTTTCGCGAGTTTCTTATCGAAGAGGGCAAATTGCTCTTCTTCGGCAGCTAACTCTTGGTCGCGTCGTTCTAAATAGGTGGGGTAATCGCAGGCATAGCTTCGCAATACCCCGCGATCCAGTTCGACGATTCGCGTGGATAACGCTTGAAGGAACCGACGGTCATGGGTGATGAAGAGCACGGCGCCTTGGAAATTTCGAATTTGTTCTTCGAGCCACTCAATGGCGGGGATATCTAAGTGGTTGGTAGGCTCATCAAGTAACAAGATATCCGGTTCAACCACCAATGCGCGTGCCAACAGCACACGACGTTTCATCCCACCGGATAGGGCATTGAATTCAGTATCCGGTTCCAGTGAAAACTTAGACAGGGTCTGCTCAACCATCTGCTCGACCCGCCAAGCGTTGGCGCCTTCGAGGGCATGCTGAGACTGTTCAAGCTCCGCCATGGCGGCCTCTGAATAATCCGTTTCCATGCGCTTGAGTGCTTGATGGTAGCGCTCCAATATGGGCGTGAGTTCCCCAAGGCCCGAAGCCACCACTTGGAAGATCGTACCTTCCGTGCCCATTGGCACATCTTGGACGAGCCGCGCCACTTTCAGGCCTTGGGGTTTATTGATTTCACCGCTGTCGGCTAAAATTTCCCCGGCGATGAGCTTCATCAGAGTGGACTTGCCTGCCCCATTGCGCCCTAAAAGACCGATCCGCTCTCTCGCTTCGATTCTCAGATTGACGCCTTCGAGAATGGCAGGTCCACCAAAGCTGATTTGGATTTGAGACAGGCTCAAAAGGCTCATGATTTGGCTCCAGCAAAATTCAGTTGCCGCCACGCTTCATACAGCACAATCGCGACCGCATTGGATAAATTAAGACTTCGACTGTCTGGGTGCATCGGTAAGGTGACTACCGAGTCAAAGGCTTGGCTTTCTCGGATGTCGGCAGGCAGTCCGCGTGTTTCCGGACCAAATACCAAAATGTCACCGTCTTGATAGTCAACTTGGTCGTAGCGCACGGTGCCTTTAGTGCTGAGTGCAAACTTACGGCCTGGTTGTTGCCTTAAATAATCATCCCAGTTGGGGTATTCGCTGACGCGGGCCAAATCGTGGTAATCCAGGCCGGACCGTCTGACTGATTTTTCGTCAAGGGAGAAACCCAGTGGATGGATCAAATGTAAATCCGACCCAGTATTGGCGCACAAGCGGATGATATTGCCGGTATTGGGTGGAATTTCAGGTTGGAATAAGCACACGGTTAGCATGGCGGCACGATACGCCGGTCCGTTCAGAAAGGAAAGCTGGGATCCACTGCTTCCAAATTGGAATCAAACTGGGTGCGTAAGAGGCCTGTTTTTGGGGGCAAGGCGTGGCCATAGTTACGGCATGAAGCAAATATCAGCCGTTCAAACTCAAGTGATTCCGCGAACATCGGACATTGGTCAGATGGAAGTCAAACGCGCATTGCCCTCGCGGGAGCGCCGCTCTGTTGGGTCCTTTGTATTTTGGGACCAAATGGGTCCTGGGGAGCTCATCTCGGGTGTGGGTATTGATGTACGTCCACACCCTCACATTGGGCTCTCGACGCTCACTTACTTGTTTAAGGGGCATATGCAGCATCGCGACAGCTTGGGCAACGACATGGTGATCGGTCCGGAAGCGGTGAATTTGATGACGGCCGGGTCTGGGATTGTCCATTCTGAACGGTCTGATGCCGACTCCCGTGCAGCGCAATCGACATTGTTTGGGATTCAAAGCTGGTTGGCCTTACCGAAATCATCGGAAGAGCAAGCGCCTGCATTTGCACCTTATAAGGCGTCCGATATCCCAGCATTTGAGGACGATCATGTGCAGGGCCGTCTGATCATGGGCGCTTGGCAGGGAATGACATCGCCGGTCGAGTTTCCTGCTGAAAATCTTTACCTCGATTTGGTCATGTCAGCCGGTGGCCTGTTTGAAATTCCCAGCACGCTCGAGGAGCGTGCAGTTTATGCAGCCTCGGGTGCTATTCGGCTCGACGGCTTAGACTATCCGAGTGAAACGTTGTTGGTGTTGACGCCAGGTCGACCGGTTCGGTTGGAGGCGACCGAAGATGCACGTGTCCTGGTCTTCGGCGGGGAGCCGCTGGATGGACCTCGGCATTTGTGGTGGAACTTTGTGTCGTTCTCAAAAGACCGGATCGAGCAGGCCAAAGACGATTGGCAGGCAGGTCGCTTTGATCGTGTACCGGGTGAAACGGAGTGGATTCCTCTGCCCGACGCCTAATTGTGTCTAGGCCCTGTCAAATCGCTGCAATAAACCCCACGTAGTATGAGCAGCAAGACAGGAGGCTCGATGCGACATCTGACTGACACCCACGCGCACACCGTGGCTAGCACACACGCCTATTCCACCGTGGATGAGTACTTTCGAGCGGCTGCTGACAAAGGCTTGGCGCTATTTAGCATCACAGACCATGGGCCTGAGATGCCTGACGCACCGCACCCTTGGCACTTTGGGAATATGCGTGTGTTACCCAGGGTGCGTTATGGGGTCGCGATGCTTCGTGGGATTGAAGCGAATATCCTGCCCAGCGATCGGGCGATTGATGCCAATGAGCTGTTGATGAGCTTTATGGATTTTGGCATCGCAAGTTTTCATGAGCCGGTTTTTCCTCCGGTCGATGTAAAGACGCACACAAAAGCCGCTATTGCCGCGATTGAAACCGGTCGTATTCAGATTTTGGGCCACCCGGGCAACCCCAATTATCCGATCGACATTGAGGAAGTGGTTCGTGCAGCGCGCGATCACAATGTTCTTATTGAGATCAACAATTCCTCGTTTGTGAGTTCACGTCTGGGCAGCGAACCGTTCTGTATGGACATTTTAGAGACTGTTAAACGACTCGACTGGAAAGTGGCCTTGTCGAGTGACTCGCACGTGCATTACACGGTGGGGGATGTCGACGTGTCATTGGCTAAAGTGGATGCTATCGGCTTCCCAGAAGAGCAGGTGGTCACCATGACTCCCGAGCGCTTGCTTGGCTTCTTAGCCGAACATGGAAAGTCGGTCGCCGACGAATTGGCTGAATGGCTGGCGGACTGGCAATCACCTTCCATTATTGAGCTGTAATAGTTGGCGTGAAAGGCGCGAAGCGTTCATGATGCCCGTTTAGGTAGGCGCGAGCGTCATGGATTTTTCGATCGTTCAAGTGGTGGTATTGATGGTGTTGGCCTGTGTGGCGGGCGCCATTAATACGGTGGCAGGCGGCGGGTCAAACCTTGTGTTGCCCAGTCTGATGTTGATGGGCATGCCACCCGAGGTCGCCAACGCCACCAATCGTGTGGGCATCTTTGTTGAGTCAGTGGTCGCGGTCTCGGAATTCAAGCGCCATGACCGGTTAGAGACCTTTGATCTCAAGGCCATCTTGTTGCCCATGGCGGGGGGTGGATTGCTGGGGGCGTTAGCGGCTGCCTTCGCACCGCCTGATATTCTGAAGCCGATACTGATCCTAACCATGATTTTAATGAGTCTGATCGTGTTGTTTCGGCCGGCTGTTGTTTCCCCTCCCTCCGGGACGGAAGTACGGAGAGTGAAAGATACGCCGTCGTCTTGGTTGGGTCTGTTGGCTGCGGGCTTCTATGGAGGCTTCATCCAGGCCGGTGTGGGGTTTTTGTTGCTGGCATCAATCGCAGGCACGCTTCGCTACGACATTGTGAGAGCCAATGCCTTGAAGTTGGTCTGTACGCTGATGTTTACCACGGTGTCATTGGGGATTTTTATTTGGCAAGGCCAGGTGGCCTGGCTCGCGGGCGCCATCCTCTCAGTAGGTTACGTGGTGGGCGCTTATTTTGGGGTCAAGTTTGCCGTCCACGCGGACCCCAAAGTGCTCCGGTGGTTTTTGTTTGCCGCCACAGTACTGGCCGGCGGCGCAGCCCTTCTTTACTGAGAATCGTTTAAGGAGACGAGATCTCAGTCGAGCGCGATCAGTATCACAATGATGGCAATTGCAGCCAAAATCAGTGTGGTTTTTGACAGACCTTTCTTTTCCGGTTCAGAGGATGCAGAGGAAGGTGCAGGCGTCACTGGCTGAGCGGCTGTCGCTGCTGGTTTTTCAGTGGGTTCAGTAGTCGCTTTGGCAACAGGAGCAGGTTTTGCTTCGGGTTTCTTTGCGCCATCGACACAGTTGATACAACGACGACCTTGGGCTTTTTGTTCGCCTGAGACAGTATACGCGGTGGTTTTATCGATTTCGGTACCGCAAACGGAGCAAGTGCGCACGGACAACGTCCTCTTTTTTGTTTCGAAGTCCCAATCCTAGAGGATGATTTGTAAACATTTCAATCTTTTGGGGTACATCCCCAGTCTAAGCCGTACTTATTGCGATGGCTTCGCCGCGCGGGGATTCGGTGAGGCGACATCCATTGCAAGGTCGCACAGGAGGTGGGCGCAAAGTGCCAATGCATCCGGTTGACGCTGAAAATCTGTTATGAGTCGTTTCACCACCGCTGCTCGCACTGCACCATCCGATGCGAGATCGCCCAGGGCCTGGCGCTCTTCTGCCACCAATTTTCGGGTTCGCACAAGGAGGCTGTGGCGTTTTAAAAGCGCTGACATAGGCGCGGTGCATCCCATCAAGAAAACACCTCATTTTTTAAATTGGATGACGCATCGGGAAGGCAAATTTGGCTCAAACAGCCCAGAAATACCCATTATTTCCGCGGTAAAACTAGCCAATAGATAAATAAAAACACAATAAAAACATGATGTTAAATGCGCGAAATTCGCGCATTTCTGTGGGCGTCAGACCGACAAGAATTCTGTGAGTGGGTGCTATTTTCAGTTTATGAATAAACACCTAACAGAAGCCTCATCGATTGACTTCGCGAATGCCTATCAGGCGGTTCGGCAATTCGAGCGCTTGTCCTTGGGCAATGTCAGTCAAGTAGAGCTCGATGTTTTGGTGGAACTGTATCGAAGCTATCCCGCGCCCCAGATGATGAAGGTGCTCGGACTGTCTGCGCACTGTGCAGAAAGTACGCTTCGCGGCGTGGTCGCCTCACTCATCCGAAAAGCGTGGGTTACTCATGTGGAAACGGTGGATTCCCGATCTCGCTTTATTCGTTTGACGCGTGAAGGCCATCAAAAACTTCGGCAATACCAGGACGCGGTTTGTCACGCATTCGGACCGGTGCTGAGCTGATCGAACCGTTTTTTACCAAAAGTGTTACCGATGTCCTCGGAATAAAATGTTACCCATGTGTCCGGTATGGACCGAGAGGGGATGGTGGCCAGAGAGGGAATCGAACCCCCGACACGAGGATTTTCAACGGCGTGTTGCAAAATTTCTGATTATTTTTCAGTTTGTTAAGTTCCCGAAATTCGACTGTGCTACAGAATGTGCTACGGCGTTAAGCAGGTCATGGGTGGTGTCATCGAAAAAGGTTCTCAAATACCATGGCCCAAAGACCCAAGTCCCTTCATCCAAGAACTGCTAAGTAACGTACCTTATGGTTTGCCGCTATGCCTGAGCGCATCGCTGGAAAGCAAAATAAATTGGGGTGCTTTCTTAAGCTAATTCAATCCAAGTGAAGTGACGTTCCGCCAGTCATCTCAGTGGGCTATATGGATTAAGTGAATTACTAAATTGGAAAGCACTCGTGACGCCCGCCACAAGGCATTGGCTGGAAGTGTAATCGGATTTTTACAACAGGGTTCACTGATTGTCGGAGGTCTTGGAGGGCCCTCCAATACCTGGAACAAGCAAGCTTGAGCTGTGTAGTTTGTTACGGTACCAGTCAGTTTCACGATAAGCTTGGCTGTTAATCGCCGTTTGAAATCACGGAGAAATATTGTAAATTGCTAGCCAATTGGTGTGACTTCAATTCACAAGTCGCTTGAAAATCTAAGGTGATCTCAAGCGTAGCAATGAGTGCGTAATTATGGGAAAAATAATAAGCGGAGTTGCCACATTAGGCATTGGCCTTATCGGAATTGCGTTCTTATTCGGAGGAATCGCTTGGATTATCGATACCCTTGGTGGTACGGGGATGGCTATTATCTTCTTTTTAGTCTGCGTCTTTATCGGATACTGTCGCACATTGGATAGTGGAGAACCTAAGAAGAAATCCGCGAAGCGCAAATAAATTTGCGATGAGTACGTAAATAGATCTTATTAAATGAAAGTCTACAGATTAGACCGCAAGCCCCTGGATGATATGCGGATACTGACCAATTCCCCCTTTTGTGTCCAGAATTTAACCAAATCTATGAATCTGAATGATCTTGAAACTAATGCTTTAGTCTCGTGGTCTAACCTTACTTTAAAGATCCAATTGAACTGCCGAATAGAATGGTTTGATTCTGCTCAAATGATTGGTTGTGGCTTTCGATCAAGACGCACCCCATCGTCTGGCTATGTAGGCGCTAAAAGTTAGGCTTCATGATCTTCTTTCCTATTTTACCTCCGGAGGTCAATTATGTTCGTTGAAAGGCACCTCGACAGCTTCAGGGCTTTATCGAGACCATGGGGCAATCAACCACTTGGAGTGTCACCTGCTTCGTGGTACGCATATATTGGTGGCAACGCTGACTCCTCCCAATCCGCTAGCCTATCCAAAATACCAATCTCGAGATTGGAGCTCTTAACGCTCTCAAAGTCCTCAGCTGTTTCATCGTTTGACTGCTGTGTTTCTATTATGGCGTGGGGTGGAATGAATCGGAAGCACGGTACAAAAGCGCTTGCGACATTTCATACTTGGGAGAGCGTTATCGACCAATTAAGAGAGGGCGTTATTTGTCACCTTGAAGCATTCGAAAAATTTCAGGCGATCAGGAAAGCCGGTGATCTTCCTGGGATGGGTATCGCCTACTTCACAAAGTTGATCTACTTTCTCGACGTTTTCAACAAAGGCTACATCCTTGATCAATGGACTGCGAGGTCTACAAATCTGCTGCATGGAAAAAATGCCATTTCTTTAACTTGGGGTAGTTACGGAAAAAGAAGATTTGCTGTTGTTAACGATAAAAATACAGCTGTGGAATATGACTTCTTTTGTAATTTTGTCACTGAGCTCGCCGCACTTTGCGATCACTTAACAAGCCCGGATGAGACTGAGGAGGCTTTGTTTTCTCAAGGACGAAAACAAGGGAATTGGAGAGATTACGTAATACAGCAGACTTGAGTTTGTTATCCCACATTTTGAATGGATATCTTTCCAGAACGACGGGAGCCTAGGTGTTCTTTATAAGTACTTTGGTGTCACCCCTCGTTAATGCCTTTGACGGTAGGTGACAATATCAAATTTGGCACATGGTCTTGGATGGAAAATAACACAAAGGCGTTTTTTACGACCGCCATGGGAGTTGCGGGCG
>CBFHVZ010000002.1:0-182939 GCA_965659195.1 Litorivicinaceae bacterium
ACGCTATCCAAGGTCATCACACGCCGACGATCGGTTATTGGTCGAAATTGCTTCGGCGATTCCTGATATTCGACAGTTTCTCGACCACACAGACTCAGATGCGTCCGATGAGCCTTCCGCATCTGCCGTCTCTCACGTGCTGCATTTAACGGATCACTTGGGACGGCTGTATTTGCGCCTGACGGAGGAGGAGCGATTGGCTTGTTTGCATCGGGATCCTGCGCTTACCCAGTTGTCTTCAGACTTGCGAGCGGTACTCGAGGCTTGGCGGGGCGGCGATGCAAAAGCGACTTCGATTGGTGCGCAACTAAATGCCGTGCAAGAAGCCACTGTGGAATACAGCGCGGCCTATCGTGACGCAGTGATTATGTCAGCGGCCACCGGAGGGCTCGATGATGAAGAGGCTCGATTGCGGTTAGATGCGGCGCGATGGCTGGTCCGTGTAAGCGATCATTTGTGGCGGATTCATCAACATCAAACTGCACTGCTGCCGGAGGATGCAATGAACCAGGAATCTCCCGGTGACTGAGGTTCGGCCGATGCACATTTGGGTCGACGCGGATGCTTGCCCAGTCGCGATCAGAGGCATCATTACGAAGGCAGCGACACGGCTTAAGATCCGCGCAGTGTTTTTAGCCAATCATAAAGTGCCCTTGCTGCCTTCTCCCTTTGTGTCCATGAAAATCGTCGATCGGGGGTTTGATGTGGCGGATGGTGAAATCCTGACTGTGGCAGCTGACTTTGATTTGGTGGTGACGCAGGATGTGTTACTTGCCGCTGAGTTGGTCGCCAAGGGCACCACCGCCATTAATCCCCGTGGCACGCTCTACAGCAAAGATTCGATGCATGGCCATTTAACTCGTCGCAATCAGGCAGAAGCAGCCCGTGATCTTGGCATTCAGGGTCGGGGAGCGGAACCCTTCGGGCCGAAGCATGTCCAAGCTTTCGCGAGTACCTTTGATCGTGAACTCACGCGCCTGCATCAGCGGTATCAACGAGCCAACGGTCTTTGAATTAGAGTGTTTGGCTTTTGAGTGCCGATTTGATTCACCTCAACGGAAATGACCCAGATCTATGGCACTATGATGGCAGTCATAGGAGGACCTGTTATGTCAGAAAACGAACACCACTGCCTGTCCCAAGAATTTCCTGAGTACAAGCCAAAGATCCACCGTTTGAAAATGGAAAATGCACACTTTCGTCGGTTGCATGAGGAATACACGGACGTATCGAAAGAAATTGAAAATATGGAAGCGGAAGTGACACCGGCCAGTACTGCGCAGGAAGAGGGCCTAAAAGCCCATCGAGTGCATCTCAAGGACAGTCTGTATCAGATGCTGATCGCTCCCTGAATAGAGGCAGTTCGAGAAACCCGGTGTCAGGACCGGGTTTTTTTATGCCTAAAAATAAGGGAGCCCTGAGGCTCCCAAAAAGGACGACCGAACCGATCGTCCAGGGCATAGGGGCTTAGTATTCCCAATTATGGGCTGGAGATCGTTGACTTGGGTCAAGGCCTCATTGACTGAGTTCATCAAAGGTACGAAGCGCTTCGGCGGCATACATCAAGGATGGGCCGCCGCCCATGTACACGCATACGGCCAGCGTTTCTTCAATTTCCTCGCGCGTAACACCAAAGCCAATCAGCGCTTTCATGTGAAATCCGATACAGGCTGAGCAGTGCTGACTGATGCCCAGCGAGAGCGCGATCAGTTCCTTATGCTTGGCAGATACTGAACCTTCAGCCATCGCTGCTTTGGCCAGTGTGCCAAAGCCGGTCATCAATTCTTTATTGGTTTTTCGAAATGGCCCGAGTGCTTCGTTTACATCCTGCATCAAGCCCACGTGATCTCTAGTTCGCATGGGATTCCTCCGTTGATTGAGTGCTGAGAGTAGAGGAGGGCACCCTGAGGGTGCCTTGATGCAGGTCAGCTTCCTGTTTTAGCTAGTCTGTTCCGGCGACTGACTGAGATGATGTTTTGCCAGTCTGAGCTTCAGCCGGCTGCAACAATCAAGCGCTGGAAACGTGAGTAACTGATCGATTAACCGAGCCATCTGCCTACGCGCATCTGCGCTATTGGTGGCGCGATATTCGTGAAGAATATGTGACATATCAGCGACGGACATAACGACTCCTTCCAGTAGTGTCTGAAAGCTTGAGTGAATCAATCAGACTCTGGCGGATGGCCTGGCGGCTCTGAGGGTTGCTCGGGCTTAATTGTTCCGCTGTCAGAGCCCCGGTTTGCAGAAGACGGCGAAGGGTCGCCTCGGGAATACTAATGGACACAAACATACCTGACCTCCTTTAATGCAAATGATTCTCATCTGCGTAAAAAGAAAGGTCAAGCGGTGATATCAATTATTTTTGTGACAGCAACTGCTTTGCCATCCAATCAATCACAAATTGCCGTGCCACACGGCCACCTCGGCCGCCACGCGCGATCGCAAACCGGTTCGCAGCCACCTCAATGGCAGCACGGTCAAACGGGGGCCAATCATGTTGCTTTGCAAATTCGCCGTACCAGTGTTCGACGATTTTCAAGTAAGTCTCTTGAGGGTACTGATAAAACGACAGCCACAAACCAAACCGGTCAGAAAGCGAAATACGTTCTTCAATGGCATCCCCCTGGTGGATTTCACCATTGGCACTGGTCGCTTGTAAGTTTTCTGACGCGGGCTCGGCGACGAGATGCCGTCGGTTACTGGTACAGACTACTAGCACATTGCTGCCGAATTCCTCTAGCGTGCCGTCAAGTACCGTTTTCAAACCAGCGTAGGCACGCTCGCCGTCTTCAAAAGTCAGGTCGTCGCAATAAATTAAGAATGCAAACGGTTGTTGACGAATCTGTTCAACAATCGCGGGCAGGTCGCTCAATTGGGTCTTGTCGACTTCAACGATGCGAAGGCCTTTGGTGTGATAAGTCGACAGCGCCGCGCGAACCATTGACGATTTGCCGGTCCCACGCGCACCCCACAATAGAGTCGCGTTAGCCGGCATGCCCCGAATGAAGAGTTCTAAGTTGGCACGAAAGTCTGCAATTTGCCGCTCCACACCGATCAGCCCGTCAAAAGACTGATCCAGCCTGGGTGTTAACGCTCGCAATTGCCCCTGTCCGTGGCCATCGGTATGCCAGCGTGCCGCTAGGGTTTGCTGCCAGTCAATGGGTTCAGCCGGTTCGGGCAACCACCGGAGTGCCCGATTAGCTAGTAATTGCAATGTTTGTTGTAATTGGCTCATGACTCATCCGTTCGTGAGGCTTGTGTTTGGATCCGGGCAGCGCCACAGTGATGCAAAACAAGGAGTATACAATGATTGATCTCTATTATTGGCCCACCCCCAATGGGCACAAGGTGACCATCATGCTCGAAGAATGCGGGCTTGAGTATCGGATCCACCCCATCAATATCGGCGCAGGTGACCAATTCAAGCCTGGGTTTCTCAAACTGTCGCCGAACAACCGGATGCCTGCGATTGTTGACCAATCACCCAACGACGGGGGCGAGCCGGTATCAATATTCGAATCGGGTGCTATTTTGTTGTATCTCGCTGAGAAAACAGGGCGGTTTTATCCAGAGGCGCTCCGCGATCGGTATCGCGTGATGCAGTGGCTGATGTGGCAGATGGGCGGATTAGGACCGATGGCTGGACAAAATCATCACTTCAATCAGTATGCGCCCGAGCCGATTCCCTATGCGCAGGAACGCTACACCAAAGAAACGGCTCGCCTGTACTCGGTGTTGAATGGCGCGCTGGAGGGCCAAGAGTTCGTGGCGGGTGACTACAGCATCGCGGATATGGCGGCCTATCCCTGGATTGCCCGACACGATTGGCAAAAAATGAATCTCGATGATTTCCCAAACGTCAAAGCCTGGTTTGAGCGCATTGGCGCGCGTCCGGCCACACAAAAGGCTTACGAAGTGGGTGAGGGTCTCCGACCGAGTCGACCACCGACCGATGAGGAGCGTGAAAACCTCTTTGGTGCAGCTCAGAACCCGCGGTAGCATCGGGTAATTAGTGATAAGAATGATCAGGAAGACAGCATGCGACACGCTTTGATATTGACTCTTTGCCTGGCGGCGACGCCTACCCTTGCGACTGAGAAATCGCCGTTGGAGCGGGGCGAGTACGGGCCCCTAGATAAAGCTCCAGAGTCTGCGTTGTACGATTACCCAGTTCAGGTGTCTGAGCGGGTCTACAGTGCGATCGGCGCCACGCAACCGCCGACTTATCAAAATGCAGGGCACAACAATAATTTGAGTTTTGTGATTGGCGATGAGGCGGTGCTCGTGGTCAATGGAGGTTCGAACAATGCGCTTGCACGCGCGTTGCATGCTGAAATCCGGAAGATCACGGACCTGCCTGTGAAGTACGTGATCAGTGAAAATGGACAGGGTCACGCGTATCTCGGGAATCATTATTGGAAGGGCGAAGGCGCCACGCTCATCGGCCATGCCGATGCCCAGCATGAGATCGAAGCAAAAGGCTACGGCTCGCTGACCAACATGCGTCGGTACGCGCAAGGCTTTGCTGAAGATACCGAACTTGTGAACTTTGATATCACCTTTGACGACCGGTATGAGCTGAATCTTGGAAACGTGTCGGTGGTGGCTAAGATTTATGGGGGTGCTCACTCGCCCGGTGATGTGACGGTTTTGGTGCCCTCTGAAAACGTCGCCATTGCCGGTGATATGGCCTTTCATGTGCGCATGCCACCCATCTTCGATGACACCGACACTCGTGCCTGGTTGGAGAGTTTTGAATTGTTTGCCGAGGAGACCGCTGACATGATCATTATTCCTGGTCATGGCGGGCCCACCGATATTGATACCGTGCGTGCAGGCACCGTTGATTATCTCGTTTTCTTGCGTGAAGCCATTCAAGCATTATTGGATGACGGCGGTTCTCTAGACGATGCGTATCAAATCGACCAGTCAGCCTTCAAGCATTGGCACACGTATGACGAACTGGCGGCCCGCAATGCAGGCCGTGTGTTCGAACGGATGGAATTCGAGTGATGTTTAGGGCGTGAGGAAGTGGGTGATCAGCATTTTAAGTGCCGTATCACCTGGTTCGCCAAAGGCTTTCTGAGCACGGCCTCCGAGCACCATGAGCATGTCCTCGAGTTCATTGCCGCTCTGGCGAACGAACGCGTACGCGTCGAGATCGGAGCCGCTGTATCGCTCAGGGCCCAAGATGACACACAGCTTGGATTCCACCTTGCTTAGGGTGCGCCGGACACGGTAGCCGTTCAAGAATACGCCTTCGTTGTGATGGCCATGCACTTCATGCTGAGTCGCAGGTGAGACCGCGGTAAAGGTGACAGGCCGTCCCAGTTCAACGAGCATCAGGCCTAGCGAAAAATCGGGCACGCCCAACATGAAATTCGCTTCCCCAGCGAGAAACACCACCCATGTTTTGACCGAGGTGCGTACCTGCTCGGTGTCCCAACTGCCAAGGACTGGGACGCCTTTGTAGGGTTGTTCCAGTTTCTCCGTCAGCGTGTCGATCGTGGCTTGCCATTGTTTCGTTAAAAAGCGTTGACGCTCTTCCGGGCGTAATTCCTTGGCCTGCGCCTCAATCTGAGCGCGAAGGAGGCGTTCGGCCTGTCTGTGTAACA
Source organism: Litorivicinaceae bacterium (assembly GCA_965659195.1). Classification (GTDB taxonomy): domain Bacteria; phylum Pseudomonadota; class Gammaproteobacteria; order Pseudomonadales; family Litorivicinaceae; genus HIMB30. The sequence goes on from CBFHVZ010000002.1 coordinate 5,616, forward strand.
ATGGCGTTAAGAGTGTATTGGATGGATGCATCGATATAATCTCGACCAGAAACCAAAAAGGATACCAGTTTGAGTCAACATCCCGATAGCCTTCCTGCCAATTTGATCACCGTCTTGGCCTCGCCGTCCCATCCAGGCAACATCGGCGCGGTGGCGCGTGCGTTGAAAACCATGGGGCTCTCAAGCCTTCGCTTGGTGACTCCGGATGAGTTCCCGTCGCCGATCGCTTCAGCGCGAGCCTCTGGTGCACTGGATGTCCTCAACGGCGCCGGTCAATACGACAGTTTTCAACAGGCGATTGGTGATTGCCGTTTAGTGGTCGGCACCTCAGATCGAACGCGATCGCTGTCGCATCCTCATGTCACGCCCCGTGATATTGCACCGATTCTGGTGGATGAGGCCGCAAAGGGTCCGGTGGCGATTTGTTACGGACGTGAAGAATGCGGTCTATTAAACGAGCAGTTGTCGCAATGCCATTACCACATCGAGATACCGGCAAACTCGCTGTATTCGAGCTTGAACTTAGGCTCTGCGGTCCAGGTGATGTCCTATGAACTCCGGTTGGCATGGCTCGCCGCCAACACGCGCACCGGAATTGAGCCGACAGAGGCCTGGCCGCCCAAATACGACTTGGAGCGCCTCGGTTGTGGGTATTGGGATGAGCCGCCTGCGACCGCTGCTGAGGTGGATGGGCTGATGTGGCATTTTGAGCGAGCGACACGACACAGTGGATTCTTAGACCCCAAAAATCCGATGCTTGGCATGGTTCGGCTGCGGCGATTGTTCAACCGGGCCCGCGTGGACAAAGTGGAGATCAATATCTTGCGTGGGATCTTGCGAAGCATTGAAAACATGGACCCGCCCACCAATCAAAAGGAAACTCAGGATAACTATGCATTACCAGGGCAGGGAGACGAACATGATTAACGGGATGCGCGAAGACGTAAAAGCGGTATTTGAGCGTGATCCTGCTGCCCGCCATTGGTTTGAAGTGGTGACCACCAGCCCAGGGCTTCACGCCATCTGGCTGCACCGTGTGTCTCACGCGTTGTGGAATTGGCGGCTGAAATGGCTGGCGCGTTTTCTGGCACTCATCACGCGATTTCTGACCGGTATTGAGATTCACCCTGGGGCTCGAATCGGCCGTCGGTTTTTTATTGACCACGGCATGGGCGTGGTGATCGGTGAAACGGCAGAGATTGGGGACGATTGCACGCTGTACCATGGGGTGACCTTGGGCGGAACAACGTGGAATCCAGGGAAGCGTCATCCCACGCTCAAAGACCGTGTGGTGGTTGGTGCCGGTGCCAAAGTGCTTGGGCCGATTGAGGTCGGTGATGGGGCGCGAATCGGGTCGAATGCGGTAGTCACCCGGCCGGTTCCTCCGGGCGCGACTGCCTTGGGAATTCCAGCACGTGTGGTGCAAAAAGAGCAGGCTGATCCGGAGTTTACGGTCGATAAGTCGCGGACCTTTGCGTCCACTAAAACCGAGTTTGATTTGTATGCTCTTGGGGACGATGTACCGGATCCGGTGGCTCGGTCGATTCATGCGATTTTGGATCAGTTGCAGCATGTGGATGCCAAGATGCAGGACATGGGTAAACATCTGTGTGAAGTCAATCCGAAGTATTGTGAAGAGCGGTTGCCCAGTCTCGATGAGCAGTCGCTGATGGACGGGCTGGAGGATGCGACGGGGTCGGAGAAGGCGAATTGAACACGCACTATTTTGACTATGCATCGACCACGCCGGTCGATCGACGGGTGGCGGAGAAAATGGCCTTGTGCATGACGGAACAGGGTCTATTTGGAAATCCGGCATCGACCACCCATGGCTTCGGTTGGCAGGCGGCGGAAGAAGTGGAGTGGGCGCGCGAAGTGATCGCCGACACCTTAGGGGCAGATCCTCGGGAAATTGTGTTCACCAGCGGTGCCACTGAAGCCAATAACCTGGCCATCCGTGGCGCGTTTGAGGCGCTCTCAGGGCCCCGCCAACGCCGCCGCGTCATTACCTTGGCGTCAGAGCATAAAGCGGTGTTGGATACGGTGGCTCATTTGCCCGATGCAGAGGTTGTGGTGTTGAACCCTAAGTCGGATGGATTGATTGATTTCGAGGCACTTGATCAGGCGCTGACCGACGACACCCTGTTGGTGTCTGTGATGCGGGTCAACAATGAAACCGGTGTGATCCAGCCGTTAGAGGAAATCAGTCAGCGGGTGCATGCAGTGGGTGCCTTGATGCACAGTGATATGGCGCAGTCCGTGGGTAAGGCATCCGTTGATGTGAGCGCGTTAGGCGTCGACTTAGCGTCCCTATCAGCTCACAAAATTTATGGCCCCAAGGGTGTGGGTGCGCTCTATGTTCGGCGATCGCCTGAGGTCGCGGTTTCAGAGCAACAACATGGAGGCGGTCATGAGCGTGGTATGCGCTCGGGCACCTTGCCAACCCATCAAATTGTCGGCATGGCGGAAGCGTTTCGCTTGTCGGCGTTGGAATCAGAGGCCGATGCGGAGCGTATCAGCGGATATCGCGCTCGGTTTTTGGCAGCCTGTGACACTCTGGGCGGGATCGAGGTCAATGGCGTCTCGGGTGCCCCTCATATTTTGAATATTCGAGTCGAGGGTGTCGAAGCCGAGCCCTTAATGGCCGCGATGCCAGAAATCGCCATTTCAACTGGCAGTGCCTGCAATTCAGCCACACTTGAGCCATCACATGTTCTTCAGTCCATGGGACTTTCTCGCGCGGAAGGCCTATGCTCTTTACGACTGAGTTTTGGACGGATGACTCACGATGAGTCGATCGATACATTGATCCACGTATTTCAGCATGCAGTGGAAGGATTAAGGGGGAAACGCGTATGAATTTGGAAATTACACCGGATGCCATTGCCCACTTAAAAGCGGCGTTGGTTAAAAATACGGAGGCTCAAGCGGTCCGTTTGGGCGTGAAGACATCGGGTTGTTCTGGGTATGCCTATGTCGTGGATTACGCGCCCGGTGCCACCGAACAGGACTTGGCTTTGGATTTTGATGGGTTGTCGGTGGTGATTGACCCGCTGTCGCAGCCGCTGTTGGCGGGTACTGTCGTCGATTTGCGCGTTGAGGGCGTGAATCGCGCTCTTTCCTTTAATAACCCAAACGTGGTCAGCGAGTGCGGTTGTGGCGAGAGCTTTGCGGTTGGGGCCGCAGTTCCCCTATAATCCGGCGCCCCGAGACTGACTCGGCCGAATTTCTAAACCCTTAAGGAGAGCCTTCATGGCAATTGAACGTACCCTATCTATCATCAAGCCCGACGCCGTAGCCAAGAATGTCATTGGTCAGATTGAGAGCCGCTTTGAGAATGCGGGTTTGACTATTGTGGCGATGAAGATGCTGCACCTCTCTGATGAGATGGCAGGCGGGTTCTACGCGGAGCACAAAGAGCGTCCATTCTTTGCTGACTTGGTGTCTTTTATGACTTCGGGCCCGGTGGTCGTTCAGGTTTTGGAAGGCGAAAATGCGATTGCCAAAAACCGAGAGCTGATGGGTGCAACCAATCCAAAAGAAGCGGCCGCGGGAACCATCCGTGCTGACTTCGCAGAAAGCATCGACGCCAATGCGGTTCATGGCTCTGACAGTGCGACCAGTGCGGCGCGTGAAATCGCCTACTTCTTCACAGACGCTGAGATTGTTTCTCGGTGAGTGAGATTTCGCCGGTGACGCCAGTCAATCTGCTGGGGCTTTCTTTGCCCAAGTTAGAGGCGTTTTTTGAATCCATCGGCGAAAAGAAGTTTCGGGCCGCCCAGGTGGTGAAGTGGATTCACCAGCAGGGCGTGACCGATATCGATGCCATGACTAACTTAGCAAAGCCTTTACGCGAAAAATTGAAGGCGATCGCTGAAGTGCGTCCACCGGTGATTACCTTTCAAGGGGATTCCGAAGATGGAACCCGTAAATGGCTTATGCAGGTCGACGGTGGCTCAAGCATTGAGACGGTATTCATTCCAGAAGGCGATCGAGGCACGCTTTGTGTGTCATCCCAAGTAGGATGCTCTCTCGATTGCTCGTTTTGTGCGACCGGCAAGCAAGGATTTAACAAAAATCTCACCGCGGCTGAAATCATTGGTCAGGTATTTTTGGCCGCTAAATCATTTGGTCTGCCGATCAAGGAAAGCCAAAAACGCGCGGTCACGAACGTGGTCATGATGGGTATGGGCGAGCCGTTACTGAATTTTGAGCCAGTGCTCGATGCCATGTCACTGATGATGGAAGATCAAGCCTACGGTTTGTCAAAACGACGAGTGACGCTCTCGACCTCGGGCGTGGTGCCGGCTTTAGATCGACTGGGTGAGGCGACTGATGTGGCTTTGGCCGTTTCTTTGCATGCGCCCAATGATGCGCTGCGTAATGAACTGGTCCCCATCAACCGAAAATATCCGCTGGCGCAGTTGCTAGACAGTATCCGTCGGTATCTTGACCGCTTGGGTGAGCGTCGGGCGGTGACCTTTGAATACACCATGCTGAAGGGAATTAACGACTCGGACGAACAAGCCCGAGAGTTGTCTCGTTTGGCTAAAACGGTGCGCTGTAAAATCAACTTGATTCCGTTTAACCCCTTCCCGGGCACCCAGTATGAGGTCAGTTCGCGTAACCGCATTTATGCGTTTCAGCGGATCTTGTTAAACGACGGTCACGTGGTCACAGTCCGTAAGACACGGGGCGACGATATTGATGCGGCCTGTGGGCAATTAGCCGGACAGGTGGCGGACAAAACCAAGCGTTCATCTCGATACATTCAGCTTCGAGACGTCTCGGGCTCTCCATAATATTAGGGGTCAAACAAGATGCGCGCTTATCTCCTGATATGCTGTTTGGCGATTTTAGGCCTTTCGGGTTGTCAATCTGTACTTCAGTCTCGCCCTCAAAAACCACCCGTTGAAGCGCTAGTTGATCTTTCTTGGTCTCACATGGATGCGGGGCGACATCATGTGGTGGGTCCTTTACTTGATTATGCAGAGCGCTTCGATCCTCAAAATATGATGGTAAAAGCCGCTCGCGCAGAGTGGCATAGAACGCGAGGCGAGGATGATGCGGCCGTCAAGCTGTATCAGAGGTTTTGGAATCGTGAACCGGTTATTGCAATGGCTTATGGGCGTTGGATGTTGAATGATGCCAACCCCACAAACCTAGCACATACAGTCAAGGTATTAGATCGGGCCGTCGCTGATGTTGACTTAGAGAGACGGTCAGAGAGCCTTATGCTGCGGAGCGAGGCTTATCATCGGCAGGGTGACCTTGCGCTGGCTGCTCAGGATTTACAAGAAGTGCTTAGGCTCGATGTGGCGACAGGTAAGGCTCGGTTGCAGCTGATGGAGATCTACTTGGGACAGGGTCAGCCTACCGCTGCTTATGAACTATTCAGCCAATGGCATACCAAATACCCAGATGACCCGACGGTCCAACAGATGGCATCCATTTGGGCTGACTATCTTGGCCGGGTGCGACGCTTCAATCCTAGTTTTGGTCGCTGAATCAACTCATGTATAGTTCGGCTACACAATCAGAGATCCCGCGATGTTCATCATAACCGAGCCACAAGAACCGGATGCTATCGAGCTGCCTGGTCCCATGCTGAAAGCGGCGCGTGAGGCCCAAGGTCTGACTATTGATCAAATGGCTGAGCGTTCCCACCTCACTAAGCAAGTCATACGGTCCATCGAAAACGACGAATATTTGGGGCTTGCGAGCCTTGGATTCGCTCGAGGATACATAAAACTCTATGCAAAAAAGCTAGGGATAGATGAGGCGGCTATCCTTGAGATGTTCGATCGTTGGCATAATGCCCAGCCCCACGAAGAGACTAAGTCGCTAGAATTTGATCTTCAGGAGAAGTCTGAGTTGTTGGTGACTCAGCGAAATCGGTGGGTAGTGATTGGTGTGGCAGTGATACTGGGCACGGTATTTGCCGCGAGTCTGATTTATGCCGTTCGAGAATACTACAGCGAGTCCAGTGTGACCGAGCCCACTGCGCAGCAGCGTCCTGTGATGCCTAATTCTTCGAATGAAGTGCCTCTGGTCGCCGGAGATTCAGAGTCGAAGTCCGTTGAGTTGCCAGCGCAAGAGACACTAGAAGAAGTGAAAGACCCAGTCCAGAGTGTCTCCCGAAGCCAAGATACCGCAGAAGAAGTTATGTTGTCAGCCGATGCGCCGGTTGCGTCGTCAGAGGTTGCGCAGATTCTTGCAGAGTCGGCATTGGTGCCGACTGATACGGTGGCTAATGACGAGCCGGAAGAGTCATCAGTGGAACCTGCTGTTTCTGGTGCCGACGACGAACAGTTGGTACTTCGGGTAACCGGTGATTCTTGGGTGGAAGTGAGAGATGAGTCGGGTGGTATGATTTTCGCGGATTTATTGAGAGCCGGTCGAAACGTATCGGTCGATGTAAATGGACCGTTTGAGTTGCTTGTGGGTGCGGTGGATGTGACGACTGTTATCTTCAATGGCGAGGTCTTGGATTTGTCGGATCGGGCTTCTAGAAACCTTGCGCGAATTCGGTTAGGAGTGTCACAAAATTGATCGAGTCACCTATTTCGCGGAGGGTCAGTCGTCAAATTTCTGTGGGTCGGGTCAAGGTTGGGGGTGATGCCCCGATTTCGGTTCAGTCGATGACTAACACGGAAACCACAAATGTTGAATCCACAGTGGCGCAAATCCAAGCCTTGGCAGAGGCTGGGGCAGATATTGTCCGCGTATCGGTCCCTTCGTTAGACGCAGCCGAAGCGTTCGGTTTGATCCGTCAACAGGTGGATGTACCGTTGGTCGCAGACATCCATTTTGATCATAAGATTGCGTTGAAAGTGGTTGAACTTGGGGTGGACTGCCTGCGGATTAACCCAGGCAATATCGGTCGCGAAGAGCGGGTTCGCGCCGTGGTTTCAGCCTGCCGCGACAACGGCATTCCAATTCGTATCGGCGTGAATGCGGGGTCTCTCGAGAAAGACCTTCAAAAGAAATACGGCGAGCCGACGCCTGAAGCCCTCGTTGAGTCAGCGATGCGTCACATCGACATTCTCGACAAATTAGATTTTCAAGAATTTAAGGTCAGCTTGAAGGCCAGTGATATTTTCATGACAGTGGCCGCCTATCGACTGATTGCCAATCAGATTGAACAGCCTTTGCATCTAGGAATCACCGAAGCGGGGGGGTTGCGAAGTGGAACAGTTAAATCCGCTGCGGGACTCGGCATGCTGTTGATGGATGGTATTGGCGACACGCTCCGGGTGTCATTGGCGGCCGATCCGGTTGAAGAAGTTAAAGTGGGATTTGATCTGTTACGGGCACTTCGTCTTCGTACACGGGGCATCAATTTCATTGCGTGCCCGAGCTGCTCGAGGCAAACCTTCGATGTGATTGGCACCATGAATCAACTTGAGGCGCGGCTTGAGGATGTGAAAACAGCGATGAATGTGGCCGTGATCGGATGTGTCGTCAATGGGCCGGGTGAGGCGCGTGAGGCCGATCTTGGATTTACTGGTGGCAACCCCGAAACTTTGGCGTTGTTTATCGACGGTAAGCCGGCCGCCCGGTTGCCAGGTTCCGATTTTATTGATGAGCTTGAGTCGATGATTCGGCAAAAAGCGGCGGATAAGGAGCGCGCGCGCGCTGCCTTGATTGCCGCCTCAGGACACTCAGAATGACCATTCAATCAGTACGAGGCATGCCGGATATCACACCCGATCAATCCGGGGCATGGCTATTTTTAGAACGGACCGCGGCACAGGTATTCGCAGGCCATGGCTTGACCCAGATTCGGACGCCTATCGTCGAAGAGACACGGTTGTTTGCTCGGGCGGTAGGCGATGTGACGGACATCGTAGAAAAAGAGATGTACACCTTCGCCGATCGCTCCGGTGACAGTTTGACACTGCGGCCCGAGTTGACGGCCGGTGTGGTGCGAGCAGCCATCGAACATGGGCTACTGCACAATCAAACACAGAGACTTTGGTATCAGGGCCCCGCCTTTCGTTACGAGCGGCCGCAAAAAGGCCGGTATCGGCAATTCCATCAAATCGGTGTTGAGTGCTTCGGCTTCGCCGATGCGGCCATGGATGCCGAGTTGATTGAGATTACAGCACGGCTTTGGGCGATGTTGGGCATTACCGATGCGGTGACTTTGCAGTTGAACACCATTGGCTCGCCTGAGGCTCGCGCGCGCTACCGGGATGCATTGGTTGCGTATTTAACCGCGCACAAAGACGCACTCGACTCAGACAGTGTGTCCCGATTAGAACGCAACCCATTGAGAGTGCTAGATTCTAAGGATCCAGGCACGCAGGCGGTTTTGGTGAATGCCCCCTCATTGCAGGACTACCTCACGGACGATGATCGGGCGCACTTTGACGCCCTTTGTAGCTGGCTCGATCAGGCTGGGGTCGCTTATGAGCTCAATCCGCGCTTAGTGCGGGGCTTGGATTACTACACACGAACCGTGTTTGAGTGGGTGACCGAATCGTTGGGCGCCCAAGGCACCATCTGTGGCGGTGGGCGATATGATGGGCTGGTTGAGCACCTTGGAGGTAAACCGACGCCTGGTGTGGGCTTTGCCTTGGGTATGGAGCGCTGCATTTTGTTACTCGAAACACTTCAACGCATTCCTGACAGCATCAATGCTCAGGCAGATGTGTACTTGATGCCGCAGGCTGAATCCTGTGAAGCCGCCATACGGGCGCTGGCCCGTGAATTACGGAAGGTTAATCCCGACCTCAGAATCTTGACCCATATCGGCGGCGGGAGTCTGAAAAGTCAGCTTAAAAAAGCAGATAAGTCGGGTGCAGAGGTGGGTCTCATCATTGGTGAGGGTGAATTGGACCAGGATACGGTAGTCTATAAGCCCCTTCGTGGTGGTGATCAGGAAACGCTACTGCGATCCGAACTCATAGCCCGATACAGTCAATAGAAAAGGACGATCATGGATTATTTGCGATCCGATGAAGAACAAGCAGAAGCGGTCAAGCAGTGGCTCAAGAAAAACGGTACCAGCTTAATCGTGGCCATTGTAGCGGGCATAGGGGGCGTCCTCGGGTTCCAACAATGGCAGGCCGTGTCTCTGGACAAGGCGGCCGATGCTGCAGGACGTTATCAACAAATCGTTGATGCATCTGCCACAGATTATTCTTTGCCAGAGACTGAGGCGGCGTTTCAGTCTCTATTAAGCACTGCTGAGGGGCTGCGACAAGCGCATGGAGACAGTACCTACACCGCGCTGGCTGCGGCTGTGGTGGCTGCGCAAGCTGTGGAGCGAGGTGAGTACGATCTAGCGGTTAGCCAGTTAACATTTGCAGAGTTGGCCGTAGACGAGCCTGAGCTGAAGGCTTTGATGGCAATGCGTTTGGGGCGTTTGGAGTTGCATCTGGGTGAGGCCGAAGCCGCGCTCGCACGAGTCCAATCGATTCGGTCAGAAGGTCTGGATGCGTCTGTGGCTGAGCTTTTGGGCGATATCTATGTCGCGCTTTCGGAACCAAGTGAGGCGAGGGTTGCATATCAGTCTGCCCGTCAGACACTGGCGCAGTCAGGTTTAAATACTGCACTGGTTGATTTGAAACTGTCGGCGTTACCTGAGGGTTGAGCATGCGGAAATTACACTATGGGTTGCTTGCCATGCTAATGGTAACGACAGGTTGTTCGAGTACACCAGATAAAGCTGAACCTGCTCGACTCGAACGAATCTCAGAAGAAGTTAGCTTGGTCCGTGAGGGGCGTGTATCCCTCGGAGGCGATGACGCGACAGGACTTAAGCCAGCAGTCACCGACAGCGGCATAGTAGCTGCCTCTGCCGACGGGGAGGTTGTGTTGTTGAGTCAGCCTGATCTTGATGAGGTTTGGTCTACTGACGTGGATTCAGCCATTTCGGCAGGTGTGGGCGCGAGTGAGACGACGGTCTTTGTTGTGACATCCGACGCTCGGTTGATTGCCCTCTCGCTTGATGACGGTTCACTTCTCTTTGAAAAAATACTTCCGTCTGCGGTCACCACTCCGCCGCAGGTGGATAACGACCGCGTGTTCGTTAAAACACAGTCTGGGCGGCTAATGGCGCTTTCTGTGCTGTCCGGTGAAACGGTTTGGATCGAGGAAGCTCAAGGATCTGCCGTGGGTATTCGTGGTGATGCACCTATGACGCTCACAGAAAATATTCTCTGGGTGCTCTGGGAGACAGGGCGTTTAGTGGGGTACCAAGCAGACAATGGCCGAGTGGTGTTTGAGCGTCAAGTGGCTGTCTCGGGTGGGCGTAGTCCACTTGATCGAATCTTGGACACAAAAGGTGCCCCATCTGTATCGAATGACCGCCTTGCAACGGCCACGCGCAACGGGCAACTGTCTGTATTGGACTTAAAAAATGGCCAGATTGCGTGGAGTGTTGAGATAGATGCATACCCCGGTGCTGTGATTGGGTTTAATGCGGTTACCGCGGTAGAAACTGACGGGACGATATCTACCTATAGCCTCGCTACCGGCGAGTCTCTGTGGTCTACAGACGCATTAAAGCATCGGGAGCTCAGTCCCCCGGCTGTTTTCGGGAATACGATCGCCGTGGTCGATTTTGAGGGTATTTTGCATCTCTTAAGTCCGGTAGACGGTCGAATTATTGGTCGACTCGATACTGGATCAGCTAAAGGAATGGTCGCACCCGTGGTGGCAGATTCTGGTCTGTTGGTGCAGCTTATTGATGGGCGTCTGACTTGGGTGAGCATTGATCCTTGAATGCACCTGTCATTGCCTTAGTTGGCCGTCCGAATGTCGGAAAATCGACCCTTTTCAATCGTCTGACTCGGTCTCGTGATGCGCTGGTGGCTGATTTCGCCGGCTTAACGCGAGATCGCAAGTACGGCCGAGCACTGTTGGAAGGCCATCCGTTTTTGTTGATCGATACCGGCGGTCTGACCGGCGGTGAGGCGGGTATTGATGCAGCCATGGCGGAGCAGTCGAGAGCCGCAATTGAAGAGGCGGATGCGGTGTTATTTATGGTCGACTCGGCCACGGGTGTGGCGGCATCGGATGAAACCGTAGCCGATATGCTCCGCCGAACCGATAAGCCGGTGTGGTTGGTTGCCAACAAGATTGATGGCCAAAATGAAGACGTCGTGCTCGGTGAATTTTTTGGTTTAGGGTTTGGCGAGCCGCACCCGATCGCGGCTTCTCATGGGCGCGGAGTGGCAGCGCTGACTGAGGTACTCCTTACCCATTTTGGTTTGATTGACCAAGAGCCTGAGCCGGAGGACGCGGAGCGAAAAGATGCGCCAGGTATTCGAATCGGCGTCGTTGGTCGTCCCAATGTTGGGAAGTCTACGCTGGTGAATCGCATGCTGGGTGAAGATCGGGTGGTTGTTTTCGATTTGCCGGGCACGACGCGCGATTCCATTTACATTCCGTATGAGCGGCACGGTGAAACCTTTACCTTGATCGACACAGCGGGCGTTCGACGTCGCGGTCGGGTCAGCGAAACGGTAGAGAAATTTTCCATCGTAAAAACCTTGCAAGCGATTGAAGACTCTCAAGTGGTCATTCTGGTGATTGATGCCCATGAGGGTCTCGTGGATCAAGACCTTCATCTGATGGGTACGGTGATTGAGGCGGGGCGTGCCTTGGTAGTGGCGGTGAATAAGTGGGATCACTTAACGCCGGATGCACGTGATTCGATCCGGACGGCGTTAGACCGCCGATTAAATTTCATTCCGTGGGCCAAAGTGCACTTTATCTCAGCACTCCATGGGACGGGTGTAGGCGATCTGTATGGCTCCATTCGGGAGGCACATCAGGCGGCGACGACTAAGTTTTCGACCAATCAGCTGACTCGGATCCTTGAAGACGCCGTGGCAGACCACCAGCCGCCACTGGTGCGTGGACGCCGAATCAAACTCCGTTACGCACACCAAGGTGGCATGAACCCGCCTCGGATTATCATCCACGGCAATCAGACCCAGGATGTACCGGAGTCTTATCGACGGTATCTCGAAAACGTATATCGGAAGGTGCTTAAAATCTCAGGCAGTCCAATCAAGATTGAGTTTAAAACCGGTGAGAATCCGTTTTCCGGTCGGAAAAATCAGCTGACCGAGCGGCAAATACAGCGCAAACGCCGTTTGATGAGCTTTGTGAAGAAGAAGCGTTAGGCGCCCGTTCGTCCCCAGCGGTCATCAAACAGCCCTTGAGTCAGTGCATTCAGTACGCCGACACCGCCGTCAGAGCGTCGCGCGCTGGCAAACGCGATAATGTCTGGATTACCCTTTAGCCATCGATTGACGAATGCCTTCAATAACGGTCGCCCATCTGGGCTGTGTCGACCGACACCGTGTGTGATTCGGATGTGGGTGAGGCGACGCTCGCGGATGACCGCGAACAGGTCGGAAACGGCCCGCGCAGCCTCTTCGACGGTGTGCCCATGTAAATCGATTTCAAGCTGAGCTGGGAAGGGAATCTCGTCGAGCAAGCCAAGGACCCGGCGGTCGGCATCATAGGCCACATATTCCAACGCGCGCTGTGGATCCATCGGAGGCGGCTCCTCCGTCGATAGGCCGTGATGCTGTGTGACAGGTTCGTGTGCCTCTGCACGAGCTCGCGCGATTGCGATTTCGGCATCTGATAAAGCCGCTTTAGCACGCACCCGAGTCTCGCGCTCGATGGGGCGGACACCGGTTTCTTGCATCAGGGCTTTAAACGACTCATCACTCATAATCTAACCATAGGGGGTAGTGGTCGATTTTCAAAGTTTGCTTGTCACCTATTCACGGCCGACATAGTCTTCGCGCATGAATGATTTGAAGACGCTGCGCGACTACCTCCGCTATACATTGAGCCAACTCGGTGAGCACCCTGTGCATTTGGGCCATGGTACCGACACGTTGTGGGATGAGGCTTTGGCGCTTGTGTTCGGTGCAGTCCATCTGCCGCCTGATGGTGACGATCGGTTGTTGGATGCCTGTTTGACCTCGGCGGAGCGTGTGCGATTGGCCGAGTTGATTGAAAAGCGGGTCAAGCAGCGCATTCCTGTGCCTTATTTAGTAGGCCGGGCCTGGTATGCCGGTTTGCCGTTTCACGTCGATTCTCGTGTATTGATTCCACGGAGTCCGATATTTGAATTGGTCGAATCCGAGTTCCAGCCGTGGCTGACTGTGCCGACCGACCGTCCGATAAAATTGTTGGATCTTTGCACCGGGTCGGGCTGTCTTGGCATCATCGCCGCGCTGGCTTTTCCAGAAAGTCATGGTGTGCTCGCAGACATCGACTCCGGCGCCTGTGATGTGGCGCGAGACAATGTGGCATTGCATGGGCTAGAGGCAGAGCTTGAGGTCATTCAGTCCGATGGCTTTGACGGGCTGTTCGATGAGCAATTCGACTTAATTATCTGCAACCCACCCTATGTCGATGCTGAGGATATGGCCTCGTTGCCTGAAGAATATCGCTATGAACCGGAACGAGCTTTGGCGTCTGGCGACGATGGTTTGCATTTGGTGCGACGCCTGCTTGCCGAGGCTGCGGATTGGGTGACCGATGAGGGCATCATGGTGCTCGAGGTTGGGAATACCTGGGGACTGTTGGATCGGGATATTACCCGAGTGACCGGGCAGCCTGTGACTTGGATTCAGTTTCAACATGGCGGCCATGGTGTCTGTGTTCTGACCCATCATGAGCTCTCCGCGTTATACTCGAACTTTTGAGCGGAATTGGCATGAGCGGAAATACCTTCGGGACCCTATTCACAGTCACTACGGCGGGCGAGAGTCATGGACCGGGTTTAGTGGCCATTGTCGATGGGTGTCCGCCCCAGATCCCACTTACGGAAGAGGATTTGCAACGCGACCTAGACCGTCGTAAGCCAGGTCAAAGTCGTCATACCACACAGCGTCGAGAGGAAGACCGAGTCGAAATTCTCTCGGGGGTGTTTGAAGGCCTGACCACAGGTACACCGATTGCGCTTCTGATCCGAAATACGGATCAGCGCTCCAAAGATTACTCAGATATCAAAGATATCTTTCGCCCCGCGCATGCCGATTACACGTATGAGCACAAATACGGGATCCGCGATTACCGAGGGGGTGGGCGCAGCTCAGCCCGTGAAACGGCCATGCGCGTGGCCGCGGGTGCGGTCGCTAAGAAAGTCTTATCGCACCTGTTTTCGGTCTCGGTGCGCGGTTGCTTGACCCAGCTAGGGCCTATTGAGTGTGCGATTAAGGATTGGCATGCGGTTGAGCAGAATCCATTTTTCTGTCCAGACCCTGACCAGATCGAAGCCCTTGATGCGTTTATGACGCAACTCCGCCGGGACGAAGATTCCATTGGTGCGCGCCTGACTGTAGTCGCTGAGGGCTGTCCGCCGGGTTGGGGTGAGCCGGTCTTTGATCGGCTTGATGCAGATCTTGCCCACGCGTTGATGTCGATTAATGCGGTGAAAGGGGTTGAGATCGGTGAGGGTATGGCTGTAGTGAATCGACGGGGTTCTGAGCATCGCGATCTGATGTCGCCTGAGGGATTTCTCACCAACCATGCTGGGGGTGTCCTAGGCGGCATCAGCACCGGTCAGCCTGTGGTCTGTCATTTGGCGTTGAAGCCCACCAGTTCGATCACCACGCCCGGACAAAGCATCACTCGCCAAGGTGGCTCGACTGAAGTCGTAACCAAAGGCCGTCACGACCCCTGTGTGGGAATTCGGGCAACGCCTATCGCTGAAGCCATGGTGGCACTGGTGTTGTTGGACCATGCTCTGCGTCACCGTGGGCAAAATGCGCATGTGACAACTGAAACACCGGTGATTTCGGGGTTGGCATCCACGTGACGGTTGGGATCCCGAGCGCTCGACTCGGTGGTCTCTATGCACTGTACTTTGCCATCGTCGCACTGTCTGTCGGATGGTTCGGTCCGTTTTTTGCGTCCTTAGGTTTTTCTTCCGCTCAAATCGGTATCGCGATTGGCGTGCTAACGGGCTCTAAAGTCGTTGCGCCCTATTTTTGGGGTTGGTTGGGTGATTTGTTGCCCAATCGATTGCGCGTGGTGCAGGTGGGCATGCTCGGGTCGACCATCGCAGCGCTCGGTTTGTTCTTGCCGCTCGATTTTGTGGGTCTTTGCCTGGTGTTGGCTGCATTTGGCCTCTTTTGGAATGCCATCATTGCCCAATTCGATACGCTCACGCTCGCTTACCTCGGCGAGCATCCGCATCGATACACTCGGATTCGAGTGTGGGGTTCGATTGGCTTTATCTGGATGATGCTGGCGGCCGGTTGGGCGTTCACTGAATTACCATTTTCGGTATTGCCGGCGGTTATGGTTTTTGGTCTTCTGTTGTCTGGTCTCTTGTCTTTGAGTCTACCGCCGTTGCCGGCAGCAACGACGGAGGCTGCGGTTGAGGGTCGTGTTACGGATCGTCTGAAAATGCCTGCGGTCTGGCTGTTTTTCGCGATTGTTGGCATCAATCAGTTTGCCCACGGTCCGTTAAATGTTTTTTTCACCTTGTATCTTCAAGATCATGGCCACTCCGCCTGGGTGGCTGGGCAGCTTTGGGCGCTTGGCGTTCTGGCTGAGGTGGTTTTGTTTTTCGTGTTACCGCACTGGTTGTCTCGACTGGATCTTAGGGTTCTGCTGACTGTGTCGCTTGCCTTGGCCGCAGGTCGATGGCTAGGGACGGGCTTTGCCGTGGAGTCGATTATCGCCCTAATCGCCCTGCAATTGGTGCATGGATTCAGCTTTGGGGTCATTCACGCGATCAGCATTGAATTCGTTAGGCGATGGTTTCCAGGACGGCTGTCTGGACGGGGTATGGCGTTATACAGCGGCTTGGTGTTCGGGCTGGGCGGCTCTCTGGGTGCGTTTGCTTCGGGCTATCTCTGGTCTTCGGTTGGGGGTGCTTCCACGTTTCTGTCGATGTCAGCACTCAGTGCCATTGCCGCATGTTGTGCATTTTTTGGCCTCAGAAACGGTCGCTTGGAGGCGTCTGAATCCCCTCGCTGAACCTTTGGTTTGCGTGGTTTTCTGATACACTGCCCGGCTGATTCATGAGGAGTGACTATGGCCGGCAAGACCTTATATGACAAGTTGTGGGGCAGCCATTTGGTGCGTCAACGCGACGACGGCAGCGCATTGATTTATATCGATCGACATTTGCTGCATGAGGTCACTTCTCCCCAGGCATTTGAAGGATTGGCGTTGGCGGGTCGAAGCCCTTGGCGCTTGGACGCAAACCTGGCGACTGTTGACCACAATGTGCCCACACAAAACCAGGCGGCCGGTGTGGCAGCGATTGCGGATCCCACCAGTCGTCTGCAGGTACAAACACTCGATGAAAACTGCGACAGCTTTGGCATCACACAATTCAAGATGGCCGACCCGCGAGCGGGCATCGTGCACGTGATTGGCCCTGAGCAAGGCGCGACACTGCCCGGCATGACGGTCGTGTGCGGTGACAGTCATACCGCCACCCACGGTGCGTTTGGCGCACTGGCACACGGTATCGGAACCAGCGAAGTTGAGCATGTATTGGCCACCCAGTGTTTGGTGGCTAAAAAAATGAAGAACATGCGCATCACGGTGACCGGTCCACTGGGCTATGGGGTGACCGCCAAAGACGTGATTTTGGCCATCATTGGTGAGATCGGCACCGCCGGCGGGACTGGATGTGCCATTGAGTTCGCTGGTGAAGGCATTGAGAGTCTTTCGATGGAAGGTCGTATGACCGTGTGCAATATGGCGATTGAGGCTGGCGCGCGCGTGGGCTTGGTTGCGGTGGACGAGAAAACCATCGACTACGTCAAAGGGCGTCCCTATGCGCCGGCGGGTGATTTGTGGTCTCAGGCGGAGGCCTACTGGCGAACCTTGGTCAGTGATGTCGATGCGGAGTTTGATCACGACATCGTTATCGATGGCACCGTGATAGAGCCACAAGTCTCATGGGGTACCAACCCTGAAATGGTCACTGGCGTAAACGGGACAGTGCCTGATCCGGCTTTGATTGATGATCCCATCAAGCGCGGTACGGTGGAGCGTGCGCTGAAGTACATGGGTCTGTCCGGCGGGCAGTCGATCCAATCGATTCGCTTAGATCGGGTGTTTATTGGATCGTGCACCAACTCTCGAATCGAGGATCTTCGTGAAGCAGCCAAGGTGGTAGATGGCAAGCGAGTCGCTGACTCGGTGCTTCAGGCGATGGTGGTACCCGGTTCCGGTTTGGTTAAAGCGCAGGCCGAAGCCGAGGGCTTGGATCAGATTTTCTTGGAAGCGGGCTTTGAGTGGCGTGATCCAGGTTGCTCGATGTGTCTGGCCATGAACGCCGATAAGTTGGGGGCCGGGGAGCACTGTGCGTCCACATCCAATCGAAACTTTGAGGGGCGTCAGGGCGCGGGCGGTCGGACCCACTTGGTCAGCCCGGCGATGGCGGCTGCCGCGGCCGTGGCCGGTCACTTCGTTGATGTGCGTGACTGGCTGTAAGGAGCAGATATGCAACAATTAATTTCAGTCAGTGGTGTGGTGGTTCCGTTGGATCGATCGAACGTCGATACGGATCAAATCATTCCGAAGCAGTATTTAAAATCGATCAAGCGGACTGGTTTCGGTGTGAATCTGTTTGACGATTGGCGTTACCTTGACCCAGGCGAGCCTGGGATGGATCACAGTGCGCGTCGGGTAAACCCAGAGTTTGTGCTAAACCAGCCTCAGTATCAGGGCGCCTCCATTTTGTTGGCACGTGAAAATTTTGGCTGCGGGTCGAGTCGTGAACATGCCCCTTGGGCCATCCTGGAATACGGGATCCGTGTGGTGATCGCCCCTTCGTACGCTGATATTTTTTACAACAACAGTTTTAAAAATGGCTTATTACCGCTGGCCTTGAGTGCCTCTGAGATTGATCGATTGTTTGAGCTGACTGCGTCAGGGGATGCGATTGAACTCACCGTAGATTTGCCGAGCCAGCAGGTAAGCGGTCCCGAGGGCTTTGTGGCTTCGTTTGAGATTGATCCATTTCGGAAGACCTGCCTGCTTGAAGGCCTGGATGAGATTGGTTTGTCATTAAAAGAGGCGGATGCAATCCGCGCATACGAGTCGCAGCGTCAGCAGGAAACGCCCTGGCTCTTTCAACAGGTGAAGTAAGCATGCCGAATATTGTGTTGTTGCCCGGTGACGGGATTGGACCGGAAATCGTTCACGAGGCGGCTCAGGTACTTGAGGTCGTCAACGATCGGTTCAAGCTGGGATTGAACATCGACACCCACCTAATCGGAGGGGCCGCGATTGATGCCCATGGGACGCCCTTGCCTGAGTCGACTCTGACGGCGGCTCAAGCGTCCGATGCGGTGTTATTGGGGGCAGTGGGCGGTCCTAAATGGGACAGTCTGCCGATGGGCGATCGTCCAGAAAAAGGATTATTAAAAATCCGGTCCGGCATGAACTTGTTTGCCAATTTACGGCCTGCTTTGTTGTATCCAGAATTGGCCAGTGCCTCGACCTTAAAGCCTGAGGTGGTCTCCGGCTTGGACCTTCTGATTGTACGGGAATTAATCGGGGGTATTTATTTCGGCGAACCTCGAGGCATCGAGGGGGAGCCTGGACAGCGCGTCGGCTTCAATACCGACCGGTATTCAGAGCCTGAAATCGAGCGCATCGGTCGGATTGCATTTGAAGCTGCGCAAGCTCGTCAGGGCCGATTGTGCTCAGTGGACAAGGCCAATGTCTTGGAAGTGACCGTGCTTTGGCGAGAGGTGATGGAGCGATTGAGTCCGGAGTATCCAGATGTCGCTCTGTCTCATATGTATGTGGACAACGCTGCCATGCAGTTAATTCGTGCGCCAAAGCAATTTGATGTGATGGTGACCGGCAACTTGTTTGGCGATATTTTGTCGGACGCCGCCGCTATGTTGACCGGTTCGATTGGGATGTTGCCGTCGGCCTCGATGAACAGCGATCAACAAGGCTTGTATGAACCTTGTCACGGTTCAGCACCCGACATTGCCGGTCAAGACCTGGCCAATCCATTGGCTACCATTTTGTCCGTGGCAATGATGCTGACTCACTCATTAAAGGCTCAGGATGCGGCACAGGCTATAGAGTCGGCGGTGAAGGCCGTGTTGGCCGATGGGTATCGTACGAAAGACATTGCCACGGGGATGAGTGGCGAGACAGTCGTTGGGTGTCGAGCGATGGGCACTCAGGTATTAAACGCATTACAGAAGGGCTAAACCGATGCGAGTAGGATTTGTAGGATGGCGAGGCATGGTGGGCTCTGTATTGATGGAGCGCATGCGAGAGGACGGCGATTTCAACGGCTTGGAGTCGGTGTTTTTTTCGACGTCTCAGGTAGGGCAGTCAGCACCTGCTGAGGCCTCAGAGCCTCTGTTGCTCGATGCTATGAATATCGCGGCATTGGCAGACTGTGAGGCTATCGTCTCTTGTCAGGGTGGCGATTACACCAAAGCAGTCTATGGACCGCTTCGTGCCTCTGGCTGGGATGGCTACTGGATTGATGCCGCATCGGCGCGTCGCATGGAGTCGGACAGCGTGTTGGTCTTAGACCCGGTGAATCGGTCGGTGATTGATGAGGCGCTGGCGCGGGGTCAGAAAGATTATATCGGGTCCAACTGTACGGTGGGTTTGATGTTGATGGCGGTTGGCAGTTTGATCAAGCAAGGCTGGGTCGAATGGATTACCTCCATGACCTACCAGGCGGCCAGCGGTGCGGGCGCGAACAACATGCGTGAGCTGTTGTCTCAGATGGGTTATCTGCATGCCTCGGTGGCCGAGGGTTTGGCGAACCCGTCTACGGCAATTTTAGACATTGATCGGGAGGTGACCGAGGCGCTTCGTAGCCCAGGTCTGCCAAACACGCACTTTGGACACCCGTTAGCGGGCAGTTTGCTGCCGTGGATTGATACCAAGCTTGAAAATGGCCAATCGCGAGAAGAATGGAAAGCCTACGCTGAGTGCAACAAGATGTTGGGTCTGGAATCCAATCCAGTGCCTATCGATGGCACCTGTGCACGGATCGGTGCGATGCGCTGCCATAGCCAAGGCTTAACCATTAAGTTGCACAAAGACATTCCGCTGGATGAGATCAATGACGTGTTGGCAAATGGAACGCCGTGGACCGATCTGATTCCCAATGAGCGCGAAGACAGCATGGCTCGGCTGACGCCAGCAGCTGTGACCGGCACTCTTAGGGTCCCTGTGGGTCGGGTCCGTAAGATGAATCTTGGGCCATGCTATCTAAATGCGTTCACCGTGGGCGACCAGCTGCTGTGGGGCGCGGCGGAACCCTTAAAGCGTATGGTGTCGATTCTGCGAGAAAACCGGTGATTGAAATTGTCATCACCGGGGGTGGGTCAGGACTGGCTGACGAGATTTTAGAGACCTTGGCGAGCGTTGAAGCGGACTTTCGGCTTCGGCTCGTGGATGGCTTCAGTGCAGCCGGTGAGGCGAGACGATTTAAAGGGCGCACGCTCGCGATTGAGCTCTCCGAAGAAGCCGATCTCGCGACTGCCGATTTAGTCATTGATTTGGACGCCACTTATGAGGGGACCGCTGATCGATTTCGGCCTCTGCCCCCGCTGGTATCCCTGTGGTCTCGGGTCATTCCGGCCTCACTCGAAGGCTCGATTACGCAGGTCTTGGGTGTGGTGCGAGAGCCTGCGGTTGCCGTATCGGGCGGCGTGGATGCTTTGGCGGCCCAGGTGACTCAACTATTCAACGGGCGCGATCCGGAAGAAGCACCCTTTGGTGGTCAGTTGGCCTTTAACAGTCGAACGTTGGATGCCGACGAGACCGTTCGTGCGCTGGCGGAGTTGCCCACATTGGCGGGCACTTTGATTTCATTAGAGCGCTGGCAGAGTGACCATTTTTATACGCTGACCTTCAGTGGGTGGTTGCAGGTTCAAGATCCTTCGATGCTCTTGCAGTTGCATAAAAATGATTTGGTGCCTGGTTACGCAGTGGCGCCCAATACTGGCCGGATGGAAGTGGATGAGCCGGTGCGGGTCTCTGCTGAGCTGGCGGAATCGGGATGGGTGCATCTGACATTGACTGCGGATCTAGAACGGACACTTTGGAGTCAAGATGCAAAGGATGCGGTCATGAGGCGGGTGCTGTGCTGAGACGAGTGTTTGGCGCCGTGTGCGTCTGGTTTGTGGCTTTGGCTGCCCATGCCTTGGAGTTTGGAGCGCCGCGGTGGATGCCTGAGCCCAAGGATTCAGTGGAAATTCGCGTCCCTATCACTGATTTGGCCGGCCATCCGGTGAATCAATTGCTGCCGGTGTTTGGTTCTGAAGCGACTTTTTTGCGTCAGGGGATTGAGCGAAGCCCCGGTCTGTCAGATCTGTTTCACCGCATCGAGCAAAACGGCACGGTCACAGAGTTGGTGTTAAGCCTGGACAGTTCGTGGCCAACCGAGAAACTCTCCACCGTGGTTGAGGTCTTTACACCCTCGGGTGTGGCGATCTTACCGATCCGTGTCAGTCGAACGCAGGTGGAGCCTGTTAGTCGTGAGATTCGGGTCGCAAATGGTGCAACCCTGTGGCGTATTGCACAACAAGTCCAACCGGACGGGGCCACCGTTGAGCAAGTGATGATGGCTCTATTCGATGCCAACCCGAATGCGTTTGAGATCGGGAACGTAAACGCGTTAGAGAAAAATCAGAAACTAGGCGTTCCACCGGTCGAGGTGATCTTGGCAGTGGATGTCGATAAGGCGGCCGAACGGTTCAAAGCGCATATGGCGGAGCCGCGCCGAGATTTTTGGTCGGTGAAGGCGGAACGGATCGCCAGTGAATCTGCACAGCCAGAGTCTCCATCGAGCGCCCCAGAGCCCGAATTGACTGTCAGCGCGACACCTGCTGCCCCCGTAGGAAGGCTGAGTGAGGGCGCCGCCGGTACAGAGTCGGTCGATGCGTTACTGCAAAAGATCCAGGCCCTCGAGTCCAAATTGGATCAGGTGGATGCCAAATTGGCGCAGATTGTCGAAACCCCCGCGGTTCCGCCGGCCGTTGTCCCGGAGGCACCGGTATCAACCGGTGTCGATTGGCGGGCAGAGGGGCAACGTGTACTCAATGCGATACCGTCTCGGTCTGAGTTTATGGCGTTTGCGCGCACTGAGATCGGGCAAGGCACACTCATTTTTATGGCCGTTTTGTTAGCCTTCGGGCTCTTGCGCCGTGTGTATGCGGGTTCTGCACCCCAGCCGCTCTCAACACCTGGCAGCGTCAGTGTGTCGCCGGCGCACGACTCGGTGCCCGCCGGTGTGGTTCGGGCCGACTTGGACGCACTGGAAGATGCGATCAATCGATTAAAACAGAAAATTGAAGATCCGACCCGTATGAGCGAAGCCGAGGCGTTATATCAGGACGGGGATGAGTTGCTGATCGATGCCTTTTCGGCCGAATCCTTGAATGAGAACCCGGAGTGGGGTGAAGACCCAGACGATGAGGCTGAAGTGGCGGCCCATCAATTGCAGTTGGCTGAAAATTATTTGGGCATGGGCATGCGTGAGACGGCAATCGAACTGCTAGAGCGGGTTCGGGTGTCTCCACATACCCCAAGCGCAGAAAAAGCGAAGGCGCGACTCCACGCGGTGCGCGGTGCATAAGCCGCAGCGTATTGCGGTGTCGGTTGAGTACGAGGGCACTCGATACCACGGATGGCAAGCCCAAAAGCACGACCCCCAGGTCGTGCAGTCAGTGCTTGAGAAAGCGCTGTCATCGATTGCAGACGAGCCGATTTCTGTGGTCTGTTCCGGGCGTACTGATGCGGGTGTGCATGCGGCCTCGCAAGTGTGCCATTTTGACACCCAAGCGGAACGCGATCCGTACAACTGGGTGATGGGTACCAATACGCAGTTACCAGGTGATGTTTCCTTGGCGTGGGCCTGTTCTACCTCTGATGAGTTCCATGCTCGATTTTCGGCACGTTCCAGACAATACGTGTATCTGATTCGGCATGTGCCGTATCGCAGTGCGTTGATGCGACATGCCACCACCTTCACGTACAAGACTCTGGAGGCGACCAGGATGGCTGCCGCAGCGCGCTTGTTGCTGGGTACGCACGATTTTAATGCCTATCGGTCAGCCCAGTGCCAGGCGAAAACCTCAGTGCGAACCTTGATGCAGTCTCGGGTGTACCAGCAAGATGAGCTGATCGCAGTGCACGTCGAAGCCAACGGTTTTTTGCAAAACATGGTTCGCAATATCGTCGGTGTGTTGATGGCGATTGGTTCTGGTGAATACCCGATCGAATGGGCACGAGAGGTGTTGGAGTCCAAAGACCGAACCCAAGGGGGTGTGACAGCCCCTGCGCATGGGTTGTATTTTTTGGGGCCGACCTACGAGAGCCACTTTGAATTGCCTGAGACGGTTCGAATTCCGCAAGTATTGAAAGGCATCCTGAGCACAGATCCGGTAGAGTAATGAGATGACGCGTGTAAAGTTCTGTGGGTTCACCCGCACGGAAGATGTGACCTGTGCTGTCAGCTTAGGGGTCGATGCGCTGGGCTTTGTGTTTTATGCGAAGAGTCCGCGTGCCATCAGTTGCGAGCAGGCAGCGGTACTCTGTCGTCACGTGCCTGCGTTTGTGACACGGGTCGGGTTGTTTGTGAATGCAGATGCCGACACGGTGCAATCCACCTTTACCGCGTGTGGACTGAATTTGGTGCAGTACCACGGGGATGAAACTCCCGAATTTTGCGATCGCATTGGGTTGCCTTATATCCGCGCCATCCGCATGAAATCAGATGTGGATGTGGTTCAGGAAATGGCACGTTTTCCGAGAGCGAGTGGATTTTTGCTCGACGCCTATCATGCCGGTGTCCCCGGTGGGACAGGGGAGCGCTTTGATTGGGGTCGTATCCCAGTCACCGACCGGCCGGTGATTCTGGCGGGCGGACTGACACCTGAAAATGCAACGGACGCAATCACCCAGGTCAAACCTTGGGCTTTGGATGTCAGCGGTGGCATCGAAGCGGCGCCTGGGCAAAAGGATCCTGATAAAATGGCTCGCTTTATGGCGGCCCTACAAAGATAACGAGGCATACCATGGCTTTGACAGAAAACGAATTGCGTACGCTGACCTATGAGCCAGACGCGGGCGGGCATTTTGGCGCCTACGGTGGGCGGTATGTGTCTGAAACCCTCATGACCGCTTTGTCAGAATTGGAGCAGAACTATCAAACGCTGAAGTCTGACCCCGATTTCCAGCGTCAGTTCGACCATGATCTGGCGACCTTCGTCGGCCGTCCGTCGCCTTTGTATCACGCCGAGCGTTGGTCTAAGCAAATAGGCGGTGCGCAAATCTTCTTCAAGCGTGAGGACTTAAACCATACCGGCGCACACAAGGTGAATAACACCATTGGGCAAGCGTTGTTGGCGAAGTATTCGGGTAAGCCCCGGGTGATCGCTGAGACCGGCGCTGGACAGCACGGTGTGGCCTCAGCCACGGTGGCGGCTCGACTCGGTCTCGAGTGTGTCGTCTATATGGGCGCAGACGATGTGGAGCGCCAATCCCCGAACGTGTATCGCATGAAGTTACTGGGTGCACAGGTGGTGCCAGTTGAGTCCGGTTCTCGTACGTTGAAAGATGCCTTGAACGAGGCCATGCGAGATTGGGTGACCAATGTCGACAATACGTTCTACATCATCGGCACGGTGGCAGGCCCAGCGCCCTATCCTCAATTGGTGCGAGATTTCAACGCAGTGGTCGGCCGAGAGGTGAAATGGCAGTCCAAGGAACTCTGGGGCCATTATCCAGACGCCTTGGTTGCCTGTGTCGGTGGTGGATCGAATGCCATTGGCTTGTTCTATCCGTTCTTACCGGATACCGAAGTGGCGATTTACGGGGTGGAGGCCGCTGGTCGTGGGTTGTCAACGCCTGAACATGCCGCGCCTTTGTGTGCTGGCCGTCCGGGCGTATTGCACGGGGCCAAAACCTACCTGATGGACAATGCGGACGGTCAGATTGCACACACTCATTCGGTTTCAGCCGGTTTGGATTATCCTGGCGTTGGCCCAGAGCACGCGTACCTGAAAGACATTGGTCGGGCCAATTACGTCGGTGCGACCGATGCCGAAGCCTTGGCCGCGTTCCATGAGGTGTCTCGCGTGGAAGGTATTATCCCGGCCTTGGAGACAGCGCATGCGCTGGCCTACACCAAAACCTTGGCCGCTCAGATGCGTCCGGATCAAACGATCGTGTGCAACATGTCAGGCCGTGGCGACAAAGACATTTTTACAGTGGCTAAAATGGAAGGAATCTCTCTGACATGACCGAATCTCGCATCAAAACGCGACTCGAGGCACTCCATGCTGCAGGCCGTAAGGCGTTGATTCCGTATGTGGTGGCGGGTGATCCCAACCCACAGATGACGGTGCCTGTGATGCACGCGCTGGTGGATGCCGGGGCCGATGTCATTGAGTTGGGTATGCCGTTTTCGGATCCTTTTGCCGACGGTCCTGTTAATCAGCGGGGCGCAGAGCGTGCGATTGCCGGTGGCATGACCTTGCCGAAAGTACTGGATGCAGTCGCGGAATTTCGCACTGAGGACGGCGAGACGCCGGTGGTCTTGATGGGTTACTTGAACCCTGTGATCGCGATGGGTGAAGAGGCGTTCTGTACCAAGGCGAAGGCCGCTGGGGTTGATGGCTTATTGCTGGTCGATATGCCACCTGAGGAAGAAGGAGGCTTGGTGCAGGCGGCCAAAACACTGGGTCTGGATTTGATCTACTTGGCAGCGCCCACCACCACGGATCAGCGGATGCGGGTGATTGGTGATGCGACCTCGGGCTATTTGTACTATGTCTCGCTGAAAGGTGTGACCGGGTCGTCTAAACTCAACACCGCTGAGGTGTCTGAGAAAATTGAATCGATGCGCGCGCAAGTATCGGTCCCTATTTGTGTTGGCTTTGGGATACGAACGCCTGAGGATGCGGCAGCGATCAGTCGGGTGGCTGACGGCATTATCGTCGGCTCTGTATTGGTCAGTGCGGCTGAGGATTTGGCGCATCAACCCGATCAAGTGCCGGCTGCATTAGCTCGTATTTTGAAGCCCATGCGTCAGGCCATGGATCAACTCAATGGAATGGAACTCTGATGAGTAATTGGTTAGATAAAATTGTACCTTCGGTGGTCCGGTCAAAAGCCATCGAACGAAAAGCATCGGTGCCCGATGGTCTCTGGTCAAAATGCAGTGCCTGCGAGGCGGTGTTGTATCAACCTGAGCTCGCAAGAAACCAACAGGTGTGTCCCAAGTGCGGTCATCATGGGCGGTTAAATGCCCGTGCCCGACTGACGGGTTTCTTAGATGAAAACTCTCACAAAGAGCTGTTTGCCGATCTTGAGGCGGACGACCGCCTCAAATTTAAGGATTTGAAAAAATACCGCGATCGACTCAGCCAAGCGCAAAAACAAACGGGCGAAAAAGATGCCTTGATAGCGATGGAGGGCACGCTCAAGGGCCGTCCATTGGCCGCAGTGGCCTTCGAGTTTCAGTTCATGGGCGGTTCGATGGGGACCGTGGTGGGCGAAAAATTTGTGAGAACCGCTGAGCGTTGCTTGGAGGCCAGAATGCCTTTGGTCTGTTTTTCAGCCTCTGGCGGTGCGCGGATGCAAGAAGCGCTGCTCTCCTTGATGCAGATGGCACGGACTTCAGCGGTCCTTGAGAAAATGAAAGAACAGGGGCTCCCCTATATATCTGTGCTGACCGATCCGGTCTTCGGGGGCGTGTCTGCCTCCTTTGCGATGTTGGGTGACGTGAATATTGCTGAGCCCAAAGCCTTGGTCGGTTTTGCCGGGCCGCGGGTGATCGAACAGACCGTTCGTGAAACGCTTCCCGAAGGCTTCCAGCGCGCTGAATTTCTGCTTGAGCACGGTACCGTCGATATGATCGTGGCTCGGCCGGATCTTCGGGACACCATCGGTCGCATTCTTTCTCGCTTGATGCATTGAACACACTGGCTGACTGGGAAGCGCATTTAGAGGCGCTGACACCGCCGTCGGAAATCCGGCTGGGGCTTGAGCGGGTGGCTTCGGTATGGGCTCGGTTGGACGATGGGGCGCCGCGAAGGGTGTTGACGGTGGCGGGCACCAACGGGAAAGGCTCCGTGGTAGAAGTGGCCGGAGCGCTTGCTGACGCCGCCGGTTGCGCCTACGGACAATATACGTCACCTCACTTGCACTCCGTGCGCGAGCGGATTCGGGTGCAGGGCGATTGGGTCTCTGAAGCCGACCTAGTGGATGCCTTAAACCGG
This sequence comes from Litorivicinaceae bacterium, assembly GCA_965659195.1. GTDB lineage: Bacteria > Pseudomonadota > Gammaproteobacteria > Pseudomonadales > Litorivicinaceae > HIMB30. Next base: position 32,846 of record CBFHVZ010000002.1, read on the forward strand.
GTGGAATCCGCTCGAGGTGAGGTGCCACTGACTTATTTTGAAACCCTGACCTTGGCTGCCTTTGTGGTCTTTCAGCAAAAGGCGGTCCCGCTGTGGATTTTGGAAATCGGCTTGGGCGGTCGACTCGATGCGGTCAATGTGGTGGATTCCGATGTCTCTGTGATCACACACATTGGTTGGGATCATCAAGATTTTTTAGGCAATACCTTAGCCGCCATTGCCCGTGAAAAAGCCGGCATTATGCGCAAGGGATGTCCGTGCTATACAGCCGCAATGCCGGTGCTCGAGGCATTGACCGCCGCTGCAGAGGCTTCGGGTGCGGTGCTGTCGACACTTGAATCACATTGCAATGACGAAGGTCGGCTGCACACCCGCCAGGGTTGGGTGTCCTACCGACACGCACAACTGCCACCGGACTCAGTGGGGTTGGCGGTTCTCGCGATGGATGCACTCGAATGCTTGCCGTCTGAACCACTCGAGCCATTGCTCGAGACCGTTCGGGTGCCGGGCCGGATGACCGAGCGTTGGGTTAACGGGGTGCGATGGGTATTGGATGTGGGTCACAACGTGGATGCCTGTCGGTTTGTAACCGAGACGTTGAAACAAGCTGGCCATCCGACCGAGCGGTGGGTGATCTGTGGGTTGTTGGCCGATAAAGACGCACAAGCAATCGCGCCGATTTTGACCGAGTACGCAGATCGGGTGGTCTTGGTTGGGTTGTCGGGGCCTCGAGGTCGTTCGGCGGAAGCGCTGTCAGAGGTTTGGGAGCGAACAACCGGACAGACGCCGTGGCGGACTTTTGCTACACTTCATTCCGCTATTGATGCGCTCGGCGCTGAACTGGCAGACGGCACGGAAGTGCTGGTTATGGGCTCTTTTATTTTAGTGGCGGACGCACTCACGCATGAACACTTCAACTGAGCAATCGGCCTCGCCGCATCGACGTAAACATCAGTGGATGGGTGCGGCCACGCTGGTGGCACTCTGTGCTCTGGTACTGCCTTGGTTGCTCACCCCAAGCTTCGAGGCCATTGACTCCTCGGGACCGACTTTGACTCGATTGCCTGACCCTCCGGTGCTCGGTGTGGCACCCACCGTTGAGGTGGCGCCTCCCACAAATGCCGATTCGGAAAAGCTGGATACCTTATTAAATGCACCGATGGGTGACAGTGAGACACCGAGTTTTGTCTTGCAACTCGGTGCCTTTAAAAACCGAGCCAATGCACAGGCTTTGGCGGATCGCGTGACGTTTTTGGATGTGGGTCGTGCCTATATCCGTGTCGACGGGGAATTGTCCAAAGTCTATGTCGGGCCCTATGTGAATCGAGAGTCCGCCGAGACCGCGCAGAAATCGATCGCGACACAATTGTCTGTGTCTCCGCAAATTAAACCGTATGACGTGCGAGAAGACGGCCAGTCATGAATGAGGCGGTGACCTCGGTGAGCCAAGGATTGTCGGCCTTCGACTGGGGCATCATTGTGGTGTTGGCTCTGTCTACCTTGATGAGTCTTCGGCGCGGTTTTGTCAAAGAAGCGTTGAGTCTGGGCACATGGGTCGCTGCCTTTATTGTGGCACGGCAATTTCATGAGGCGATGGATGCTTTGCTTCTGGAGCAAATCGCAGACACCTTAGTGCGCTCGGTAGCGGCCTTTGCGGCCTTGTTTGTCGGTACGCTCCTGGTGGGGGCGGCCTTGGGATTTTTATTGGGGGCATTGATCAATGCCACTGGGTTGTCGTCTACGGATCGTGTGTTGGGCATGGTCTTTGGGTTTGCGCGCGGTGCGTTGATTGTCACTGTCGTGATTGGATTATTGGGATTAACGCCGTTGGCCAACGATGATTGGTACACTAACGCGCAATTGGTGCCGCATTTCGAAACGGTCGCTGATTGGGCATTAGAGCAATTGTTTGCCAAGGGTGTCGTGGCACCTGTGAGCTAAGGAAGGGACGATCATGTGCGGTGTGGTTGGAATTTTTGGTCGAGGCAATGTCAATCAGGCGTTATTTGATGCACTGACAGTCTTGCAACATCGTGGACAGGATGCGGCCGGCATGGTGACCTGTGCCAACGGCAAGTTCCATCTGAGAAAAGACAACGGGTTAGTCCGTGATGTCTTTCGAACACGTCACATGCATTACCTGACGGGCAACATGGGGATCGGCCACGTACGGTATCCGACGGCTGGAACCAGCTCGTCTGCGGAAGCGCAGCCGTTTTATGTGAATAGCCCCTATGGCATTTCGTTGGCTCACAACGGGAATCTGACCAATACCCGTGAATTGATGCGTGATCTGTATGAAGAAGATCTGCGACACATCAATACCAGTTCAGACTCCGAAGTTCTTTTGAATGTGTTCGCGCATGAGTTGGAAGCGCGCGGGAATTTTCGTCCGACCCCAGAGGATTTCTTCTCGGCGGTTGAGGGTGTGCACCGGCGGTGTCGGGGCGCGTACGGCGTGGTGGCACTGATCAACGGCCATGGCATTTTAGGGTTCAGAGACCCCTATGGCATCCGTCCGATTTGCATTGGGCAACGGAAAACCGAGCAGGGCGTCGAGTACATGATTTCCAGTGAATCCGTGGCGCTGGATTGTGCCGGGTTTTCGTTGATTGGGGACTTGGCACCCGGTGAGGCCGCCTTTATCGACCAAGAAGGTCATCTGCATCGCAAGCTGTGTGCCGGGCCGCAAGATCGCCACCCCTGTTTATTTGAGTATGTGTATTTGTCGCGTCCAGATTCCGTCATCGATGGTGTGTCGGTGTATCAAGCCCGTATCAATATGGGACGCAAACTGGCGGATAAAATTCTTCGGACACTGCCTAATCATGACATCGATGTGGTCATCCCCATTCCGGATACCAGTCGAACCAGTGCGCTGGAAGTGGCACAGAAACTGGGCGTTCTCTTTCGGGAAGGGTTTATTAAAAACCGATACATTGGCCGGACCTTTATCATGCCCGGACAAACAGAACGTCAGAAATCAGTTCGTCAAAAACTGAATCCGGTCGTACAAGAATTTAAAGGTCGCAATGTGCTTTTGGTGGACGATTCGATCGTGCGGGGCACGACTTGCCATCAAATTGTTGAAATGGCACGGGATGCTGGGGCGAAAAAAGTCTACTTTGCGTCCGCAGCGCCTGCTGTGGTCTCACCCAACGTCTATGGAATCGACATGCCGGCGGCCACTGAGCTCATTGCGCACGGTCGAACCACGGATGAGATTAACCAGTTGATCGGTGCCGACGGGTTGATTTATCAGGATTTGGAAGACTTGGTGTCGGCTGTGCAGGAGCTGAACCCTGAGTTGAAAGCCTTTGAAGACTCTGTGTTCTCGGCCTGCTACATCACCAAAGAAGTGGACGATGCCTATTTGGAAGCGTTGGCCCGCGCTCGAAGCGATGGGGCGAAGCAGCTCGCGCTCGGTGACAGCCAAGATGCCTGCTTGGATTTAAGGGCCGATGCTTCATGATGGACCGGGATCGGCGGCTTAAAGATCTTTTGGCGACGTGCCAGCTTGAGACCCAGGCCATCCGGGCCGGATCTGAGCGAACCGCTGAGCGTGAGCACTCTGATCCTCTGTTTTTGACGTCGAGTTTTGTGTTTCCGGATGCAGAAACCATGGCCGACGCGTTTATCAACGACAATGGCTTGTCGATCTATGCGCGGGTCGATAACCCGACAGTCGATACGTTTTGCCGACGGCTTGCCGCTCTGGAAGGCGCCGAAGCCTGTGAGGCAACCGCCTCGGGCATGGGTGCGATTTTGGCGACCCTGATGGCCCATTGTGCCGCCGGTGATCGGGTGGTGATGTCCACAGGCGTGTTCGGCGCCACCTTAACGCTTCTTAAGAAATTTTTTGTGAAATACGGCATCGAGCTTGAGTTGGTGCCAACCACAGATCTCGACGCCTGGCGTGCGGCTTTGTCGAAGCCGACAAAGCTTGCGTACTGCGAGACCCCTAGCAATCCAACCATTGAGGTGGTGGACTTGGTTGCTGTGTCCGAACTGTGTCGAGCGCAAGATACTTTGTTTGTGGTCGATAATTGTTTTATGACCCCGGTGCTGCAAAAGCCGCTGGCCCTGGGGGCTGACTTGGTGATTCATTCGGCGACCAAGCACTTGGACGGCCAGGGTCGGGTGCTCGGAGGCGCAGTTTTAGGCTCTAAGGCATTGATTGAACCCGTAACGGCCTTCATTCGGTCGGCGGGTGTGACCATGAGCGCATTTAACGCCTGGGTGTTCCTTAAAGGCTTGGAGACGCTGGAGCTTCGGATGAAGGCGCACAGCGAAAAGGCCTTGCAGTTGGCTCAATGGCTCCAGTCTCAACCGGCCGTATCACAGGTCAACTATGCAGGCCTGCCTTCACACCCCCAAGCTGAACTGATTACTCGCCAAAGCACAGGGGGTGGCGGGGTCTTGAGCTTCACGTTGAAGAATGCCACCAAAGAGACTGCCTGGGCCTTTTTAAATGGCACGTGTTTGATGTCGTTGACGGCCAATTTGGGTGATGTCCGGACCACGGTGTGTCATCCGGCGACCACCACCCACGGTCGTCTCGATCAGGCGGATCGTGATCTGATGGGCGTCAGTGATAATTTGATCCGAATCGCAGTGGGCTTGGAGGCGGTTGAAGATTTGATCGCGGATTGCCAGCGCGGGTTCGCCGCGCTGGCGTAAGCCATCCTTACAACGCTCTTAACGCTGCAATCCGCTCGTCCAAAGGTGGGTGTGTCATAAACAAACGCATCATGCTTTTGGCGCCGGTGGTGCGGATGCCAAAGGCCATCATGGTGTCGGGCAATTCAGCCGGCAGTCCTTGCTCGGCTCTTAGACGCTCCAACGCACCGATCATCGCTGGCGCACCGGCCAGTTGGGCACCGGCCAGATCCGCTCGGAATTCCCGTCGCCGCGAGAACCAGAAGACGATCATTGAGGCCAGGATGCCTAGAATGATTTCCGCGACAAAGGTCACTATGTAAAAGCCCGGTCCGTGTCCGCGTTCGGTTTTAAACACCACGCGGTCGATGGTGTGTCCAATGATCCGTGAGAAGAACATCACAAAGGTATTTACCACCCCTTGAATCAGGGCCAAAGTCACCATGTCACCATTGGCGACGTGACCGATTTCGTGGGCCATCACAGCACGCGCTTCGTCTTTGCTGAAGCGGCTTAAAAGCCCTGTGCTCACAGCCACCAAGGCATTGTTCCGATTCCATCCAGTGGCAAAGGCATTGCTGGCTTGGCTTGGGAAGATGCCCACTTCGGGCATGCCAATGCCGGCCTCTTGCGCCAATTCCGCGACCGTGTCCACCAACCAACGTTCTTCAGCCGTTCGTGGCTCTGTAATGATTTGTGTGCCCGTACCCATGCGTGCCATGCGCTTTGAGAGCAGTAAGCTCACGACAGACCCTGCCATGCCGAAGACGAAACAAAACATCAGCAGGCTTGGGAGGTTTAAATCGACGCCATTGGCTGCCAAATACCCTTCAAAGCCTAAAAGGCTCAATGTAAGACTGGCCACTAAAATGATGGCGAGGTTGGTCATTAGAAAAAGCGCTATGCGCAACATGGTCACCGCTCCTGTAGGTGAAAAACGTCCTACCGGAAAGATATTGGTTTTTGACTGGAGTTCAAGCAATGAATGAGCCTCGAGCACATAAAAAAACAGAGGATGAATGGCGAGCCGAGCTGACTGAGGAGCAATTCTATGTGACGCGGAAGAAAGGCACCGAGCGACCATTCGATAATGCCTATCATGATCTGAAATCGCCCGGCGAGTTTCGCTGCATTTGCTGCAACACGTTGTTATTCGACTCTGAGCATAAGTTCGATTCAGGCACGGGATGGCCCAGTTTTTATCAGCCGGCCAAGCCCGGTGTCGTGGGAGAGCGGTCAGATCGATCGCTGTTTTTTATGCCTCGGACTGAGGTGGTGTGTGAACACTGCGATGCGCATTTGGGCCATGTGTTTAATGACGGCCCGACGCCTACGGGCCTTCGATACTGCATCAATTCAGCCAGCTTGGCGTTTGTGCCGCGAGACGACTAGATCGAATCGAGTCCTTTGATTGCCACGAGGCGCCAGCCTGGGCCAGCGGCTTTGATGTCGATCGGACGTCCAAGTGATTTCAGCTCGTTGAGGCGTGTGACGGAAATCAGCACCCATTGACCCGGTGCGGGGGCAGCCTCTGGGGTGATGGCCTCTCGATAGAATGAGAAGCTGGGCATGCGGACGCCTTGCGATACCACGTCGGCCGATTCGGCTTTTGCGATCAAGGCCGCTTGTTTGAGAGGGCGCTGTCGCGACTCGGACAGTAAAGGCAGGATAACCAGCGCGATTAATGTTAATTGCAGCCCACCCATAGCAATCAGGCGTTGACTGATTCGCCAGCGGGGAATGACACAGACCACCACCGCCACCAGTGCGATCAGCCCAACGCCGGCAGCGAGTGGCCAGCCCCATTGGGTCAGCACCTGCGAGAGCAAGAGCACTTGTTCTTCGTCACGCGGATGCGTGGGCATGGGCAGGTAGGGGTGAATCACCGCCAATGACAAAAGTCCCCAGGGCAATACCAGCCCTGGGATTGCCCAGAAACGACCCTTTAGCTCCGGCAGTACGCGGGCATATAGGATAAACAGGGGTGGGGTGGAGTAGAGGACATAGTGGGGCAACTGAGTCCCGGAGGCGGAAACCAACACCACCACCAAGGCCAACCACAGAAGCGCAAAGCGCGTCACTGGCTCTGCCCAGAAGGTGCGAACGCGGAATAAAATCGCAACCACTAATGCCGTGTAGGGGAGGAGCATGAGGGGCATGACGAACAGGTAATACAAGGGATGGCCGCCGTGTCCGTGCAAATTGCCGGAGAATCGCTCCACGTTGTGTCTTAGGATAAAGTTTTCAAAGAACGCCAAGCCCTGTGCTTGGTATACCCCGATTAACCAAGGCGCCAAGATGGCTGCGATAATCAACAGTCCGCGAAGCGTGAGTACGGCTCTAAAAAAGACGGTCCATTGATTTGAAGCTAGGGCCCACAAGAAAAATGCCCCACCGGGAATCAACACCGCCACCGGCCCTTTGGTCAGGATGCCTAAGGCGAGCCACAAAAACACCCGCAATTGCAGCGCCTGAGAGGGTTGGATCAGATACCGTGCGATGTCGGTGAATAGCAGAGCAAACCACAAATTCAATAAGGCATCTGCAGTCGCCGCCCGGGCAATGACCAAAGTCCCTAGGGTGGTGCCCACCGCTAAGGCTACAAACAGGCCGAGCGTGGCTTTGCCGGTGAGCTCTCGAGCAAACCGTGCCAAAACCAAAGCCCAGAGCGCCCCTGCAATCACAGACGGCAACCGGCCCATCATTTCGATAGGGACCCAGGTGGGCATCCACAGCGCGAGGCTGAGGGACGCCGCTTGCAGCCAATAGGCCAAGATGGGTTTATCGTAGCGCGGCTCGCCATCTAAGGTGGTGGCTGCCCAATGCCCCCCGTCTAAGAGCTCTCGGGTAGCCTCTAAAAAAGCGCCCTCATCCAAGTCAAATAAAGGCACCCAAGTGCCCAGTAAGCCAAGCCCGATAAGAACTAGGCACAGACGCCAATCCAGTTTAGTCAGTGCCGTCATGGTCACCTTTGGCCCAGGTGGAATGACCTGTATCCCGAGTCAGGGGCGGCTGTTTGTGTGGCTTTAAGCGCGTCAGCATCTCAGCCACCAGTCCGGTCGTAATTAACTGCAACCCAACCAAGGCCAACAACACCCCAGTGATCAGCAGTGGCCGGTTGCCGATGTCGCCACCGAACAGTTTGATGAGCAGCAAATAGCCAAGGGCCAATGCCCCGAGCCCACCCGTCATCAGGCCGGCTACGCCAAAGAAATGTCCGGGACGTTCTCTGAATCGAAGGAAAAACCAAGCGGCCAACAAATCCAAAATGACCCGGGGTGTTCTGGAAATACCGTATTTTGACGTGCCGGCTGTGCGAGCCCGATGATTAACCGGTTGCTCTGCAATCCGACTTGGATGGGTCAAGTTGGCCACCCACAAAGGAATGAATCGATGCATCTCGCCGCGGAGGTCCAGGCCCTCGAGCACGTCACGTCGTCCAACTTTTAGGCTGCATCCGTAGTCATGGAGTGCCACCCCAGAGACTCGGCCGATCAGCCAATTGGCGATCCGTGACGGTAAGGTGCGATCGAGTGAGTCTTGGCGGTTTTTACGCCAGCCACACAATAAATCGAGTTGCTTTTCTTCGAGCGTACTCACCATGGCTGGAATGTCGGCGGGGTCGTTTTGCAGATCGCCATCCATAAAGGCAATCACTTCGCCGCGTGCGGCTAAGAGGCCGGTTTGCATGGCTTGGGTCTGACCCAAATTTCTCCGATGAGACAACACGCGAACGTGATCCCCTTCGCGGCTCCGGGCATCAAGCAGGCGGGCACGGGTTTGGTCGGTGCTGCCGTCGTCGACAAGTACCAGTTCAAACGTCCCTGGGTACTGTGCCAGCGCGGCATGTAGCTCATCCACCAAACGCTCAACATTGTCTTCTTCTTTATACAGCGGGATTACCACTGAGAGGCTTGGCAGGGTCTTAGCCATGGACGGTCCGTTTTGCGAGTAATAAAGCACCGAGTATACCGAAGACGCAGGTCAGACTCAGCACATAGAGATGCAGTTGCACACTCAGTTGCAATCCAATCAATGCGGTTTGGCCCATCAGGACGCCTCCGAGCACGCCACCGGCTTGATAGCTTCCCGCACCGGCCAATCCATGAATGGGTAAAATCGATGACAGTTCGGCACCTAAGATAATGGCCATGACCTGAGACAGATCGAGGCCAGACAGTGAGGCCAGTAACACCGCCATACCCACCAATTTACAAAGCCAGGATAAGACTGTCAGTCGCCAAAGCCGATGCAGTCGCTGCCCCTGTGTGGCCTCATACATCAATTGCGCCCGAATGGGATGCAGGACTCGAGGGCAGGGAACGCTTTGCAATAACGGCAGCGTCCACCGGAGAAGCAAAGGCGTTAGGAAAATAAGCACAGCCAGTAGGGCCAGCATGGCCGTGCCGCCTCTGGATAATCCCAACACGCAGAGCCCGATTCCTAACAAGCTGATGAGGTCGAGAAATCGAATCCATAAGAGGCTGGTGAAGCCAGTACTGAAGCCAACATTTCCCAGCCATTTGGCCAGAGCGGGCAATGCCAATTCGCCCAAGCGCATGGGTGCGAGGTTGTTGGCGGTGTTGTGTAGGAAACTCATGCCTAAGGCATCGACCATCCCGATCTCAGGAAATAAAATCCAGGTCCTCAATCCCCGGAGACACCAGCTGGCCGCGCCAAGGGCCCCTAGGATAAGCCAGGTTTCTCTGGGCAATTGGGCGAAGGCGCGCACCAAGGCAGAGACATCAAGTAGATGCGTCACCAACCCGATGGTGCCGATTAGAAGCATGAAACCGAGGGCGACTTTCAACAAAATGCGCGCTTTTTTCGGATGGCTGTTGTTTTCTTTCAAAGTCGCCCTAAATCATTAGTGTTGGCCGATTGGCGTGGGTTTTGAGTGTACCTGTTTCTCAAGACTAGGGTGAATCGGCACCGTAAAACTGGAGACCCCCATGATTGATTCTGTGACCGAATCCTACCGAGATATTCTGACCGCAATTGGTGAGGACCCATCTCGGGAAGGGCTGCTAGACACCCCTAAGCGCGCTGCAAAAGCATTGGATTTTTTAACCTCAGGCTACCGCCAGGACTTGGAGACGCTCATCAATGGAGCGGTGTTTGAGTCGGATAATGATGAGATGGTGGTAGTACGAGACATCGAATTGTATTCGATGTGTGAGCACCATATGTTGCCGTTTACCGGACGTTGTCACATTGGGTACTTGCCCTCTGGCAAGGTCTTGGGCTTATCGAAATTGGCCCGTATCACCGACATGTTTGCTCGGCGCCTGCAGATTCAAGAGAACCTGACTCGCCAAATCGCGCTGGCAGTTCAAGAAGTGACGGATGCCCGAGGGGTTGGCGTGGTGATTGAGGCGCGACATTTTTGCATGATGATGAGGGGTGTTGAGAAGCAGAACTCGATCATGGCCACTTCGGTGATGCTCGGCGACTTCCGTGAGCAACCGGCCACGCGTTCTGAGTTTCTGCGTTTGATCGGGAAGGGCTGAGATGACATTTCAGCGCGACCAAATTGCCAAGATTCATATCCAAGATCTTCGGCTGCGGACCTTTATCGGCATCAATGACGATGAGAAAAAGAATCGGCAGGATGTGGTGATCAATATTCGGATTCACTACCACGCCGAAAAAGCGGTCACCTTTAATCAGATTGAAGAGGCGCTGAATTACCGGACCATCACCAAAAAGGTGATTCGTCATGTAGAAGACAATCGGTTTTTGTTGTTGGAGCGGATGACCGATGAGGTCTTGAGCCTCGTTATGGAGCACCCGGAGGTAATGTGGGCGGATGTGCGTATCGATAAGCCCCATGCACTTCGGTTTTCCGACAGTGTCTCGATCACGCTCTCGGCACGCCGTGAAGGTTATGCGGGTGCATTGCACCCGCACTGATTAGCCGCCTAAGGCGTCTTCGATCACGCGCGCAATGCGATTAGACGAGGGGCCGGTAAATGAGCCGAAGCTCCCGACCAGTTCGCCATTGCGGTTGATGATGTATTTGTGGAAGTTCCAAGAGGGATAATCCCCGCCGGCTGCTTCTGCGAGGCCTTGGAACAATGGATGGGCCTTGCCCTTTTTCGCGTGAGTGGTCGCGTACATCGGAAATTGCACGCCATAGGTCAGTCGACAGAAGTCAGCCGCCTCGGCTTCGTCGGCGAACTCTTGGCCTCCAAAGTCTTGAGATGGGAACCCGAGGACGGCAAAGCCTTGGTCCTTGTATTTCCGGTACAGAGCCTCAAGTCCATCAAATTGCGGCGTGAATCCGCATTTGGATGCCGTATTGACGATCATGACAACCTGGCCTTGATAGGTGTCGCACAGACGGTCGACTTGCTCGCCGGCTAAGTGACGGACAGAATGGTCGAGAAGTGAGGCGCAAGCGGCCTCGGCTTTTGGGGCATTGCTTGTCATCAGTATCACCATCGCCAGGCACGGAAGGCCGGCTAACTTGAGGTTCATGGACTAAACCCTCCTACATGGAGTGTACATATGGCCCGCTGTTGCCTCGTCCTTGGCGACCAGCTTTCGGACACCCTGCCATCGTTGCTTTCCTTAGACGCCGATGACTGCGTTCTTATGGCAGAGGTTTGGTCAGAGGCCACCTATGTCAAGCACCATAAGCAAAAAATTGCGCTCATCTTCTCTGCGATGCGGCATTTTGCGGATCGGCTGCGAGCGCAGGGACGTCAGGTTCATTACGTCACACTCGATGATGAAACCAATACGCACGATTTGGTAACCGAGATTCAACGCCATCAGACGAGCTATGGGTTTTCAGAGTGGGTGATCACAGAGCCGGGTGAATGGCGGTTATTGGACCAGCTTCGACAGTTGAGTCAGTCATCTGAGGTGCCACTGACTTTGCTACCCGACACCCGGTTTATTGCAACTGCCGAGGAGTTCGCGGCCTTTCTAAAAGGTCGTAAACAGCCTCGGATGGAGCATTTTTACCGTGTCATGCGCCGAAAGACCGGGATCTTGATGTCGGATGACCAGCCTATGGGCGGCCAGTGGAATTTTGATGCCGACAACCGGAAGTCCTTCCCAGGCGGTGTCACGCCGGCTCCGATGAGGCATCCACCTGATGCGGTCACCAGGGATGTATTTGCCCTGGTAGAGGCCCGATTTTCCGATCACTTCGGCACACTGGATCAGTTCTTCTGGCCCGTGACTCAGGCGCAGGCTGAATCCGTTCTGAATCATTTCCTTCGCGAGCGCCTGCCTTTTTTCGGGGATTATCAAGACGCTTTGGTCGCGGGCAATGACACCCTGTTTCATAGTTTGATTTCGACCGCCTTAAACATCGGCTTTTTGGATCCTCTGGCGGTCTGTCGGAGAGCCGAAGCGGAATATCTGGCCGGTCGTGCGCCGCTGAATGCAGTGGAAGGTTTTATTCGGCAAATTCTGGGATGGCGAGAGTATGTGCGGGGTTTGTATTGGGCGTACATGCCGGAATACAAAACACGCAATGCCCTCGGTGCGACGGAGCCCCTACCAGGTTTTTTCTGGGATGAATCACAGACGGATATGCGATGCCTTGGGGAAGCCATTCGAAACACGCGCCAACACGCTTATGCACATCATATTCAGCGGCTGATGGTGACTGGAAATTTTGCGTTGCTGCTCGGTGCGTCGGTCGATGAAGTGACCGATTGGTATTTGAGTGTGTACGCGGATGCCTTTGAATGGGTGGAATTACCAAATACGTTGGGTATGGCGCTTTTCGCCGACGGCGGACTGATGGGGTCGAAGCCTTACTGCGCCAGCGGCAAATACATTGATCGCATGAGCGATTACTGCAAGGGATGTCGGTATCAAGTGAAAGACACGCTCGGCGATGACGCCTGTCCTTTAAATGCGCTTTATTGGGATTTTCTGCTGACCCATCGTGACAGTTTCCACAAGAATCCTCGAATGGCCATGGTGTTGCGAAATGTCGATCGCATGGACGATGCGAAAGTGGCGGCCATTCAGGCTAAGGCGCAGGCATTTCGGCTACGCCTTCGTGAAACAGGATCGGATCGCTTGCCAAGTGCGCAGGAGGTTTTGCTGTGAAAAACGATAAAGGGCGGGTCGTAAAGAAAGCCGATTTGCCGAGCAAGCTCTGTGTGGTCTGTGAACGGCCGTTTGTGTGGCGGAAGAAGTGGGCGCGCGATTGGGATCAGGTGGTGTATTGCTCTGAGCGCTGTCGCCGAGGAGGGCATCGTGAAGCCTAAGGCAGTCATTTGGTTGGTACGGGACACAATTCGTCTGGCGGATAATCCTGCCTTAGAAACGGCGGCGTCTTGGGCCCAGACAGAGGGGGCATCTGTAATCCCGCTGGCGTGCCTTGAGCCGAGGCGGTGGCTGGATCAGCAGTTTGGACTGCCGAGAGTTGGAGCCCATTGGACTCGGTTTCGAGTCGAATCCCTATTGGATTTGGAAGCGCAATTGTCTGAGTTTGACTGCCCTCTTTGGATATCGAGTGACTCGCCCGATCGGGCCTTGGATGGAATTTCTCAAGGTTTTCATGTGTTGGGGGTGGTCACAGATCTGCCACTGGCGACCGAAGAGCGAATTGAAAATGCGCAACTGGTCTCGGAAGGCTATGCCGTCCGTGCGATGGAAGCCGATGATTTATTTCGAATGGCGCAATTGCCGTTTGAGTTGGATGCACTGCCTGAGAGTTTTACGCGGTTTCGAAAGGCGGTCGAAAAAGCCCCTGCCATTCGGCCGAACACGCCGCGCCCTGTGCCTGCTGTGTTGAGTGCGTCAGAGCCGCTGTGGCCAAGGCCTGTCGAGTGGGATGAAGCAGTGGCCTCGTTGACGATGACGTCTGATTCCAGATTTGCGGGCGGGCGGCGAGCCGGGTTATCCCATTGGTCAAATTATTTGGCATCCGGCGCATTGTCGACCTACAAGGCAACCCGGAATGCCTTTATGGGTGACCATGTGTGGAGCAGCCTCTCACCCTGGCTTGCTCACGGTTGTTTATCGGTGCGCGAGGTGTGGGCCGACATTCTGGATTATGAAGCTCGAGTCGGTGCAAACGAATCGACTTACTGGCTCCGCTTTGAATTGTTGTGGCGTGAATATTTTCGTTGGTATGCACGCGCGACTGATTGGACTTTATTTCGGAAACTAGGCCCCGAAGGGCGAGAGGTCCCGGGTGATTTTAACCGAGACCGATTTGTGCGGTGGCGAGACGGCCTCACTGGCTCGGATGTCGTGGATGCGTCGATGCGTGAACTGAAGGCGACGGGCTGGATTTGTAATCGGGCGCGCCAGTTGGTGGCCAGTCATGCCATCTACGAATCTGGCCTGGATTGGCGCTTGGGTGCTGCCTGGTTTGAGAGCGCCTTGGTGGATCATGATGTGGCCAGTAATTGGGGCAATTGGGCCTACATTGCCGGGGTCGGCGCCGATCCTCGGGGTGGGCGTGTGTTTAATCTGGGAGCGCAAGCCGATCGGTATGATCCGGAGGGTGTCTATCGCAGGATGTGGTTGCCATGACACGGCCGGTAGTGGTTTGGTTTAAGCGAGACCTCCGTGTCGTTGATCACGCGCCACTCCGTCAGGCTATGGAAAACGGTCCCATTTTGCCGTTGTATGTCATCGAGCCTGATTACTGGCAACAGCCCTATGCCTCAGGCCGGCAATGGCAATTTTTAAAGGACAGTCTTCTGGCTCTCGACCAGGCATTGACTCTGTTGGGGCAGCCTCTCTGGATCGCAAAAGGTCCGATCGAGCAGGTCTTGGATCGGCTACACAGCCGCTTTGATTTTGCACAGATCTGGTCGCATCAAGAAACTGGCCCTGACTGGACCTTTCAGCGAGACCGGTTGGTCAAAGATTGGTGTCAAAGCCACGGTGTGCGCTGGCAAGAATGCCGTCAGCATGGCGTGATCCGCGGTCTCGCCGGGCGCCGGAAGTGGGCGACTCAATGGCAGGCCCTGATGGATGCGCCCCGTGTCGATGCACCAGAGCGAGTGATCGGTGTCGGTCTGCCCGATACGCCGGCGGCCCGTTGTCTGGATGAGTCGCCGGTGGACTCTGAGCCCTTAATCAAGGTGCAACCGGGCGGGCTTGAGGAAGGGATGAAGTTACTCAATAGCTTCTTGATCGAGCGCGGCCGGACCTATCGAGGCGGCATGTCGTCACCACTGACCGCGGAGCATGTGTGCTCTCGATTGTCGGCCCATTTTTCGGTGGGTACGGTCAGTCTTCGAAACGCGTGGCAGGCCAGCGAGGCGGCGCGGGTCTCATACAAGGCACACCCGACGGACGCTCGATTTGCCGCCAGTCTGAAATCATTCGGGTCGCGCCTCCACTGGCATTGTCACTTTATGCAAAAACTGGAATCCGAGCCACGGTTGGAGTGGGAGCCTTTGCATCGGGGTTTTATCGGGTTGCGTGACCAAACACCAGACCGCGCGGAGCGTTTGGAGCGACTGGCTTTGGGCCAAACGGGATGGCCCTTTGTCGATGCGTGTTTACGCTCGTTGGCCCAGACCGGTTGGCTGAATTTTCGTATGCGTGCAATGTTGGTCGCCATAGCCAGTTATCACTTATGGCTCGATTGGGTGGATACCGCACCGATCTTTGCGCGTTGGTTTACGGACTTTGAGGCGGGCATCCATTTCTCGCAAATGCAGATGCAATCCGGTACCACGGGCATTAATGCCAACCGGATCTACAACCCAATCAAGCAGTCCGAAGACCAGGACCCTGATGGTCAGTTTATCCGGCGTTGGTTGCCTGAATTAGAGGCGGTTCCAGCACCTTGGATTCACCAACCTTGGAAACTGCCCGAGTCAAAACAGCGCGCGTTTAAGTGCGTGGTGGGTGTTAATTATCCAGAGCCGGTGGGTGATCCGGTTCAGCTGGCGCGCGAAGCACGAGCACGACTGAAAGCATGGATGGTAGAGCGTGATCTCAAGCCAGAGGCCATGCGTGTTTTAACGGCCCATGGCAGTCAACTCAGACAAAAACGGCCTCGCTATGGTAAAAAGGCGACTTCGTCTCAATTGCAACTGGAACTTTGATGGCTGATCAGATCGAACAGAAACGACTTGAAACCATGGGGACCCGGCTGGGGTATTTGGGATTAGTACCGTTTGTAGGCGGTGCCATTGCAGCGCTCTTGTCGGATGAATTGGCGAGCCTTGGGCTGCAAGCGTTTGTTCTCTATTCGCTCGCAATTTTGTCGTTTATGGGCGGTATTCACTGGGGGTTGGCCTTGATCGTTGGGACACGGCAGTCGGCTCGTGTGCTGATTTCAGTAGTGCCTGTGTTGGTCGGTTGGGTGTGTTTGCTGACTCTGCCGTTGCATCTGACCTTGGCCATCTTGGGCGGTGCATTCATCGCACAATGGTTTGCCGATCGCCCCATTCTCGCCGAGCTTCCGATTCCGGCCTGGTATTTTGAAATGAGGCCTCGCTTGGCCTATATCGTGGCCGGCTGTCACTTGTTCATGCTGTTCCGCTTGATGGCTTAATTGCCTGGCAGGTCCCGAATCGCGGGTACGACAAGTGCCGGGTCGATGGACGCGCCATTTAAGATCACCCCAAAATGCAGGTGAGGCCCTGTGACCCGACCGGTTGCGCCCACCGTGCCAATGGGTTCACCTTGCTTGACCGCTTGGCCTTCCACCACATCAATGGCATCCATGTGGTTATACATGGTTTTAACGCCTTCGCCGTGATCGATCACAACCAGCCGTCCGTTAAAGAAAAAATCGCCGACCAAGATGACAGAGCCTGACGCGGACGCGAGGATCGGTGTGCCAATGGGTGCCGCAATGTCGGTTCCGGAGTGTGGGCGTCTGGGTTGATCGTTGAAAAACCGTCGTTTGCCAAAAGGACTCGAAATCGGTCCGTTGACCGGCAGGATAAATTGCAGTCTATCGAGTGAGCCTTGGAATTTGCTGAGGGCGTCATTTTGTCGAGAGGCTTCTCCGCGGATCCGCTCAAGGTCTAATGAGTTGGGATTGACTTGTCGCGGGTTGTCTAGATAGATCCGCTGTTCTAGATACCGTTTGCCGGTGACCGTGAAAGGAATCGCTTCATTATCAACTTGGAGGCGATGTTCACCGGGCTTCAACGACAGAGCCAGCCCCACCACGGCCACTGTGGTCTGCCCCTTTTTAAGCGTCAGAACGGGCCGATCCATAAACATTGGACGGCTGTTTTCAGGGACCTGAATCAGTGCCAATCCACCGGGAACGCGTGCCTCATCCCAAGCGAGCGCAGTGCCTGTCAGCCCGATCAGACTGAACATCAGTGCCCGTATCATGTGCCGTCTCCCTCGGTTGCGGTCACGGCCGCATCGATCCGCCCGTCCTTGACACGAATTTCGATCGCCTCGCCGGGCTGAACATCGTTTACCGATCCGATGGTGCGATCGGTGTCTCGCGAAGGCTTAAGCAGAATTCCATAGCCTCGCGAGAGCGTGGCCAGCGGACTCAAGACATCCAACTGCCCAGATAGCTTGCCGAGTTTGGCTTGGTAGTTTGAGTGCTGTTGTTCGATGCGCGCCGTCAGTCGTTGTTGCCATTGGGTCACATCGGCCCGTTTGCTGGCGATGTATTCGGTCGGCGCGATCAGTCGATGGGCCAGTTTGTTGACCTGATCTCGGAGCGCGATGCTTCGCTGCTCAGTCCGCTGAGACAACCGTTGACTGATCAAATCCACCCGTTGTTGTGCGAGAGCGATCTGTGTTTCGGTGCGAGAGGCGAGACGTCTTAGGAGTCCATCGGTTCGGTGTATCAGATCGGAGGCATCGGGGGAGACCAGTTCGGCGGCTTGTGACGGGGTCGCGGCTCGAACATCGGCGACTAAGTCAGTGAGACCTGTATCGGTTTCATGACCGACGGCTGAGACAATCGGAATCGGGCACGCACTGACCGCTCGCACCAAGGCTTCGTCGTTAAATGCACTAAAGTCATCTGCACTGCCGCCTCCGCGCCCAATAATTAGGACATCGCATGCACGCTCATCGATCGCGGTTTGCAGTGCCTGGCGAAGCTCGCTGGGGGCCCCCTCACCTTGCACGGCGGCCGAGTACACCCGGATCGATGCAATGGGCCAGCGTCTGGCAAGCACGGTCAACATATCGTTGATCACGGCTCCTTTGGCCGATGTGATGAGTCCGATACAAGAGGGCATGCGTGGCAGAGGTTTCTTACGAGAGGGGTCAGTGAGGCCTTCGGCAATCAGTTTGGCTCTGAGCGCATCGAGTTTGGCTTTTTGGTCGCCAAGGCCTGCTTCGACCATTTTCCGAACGATCAGTTGTAAGCGTCCGTTCGGTGGGTAGAAATTGACTTCGCATTCCACTCGGACTTGAAGCCCATCGCGGGCGACCAAACGCACCAGTCGGTTGGCGCCTTTGAACATGACTGCGCTCAACGAGGCCTGGCCGTCGGTCACGGAAAAGTACCAATGACCGGAGGGATAGGCTTTGAAATTACTCAATTCAGCATCCAGCCAGACCGTCGTCGGAAAGGCATCTTGCAGCGCGCCGGTCAACAGGGAGGCTAACCCCGAAACGGTCAGCGATTGTTGTTGGATTGGACCTTGTTCCGACACCCCATTACTCCGTAAACTATGCGATTACCCGCCGCCCTCAAGGAACGATTCATGATCCGGATTGCCGAAGACGCCCTCACTTTTGACGATGTCCTGCTGGTTCCTGGCTATTCCAATGTGATCCCAGCCAACGTCAGCTTGACCACCCACATCACCCGTAACATCGAGCTTAACATGCCTCTTTTGGCAGCGGCGATGGATACGGTGACGGAGTCAGCCTTGGCGATTGCGATGGCGCAAGAAGGGGGTCTTGGCATCTTACACAAGAATATGACCATCGAGCAGCAGGCTGAGGAAGTCCGTCGGGTTAAAAAATTTGAGACCGGAATCATTCAAGACCCAGTCACCTGCTCACCTAATATCACCGTGCGAGATCTTCTGGTGATCACCCGGAAGCACAACATCAGCGGCGTCCCGGTGGTTGAGGGCGACAATTTGGTGGGGATTGTCACCGGGCGAGATATCCGATTTGTCCCTGATTTGGACACGCTCGTGCGCGACGTGATGACCCCGAAAGAGCGGTTGGTGACGGTTCTGGAGGGCGCTCCGCATCAGGAGATTCAGTCCAAACTCCATACACACCGTATCGAGAAAGTGTTGGTGGTCGATGGCGACTTCCGCCTCAAAGGCCTGGTGACCGTGAAGGACATCATGAAGGCAGAAAGCCACCCTAATGCAGCCAAAGACGCCGCGAAACGGCTGTTGGCAGCCGCTGCTGTAGGGACCGGTGCTGAGGGTGAAGAGCGGGTTGAAGCGCTTGTGCAGGCGGGCGTGGATATTTTGGTGGTGGATACGGCTCATGGACACTCTCAAGGGGTGCTAAACCGGGTGGCCTGGATCAAGCAGAACTTCCCGCAGGTTGAGGTTATTGGCGGCAACATCGCAACCGGTGAAGCGGCCAAGGCCCTGGTGGAAGCGGGTGCAGATGCGGTGAAGGTGGGGATTGGGCCTGGATCGATTTGTACTACGCGCATTGTGGCCGGTGTCGGTGTTCCCCAGGTGTCGGCAATTGCAAACGTCGCTTCGTCCCTGATGGGGTCAGGCGTGCCGGTGGTCGCTGATGGGGGTATTCGATACTCAGGTGACATCGCCAAAGCCATTGCAGCCGGTGCATCGACCGTGATGGTGGGCTCATTGCTCGCGGGAACCGATGAAGCGCCGGGTGAGGTTGAGTTGTATCAGGGGCGCGCCTACAAGTCGTATCGGGGCATGGGATCGCTTGGGGCGATGGCCCAGCGCGAAGGCTCGTCTGACCGTTACTTCCAAGATGCCAGTGCGGGGGCTGAAAAATTGGTGCCTGAGGGCGTTGAGGGCCGAGTCCCGTGTAAGGGACCGCTGGCCGGTATCGTGCATCAGATGATGGGCGGACTTCGGGCCGCGATGGGGTACACCGGGTGTGCCACCATCGAAGAGATGCGTTCAAAGCCAAGCTTTGTGAAGATTTCAGGGGCAGGCGTGAAGGAGTCGCACGTCCACGATGTGTCCATCACCAAAGAAGCACCCAACTACCGAGTGAAATAAGATGGACATCCATGCCGATCGCCTGCTGATCCTAGATTTCGGGTCGCAGTACACCCAGTTAATTGCCCGCCGTGTTCGTGAACATGGCGTGTATTCTGAGATTTTACCCTGTGATGTAGATCCTCAGCGGATCACTGACTTTGCACCTAAAGGCGTCATTCTATCCGGTGGACCGGAATCGACCACCGTAGAGACCGGTTGGAAAATTCCATCTGAGGTGTATCAGTTAAACGTGCCTATCTTGGGCATCTGTTATGGCATGCAAGCATTGGCTCAAGAGCTAGGCGGCAAGGTCGAGCCGAGTGATCTTCGAGAGTTTGGGCACGCGGATCTGACCCTCGAGGGTCAGAGCGACTTATTCTCTGGGTTATCCGACACAGGCCGACTGTCGGTCTGGATGAGTCATGGCGACCGAGTCACTGTGTTGCCGCCAGGGTTTGCTGTCATAGGGTCAAGTGCTCATGCGCCCATCGCGGCCATGGCCGATGTCACTCGGCACATTTACGGACTGCAGTTCCACCCTGAGGTCACTCATTCAGAGGGTGGTTCAGAGATGCTCGCGAAGTTTGCGCATCAGATTTGTGGATGTGGACGCAGTTGGACGCCTGAAAACATCATTGATGATGCCATTGCATCCGTCCGAGCTCAGGTTGGCAATGGCCAGGTCTTGCTGGGGTTATCGGGGGGTGTGGATTCGTCTGTGGTGGCTGCTTTGCTGCATAAAGCCATTGGCGATCAGTTGGTGTGTGTCTTTGTCGACAACGGATTACTGCGACTAAACGAAGGGGCCCAAGTCATGGAAACCTTCGCTGAAAATCTCGGTGTGCGCGTGATCCGAGCGAACGCTGAGGCGCGCTTTTTGGATGCGCTTAAAGGTGTGGCAGACCCCGAAGAGAAACGAAAGATCATCGGGCGCACGTTTATTGAGGTGTTCGAGGAAGAAGCATCAAAGCTTGAAGGTGTCGACTTCTTAGCGCAGGGGACGATTTATCCCGATGTGATCGAGTCAGCCGGGGCAGCATCGGGCAAGGCTCATGTGATTAAGAGTCACCACAATGTCGGTGGACTGCCGGAGGACATGAGAATGTCCTTAGTGGAGCCTCTGCGCGAATTGTTTAAAGACGAAGTGCGGATTTTGGGTGTTACTCTGGGCTTGCCGCCTTCAATGGTCTACCGACATCCGTTCCCAGGCCCGGGTCTGGGTGTACGAATTTTGGGTGAAGTCAGTCAGGCGTCGGCGGATATCTTACGCCGAGCGGATCACATTTTTATCGAAGAGCTCCGGGCAGCCGATCTCTACGATAAGGTCTCTCAAGCCTTTGCGGTGTTCCTGCCCGTAAAATCGGTAGGGGTTGTCGGTGATCAGAGGCGATATGCGTCTGTGATTGCACTCCGGGCGGTTGAGACGATCGATTTTATGACGGCTCGTTGGGCGCACCTGCCTTACGAGTTTATCGAGCGAGTCTCGAGTCGAATCATCAATGAAATCGAGGACGTCAGCCGAGTGGTATATGACGTGAGCTCTAAGCCGCCGGCCACAATCGAGTGGGAATGACGCTTGGACCACTTGGGTGTGGCATGGTTGTTAGCTATCTGTCTGAGCCGGTTTGAGCGTCGTCTATGTTGTCTTATCAGCACAGTTACCACGCGGGTAATCTTGCGGATGTGCATAAGCATGCAGTGTTGTCCTCGATCCTCGACTATTTGACTCAAAAAGATAAGCCTTTGACCTATCTTGAAAGCCACAGCGGACGGGGTCTTTATGATCTCAAGTCGAGCGATGCAACCAAGACCGGTGAGGCTGAGCAGGGGATTGGTCGCCAGACCATTCAGGATTGGTTTCCTGTAGCGCATCCTTATCGAAGGGTCTTGACGGCGATTCGATCACGCCATGGCGACAGTGCCTATCCTGGGTCGCCGTTTATCGCCTCTGAGCTTCTTAGGGATTCGGATTCGATGCATTTGGGCGAGCTGCATTCCGCGGAATTTATCCGGTTAGGTGAGCATTTGGGCCATCGAGCCCGGGTGTATCGTGAGGATGGATATCAGCTCCTCAATCGATTGTGTCCACCGACACCTCGGCGAGGCCTTGCATTACTCGACCCGAGCTACGAGGTGACCGAAGACTATGCGAGGACAGTGCAGTCAGTGAAGCAGCTGGCCACCAAATGGAACGTCGGTGTCGTGATGGTGTGGTATCCGATCTTAAAGAGTGGGGCAGAACGGTCCTTGGTTAGGGATCTTGAGCGGCACGTTAGGGACGGTATCTGTCATCAAGTCAAATTTCCGCCTGCCAAGGAAGGGCATGGGATGATAGGTTCGGGTCTCTTCATTATCCGGCCACCCTATGGATTGGATGCCGAGCTTCACCGCTTGAGTGCGTGTTACCAAGGATTATCGCGACCATGACGACTGAAAGTGGAAAACAAGATCGGCTTCAACCGGCACTGGAGTGGATCGGTGTGGTCACCGCGATTGTTTATTCGTTGTCGGTTGCCGCCAATATCGGGCTTGAGTTTTTAGGCTTTGCGTTGCTCTTAACGTCGTCTATCGCTATTGGGATCTGGGCTTGGCGCGGTAAGCACAGGGGCATTCTGTTTTTGCAGTTTTTTTATGCCACAGCCGGTGTGATCGGCATGGTGCGTTGGTTTTAACGCATGGGGCACCTGACCTGGTCTGAAAATACCCGATGCATCGCGTTTATGATCATTGCGATGGCAGGGTTCGCGATTGAGGATGCGGTGATCAAGCAATTGTCCTTGGACATGCCGATCTCCCAAGTGCTCATGATGATCGGGGCCGGTGGGCTTACAGTCTTTTCCCTTCTCTCCATGGCGCTTCGTCATAACCCCTTTCAACCGGTTGTCTTGAAGCCTTGGTTTTTGATCAGAACGGGCTGCGAGTTGCTGTCGGCCATCTTATTTGTTTGTGCCATTGTGTATGCGTCCTTGTCTGCCTCCTCGGCCATTTTGCAGGCGACGCCAGTGGCCGTGGCCTTGGGCGGTTTGCTGTTTCTGAAACAGGCGGTTTCGCTCCGTCAATGGATAATCATTGGGCTGGGTTTTTTGGGTGTGGTTTTGGTGATTCAGCCCGGGACCGATGGGTTTGCACCGGCCACCTTATGGGCTGTTTTGGGTGTGGTTTTCTTAGCGACCCGCGATCTCGTCACGCGTTGGCTGTCGGTGTCGGTTGCACCGCTGACGGTCTCCTTTTGGGCATTTTTTGCGCTCTGGTTGGCAGGCGCGGTCACTGTGCCTTTGTTCGGGGATTTTGTCGCCATACAGTCCCATCACTGGGCGCTTTGGGGGTTATCGAGTTTGGCCGGCGCCGGTGCCTACTGGTCCGTCGTCTTGGCCACGCGCGGCGGCGATGTGGCCGTGGTGGCGCCTTTTCGATATTCGCGATTGGTCTTTGCATTGGTCCTGGCGGTCGTCTTTTTCGATGAGACCCTATCCATTCCGATGCTGGTTGGGTCGGCCTTGATTGTTGGCTCAGGTTTGTTGACTATTCGTCGCAAGCGCACCGCGTAGCGATCCATCGGGAGACCCTGTGTCAGTCAGTTATTACTTTCTTGTCGTGGCAATTTTATTTGAAGTGTGTGGGACGCTATTGCTGCCAGTGACGCAGAACTTCACGCGACTGTGGCCCACACTCGGGTTGGCTGTCTGTTACCTCACTGCGTTTTATTGTTTGACCTTTGCTGTTCGGGACATCCCAATTGCCATTGTCTATGCCATTTGGAGCGGTATTGGGGTGATGCTGATCGCACTGTTCAGTGCGTTCGTTTACAAGCAGTTTTTGGAGTGGCCTGCCGTATTGGGCCTCGGGTTCATCGTGGCTGGTGTGGCCTTGGTTAACATCTACAGTCAAAGTCACAGTCACTGAGTTCGGCTACGCGAGTCGATCGAGAGCCTCTTCGAGCAAATCCAGAGTGCGGGCTTCATGCATCAGCTTGTCCAGTCCAAAGAGCCCGATTCGGAACGTCTTAAAGTGGTCAGATTCACCACATGCGAGCGGCACTCCGGCAGCAACCTGCAAACCTACATCACGAAAGGCGGCACCCGACTGAATGTCATCACGATCGGTGTGTGACACCACCACGGTCGGGGCTTGGTAGGGAGCGGCCGCAAGACTCTTAAACCCATGGCGTTCGAGCAGCTGACGGGCAGCCTGACCGATCCGGATCTGACGCTTTTTGAGTTCATTGAAGCCTACTTGGGCCATCTCATGATAGGTGTCCAGCAGTTGCGCGAGGCCATCGGTTGGCAGGGTGGCGTGATAGGCGTGCCCACCGTTTAGATAAGCGCCCATAATGCTGTGCCACTTTTTCAAATCGAGCGCAAAACTGTCCGATTGGGTTGCTTGAAGCCGTTTGAGACCGAGATCACTGAGCATCACCAAGCCGGCGCAGGGCGTGGATGACCAGCCTTTTTGAGGGGCTGTGATCAGCACATCGACACCAATTCCTGCCATGTCGACCCAGAGCGTCCCGGCGGCTACGCAGTCGAGCACCATAATGGCGCCCACCTCATGTGCGCAGTCGGCCACAGCTTTTAAGTAGGCATCGGGCAACAAAAGCCCTGCAGAGGTCTCCACCTGGGGTGCCACCACGACCTCGGGCTTGAGTGCGCGAATCCGTTCACATACCGATGCGCAATCGACGGGGCTGAATTGTTGGTCTGCATGGGGCGTGTCTGGGATCGCCTGTGCAATGTCGAGGGCTGTGGGAGATACGCCCGCTTCAAAAATCTGGCTCCATCGATAACTGAACCATCCATTACGAATCACCAACACACGATGTTCTCGGGTGAATTGTCGGGCCACCGATTCCATGGCGAAGGTCCCGCCACCAGGGACGATAACGCACGAGGCCGCGCCATACACCTGCGTCATACCCGCATGCAGCTCGCGCATCACCGCCTGGAACTTGGGGGACATATGGTTGAGTGAACGGTCGGTGAATACCACCGAGTACTCCAGAAGTCCCTCAGCATCAATGGATGGATAGATCTTCGACATGGTCTAATATTCCTTTCTTATTCCATGAACCTAACCCCGGCTTGTTGAAAACTCAACGATTTTTAGCTGGGACCTGAAAGGAAGGTCGATGCCGCAAAAAGCTGCCGAAAATGCTCGCGAATGGTCCGATGCCGATTGTCATTGGATGGCGCGCGCACTTGAATTGGCCGAGGAAGCGGCCGCTCGGGGTGAGGTGCCAGTGGGTGCGGTGGTGGTCCGAGGGGATCAATGTTTAGGTGAAGGAGGTAACGCAGTGATCTCCGCACACGATCCCACGCATCATGCAGAGATAGCGGCCATTCGGGCAGCCGCCCTTAATGAACAGAATTATCGTCTGCCCGGCGCAACCCTGTATGTCACCTTAGAGCCTTGCACTCAGTGCTTTGGTGCCTTGGTGCATGCGCGAATTGAGCGGCTGGTATTTGCTGCGTCAGAGCCGAGGGCAGGGGTTGTTGGATCGCAACTCGCTCTCCACGAGGCCAGCTTCTATAACCACCGCTTGACGGTGGAGTCAGGGCTATTGGCTGAGGAGGCTGCCGCTTTACTCCAAAGGTTCTTCCAGTCCCGTCGAGGGTAGGGTGCCGAGTTCAGATCGCCAAAGTAAAAACTGATAGTACTGCTGAATGTTTGAGACATAGGTCCGAGCCTGCTCGCCCCGACCAAAGCCGAATTTCAGCTGACGGTAGAATTCAGGACGTTGTAATAACGGCAGTCTGGCTTCCACATCCTCCCATCGATCCGGATTGCCTCCTTGGCGTGCCGTCAGAACCCGCGCATCTTCGAGGTGGCCTAACCCCATGTTATAGGCGGCCAAGGTAAACCAAGTCCGATCGGGCTCAGTGATTCGCTCTGGCAGGCGCGTTCGCAGCTGCTCTAAATATCGTGCGCCGCCTTCGATACTCTGTTTGGGATCCAGGCGAGATTCATAACCGAGTTCTCGCATGGTATCTAGGGTCAGCATCATGATGCCTCGAACACCGGTCGGAGACCGTGCCCTGGGATTTAAATGTGACTCTTGGTACGCCACGGCTACCAGCAGTCGCCAATCCCATCCAGTCAGTAGGGCTGCCTCCTTGAAAAGGGATTCCAGTGCCGGCAGTCGTTCATCCAGTTGGCGGGTGAAGGTCGTGACGTCAGCGATGCGGGCAGGCGGATGATCGATATGGGCTTCAACCAGCGCATCGATCGTCTCTGGATTGTTTTCGATGAACGCGTTGGCGCGTTCCAATAAGCGTTTATCCGCCGATTCGGGAAACGCCCAGGCCACCGACAAGCGCTCACCAAGCGTTTGATCTACCGTGAGTTCCGGAAATAAGGCTCGAACACGGGAAAAATCAGGACCCAAAATGAGGGTGTACTCAATTACCCGATCCGACATGGCTGAGAGGATGTCCTCTCGACTCAACTCGCGTGTCTCAATCCATTGCAACTGAGGGTTGGTTTTAGCCAGCGCCTCGAGGGCCTGTGATTCCAGTGAATCAGCTGCCACGACCAATTGCACGGCGAGATCGGCATCCGATTGCAAAGAGGGCGCATCGCGATGACGGATCACCTGAACCTGATAGTCCAGGATTCGATCGGACAAGGTCACCGGGGCTTCAATCGCGAGTGGTGTGCCGACCGCCATATCTGCCTGGCCTCGTTTTAATGCATCCAGCATCGGTGGGCCAGGCGTTTCTTCAACAAACCGAACGGCCAGTCCCAAATGATTGGCAAAGGCTGTGGCCAAGGATCGATCAAACTCTCGGAAGTCGACGGTGGCTGAATGGAAGGTTTCCGGCGCATTGGGCACCAAGACTTTGAGTTCCCCCCGGTCTTGAATGGCCTCAAGACGCTGTGGCCACTCTTTTTTATCTAAAGGAACGGTTTCGAAATGCAGGGCAAGGGCAGCCACAACGAGGGTGGTCCACCAAAATTTGGCAGTAATTGCACGAAAAATGTGTCGAACGCGTGGGGGAAACATGTGGCTCTGGTAAACTCCTCATTTTTCCAATGGATCGTAAGGACTAGGTTCCATGCTGATTTTGCAGGGAGGCAATGCCCTCTCCGATTTTCGTTCGCAAGCGCTGTATTCCAAACTGACCGCCCACGGGTTGAGTGTAACCAATGTGCAGGCCAAGTTTATCTATTTTGTCTTGGGTGCGATCGGCGACAGACAACAAATCGAAGAACTGTTAGTTGCAAAGGTCGGCACGCCAGGGTCCGGTATGGTGGTGTTGCCTCGTTCTGGGACCTTGTCTCCTTGGAGTTCAAAAGCCACGGACATCGCAAAAAATTGCGGCTTGCATGAGATTCGTCGAATCGAACGAGGCATCCATTATCAATTGGACGGTGTGGGTGATCTCTCAGCGGTGGCCGACGTACCCGGGTTCTTCGATCCTATGCTTGAAGATTGTCTGTTTATGCTGCCGGACGAGTCATTTTTCGTGGCAGGTTCCGCAGAGCCTCTGGGACACATTCATCTGGGAGATGATCCGGTTGAGGCGTTGGCCGCGGCGGATCGGCAATTTGGCTTGGCGTTGTCTGAGGATGAGATCGAGTATTTGGCAGCCGCCTATCAGCGTCTGGGTCGCGATCCGACCGATGTAGAGCTCATGATGTTTGCTCAAGCCAACTCAGAGCACTGCCGACACAAAATTTTTAACGCCTCCTGGACCGTGGATGGCGTAGATCAAGCAAAGAGTTTGTTCCAATGGATCAGGAACACGCACGAGTTGTCGTCTGACGGGGTGCTATCTGCCTACGCAGACAATGCCGCCGTGGTTCAGGGTCCAGAGGCCGATCGATTTTTGGTCAATCCAGACACGCACCATTACGACGTGGTACGTCAGCCGGTGCACTTGGTGATGAAGGTCGAAACACACAATCATCCGACGGCTGTATCACCACACCCTGGCGCGGCGACCGGAGCGGGTGGCGAAATCCGCGACGAGGGCGCCACCGGACGGGGCGCAAAACCAAAAGCGGGTTTAACCGGCTTCAGTGTCAATTACCTTCGCATTCCAGGCTTGCCCATGCCCTGGGAATCACCCGTGTCCCTGCCAACGCGCCTAGCGCCTGCGCTTCAGATCATGTTGGAAGGACCTATTGGTGGCGCTGCATTCAACAATGAATTTGGCCGACCCAACTTGAATGGGTATTTCCGCGCGTTTGAAGGCATCGAGTCGACGGAGCTCGGCGATCGCAGACGAGGCTATGTGAAACCGATCATGATTGCCGGAGGGATTGGATCGATCTCAGAAGGGCAGGTGGACAAAGTTCCATTCAAAGCGGGGACCCCATTGGTTGTGTTGGGGGGTCCTGCGATGCTGATTGGACTCGGAGGGGGCGCTGCGAGCTCAGCCGGCGAAGGCACTTCAGGGTCTGATTTAGATTACGCGTCAGTGCAACGAGCCAATCCAGAGATGGAGCGTCGCTGTCAGGAAGTGATCGATCGGTGCTGGTTACGAGGTGCGGAGAATCCCGTGCTCTTTATTCACGATGTGGGGGCTGGCGGATTGTCCAACGCATTGCCAGAGCTCGTTAAAGACGGCGGTGTTGGAGCCGACTTCTTCATGGATTCCATTCCGTCCGATGACCCCTCACTTTCGCCTTTGGCGCTTTGGTGTAACGAAGCCCAAGAGCGATATGTGCTGGCGGTTGATCCTCGTAAATTGGCCGAGTTTGAAGCCATTTGTCAGCGTGAGCGTTGTCCCTATGCCGTCGTTGGCGAAGCCCATGACCGGCCCGAAATCAAAGCGTCGCTGTCCCGCGCGGATCAGCATCCAGTCGATCTGCCGGTGGAGGTGCTGTTTGGCAAGCCGCCAAAGATGCACCGAGATGCCGAAACGCTTTCGGTGCAGACACAAAAACCCACTTTTGACGCATGGTCATTTTCTGAATTGGCGCATCGCGTACTAAGCCATCCCACGGTGGCGTCGAAATCGTTCTTGATCACCATCGGTGACCGCACCGTGTCGGGCCTGGTGCATCGGGATCAAATGGTTGGACCCTGGCAGGTGCCGGTCGCAGATTGTGCTGTCACCCACAGTGCCATTGGCTCGGTCACAGGTGAGGCGATGGCCATGGGGGAGCGTACTCCCTTGGCGTTGATTGATGCGGGTGCCTCGGCTCGAATGGCTGTGGCTGAAACGGTGATGAACCTGGCCGGTTGTGCCATCGGGTCACTGAGTCAAATCAAATTGTCCGCAAACTGGATGTGCTCGGCGGGCACGCCCGGAGAGGACGCACGTTTGTACCAGGCGGTTGAGACCGTCGGTCGCGATTTTTGCCCTGCCTTGGGCATCTGCATCCCGGTTGGGAAGGATTCGATGTCCATGAAAGCCCGTTGGCAAGATGCCCAGGGCGCTCACGAAGTGATTGGGCCGATGTCGTTAATCGTCTCAGGGTTTGCACCGGTTGATGCGGTGATGGCGACCAAAACCCCATTGTTGTCGACCCAGCCTTCGGTGTTAATCGCCTTGGATTTGGGACAAGGACGCCTCGGACGGTCGATCCTCTGCGAGGTCACAGAACAGGCGGGCGATTCGGTACCGGATATCGACCCGGGTTCACTCAAAGCCTGCTTTGAACTGATTCAAGGGCTTCTGACAGAGGGGCACTTGTTGGCCTATCACGACCGGTCAGACGGCGGTTTGTTTACCACGGTGTCTGAAATGATGTTCGCATCACGCGTTGGGCTGACTGCGGAAACACCGAGTGGTGTTGATGCACTTGCGTATTGGTTCAACGAGGAAATTGGTGCGGTTATTCAGGTGCCGAGTGAATCCCTTGAAGCGGTGATGGGACGCATTCAGCGTGCCGGTATTCACGGGCATATTTTGGGTGCGCCGAATGACACCGAGACGTTTGAAATCACTCAAAACGGCTCACAGGTGTTTAGAGACGATCGCGCCTCATTGGAGGCCTCTTGGGCTGCCGTATCGCTTGCGATGGCACGTCTTCGTGATAACCCGGAGTGTGTTGACCAAGAATCGCAACGCATCCACACAGCCAGTGCCGGCTTATCCGACATTCACCTGACGCCGTTGCATCATTTGCCAGAGACTCGTCGTCGCCATGAGCGGCGTCCCAAGGTGGCCATTTTGCGAGAGCAAGGGGTCAATGGTCAGATCGAGATGGCCTATGCCTTTGATTACTGTGGGTTTGAGGCCGTTGATGTGCATATGTCGGACTTGATGAGCGGCCGTCAACAATTGGATGGATTCAGTGCATTGGCGGCCTGTGGTGGATTCAGCTACGGCGATGTCTTAGGTGCGGGCTCAGGCTGGGCTCGGTCTATTTTGTATCACCCCACCTTGGCAGGCATGTTCCGCGATTTTTTCCATCGGGAAGACACCGTGGCCCTGGGTATCTGCAATGGCTGTCAAATGATGGCACAGCTAGCGCCCTTGATGCCGGGCGCATCGCATTTCAGGCCGCTGGCTCGAAATCTGTCGCAACAGTTCGAAGCACGATTAACCTTGACTGCGTTACCAGAATCCCGCTCTGTGCTGCTCAAAGGACTCGAGGGCACACAGTTCCCGATTGCCGTGGCGCATGGAGAAGGGCGATTTGTGCACTCCGAGGATGAAGTGCAGGCCTTAACCGATTCAGGGCTGACTGCGCTGAAATACGTCACAGCCGAAGGCTTGGTTGAAAGGCAGTATCCCGGGAACCCCAATGGCTCAGCAGGGGGGTTGGCAGGACTCACCAGCGAAGACGGTCGCGTGACCATCATGATGCCGCACCCAGAACGTGTCGTTTTGAAGTCCCAGCTGTCTTTTGCGCCCGAAGGAACTGGCACCCTGACGCCTTGGATGGGTCTATTTGATAACGCGTGGCGGCATGTCACCGGCTATTAGTCCATGGAATGGCAGCGGATTTGATCCAACGGGTCAATGCGTGACCCGCGATGCTGCGGCTGAATACTGGCCATGGCTCAACGTGAGTTGGCGCTTTGAGAAGCCGGCCGACGCATTTTTTCTAGAGTGGACTGGCGAGGCGTTGGTGCTACGGTCTAACCAAGGCGATGTTCGATCGACCGTTGGCGTCGATTTCTTGGCCGGTGCGCAGGCGCGTCGATTAAAAGCGGTAACAGGCGAAGCGCTGACACGGGCGATTGGCTGTCAAAAGGGATTAAGGCCCTCGGTGTTTGATGCGACCGCTGGACTTGGGAGCGATTGTTCGGTTTTGGCTAATGTCGGGTGTGCTGTCTGGGCCTGCGAGCGTCACCCAGTCGTGGCTGGATTATTGGCTGATGGGGTGAGACGTGCCCGTGACTCCGGCGCGACCTGGGTGCAGCACCTTCGCTGTGACTGGGCGGATTCGGTTGAAAAAGTAGCAAACCTAGACCATGGCGTGGTGTATTTAGATCCGATGTTTCCGAAAGAACGCAAAGCGCAACCCAGTTTAGCCATGCAGTGGTTGCATGCCTTAGACAATACGGATGCGGGTGCTGAGCAGCTCTTGGCCGCCGCCTTGGGATCGAATGCCTCTCGGGTGGTGGTAAAGCGGCCGTTAAAGGCGCCTCCGTTGGCCGGTCCAGCGCCTGCTTCTGAGATTCGTGCGAAAACGGTCCGATTCGATCTGTACCCAAAGCGAAAGCTGTCGATCGACGATGTCGACTCGCTCCACGGGGCGCTCAATTCATGATGCGCTGGGCTGATTTGTTGTCCACCGCCCGGCTCGACCATGAAGGGGGATGGGTTGAAGGGGCTGCAGGGGCCGACCGGCATCAATGGCATCGAGACCATGACCGTCTTATCTTTTCAGGCGCTTTTCGGCGGCTGGCGGTTAAAACACAAGTTCACCCTCTGTCGGATAACGATCATGTCCACACGCGGTTGTCGCACTCATTGGAGGTAGCCTCTGTCGGGCGCTCTCTCGGGACTCGAATTGGCGGATGGCTGGAAAGCCAAGGGGAGCTGCCGAGTGGGTTTTCAAGTTCTGGCTTGGGTAGTGTGGTGCAGGCGGCCTGTTTGGCCCATGACATTGGTAATCCGCCGTTTGGCCACGCCGGTGAGCGAGCGATCCGCGCCTATTTTGACCGTCATCCCGAATGGCTGGTGGGGATGTCCGCATCGGAACGTACCGACCTGACCGGCTTTGAGGGAAACGCGCAAGGTTTTAGGGTGCTGACGCGTCTCGAGCGGCATTGGTTCGATGGCGGTATGCGTCTGTGCGCATCCACGTTGGGAAGCTTTGTGAAGTACCCCTTCACAGCAGAATCGGTGGAGGGGCAACGGCGCTCCAAACACGGAGTTAATCAAGCGGAATTGCCCATCATGCGTGATTTGGCCGCCAGGCTTGGATTGATCGAGCAAGCACCCGATGTGTGGGCGCGGCACCCCCTAGTGTACGTGGTCGAAGCAGCCGACGATATTTGTTATGCCCTGATTGATTTAGAGGACGCCGTGGAACTGGGTCATCTTGGGTATGACGAAGTGGCCGGGTTAATGAAGGATCTGGTGGATCGGGGCGCCCGAAGGGAGCTGTATGAAGACTTACTCGAGGACAATGACGCAAAACTCGAACTGCTTCGGTCGGCTGCCATCGATGCGTTAGTGCATGAAGCGGAAGATCGTTTTATCCGTCATTACCCCGAGCTGATGGCTGGGGAATTTGGTGAAGAGTTGTTGGATTGGCGGTCGGCCTCGGCCGGCGAGGTGATTGCTCGGGCCAAGCATTTGGCTCGAGAGCGTGTGTATGTGGACCATGCGAAGCAATCGTATGAAGGCCAGAGTGCCGTTTTACTCAATGGGGTGTTAACGCATTTGTTGGAAGGCTCCGATGCGCTGGCCAGATCCGGCGGCGACGGCACGGATATCGGGGCCAAGGCCCGTGATGCCGTGGCGCGTTTGGGCAAGTTCAGGCCGCGCCCCAATGATACTCCCTACGAGCGGGTGCTTCGCGTGACCGACTATGTTTCGGCCATGACCGATCGGTTTCTCATGCGATTGGTCGACGAATTACGGCATTTGGGTTATTTCACAACCCCTGCGGATTGAAGAAAGTCGACCACGTGCTGAGCGATCAGAGGCTGAGCCTCAGCGGTGGGATGTAGCCCATCGTCTTGGAACCAGGCGATATCCAGCGCAACAGGCTCTAAAAGAAACGGCAGGTAAGGCACCGCAGTTTGTTCTGCCACTCGATTTTGGGTGGCCCGAAAAGCTCGGGTGTAGGGGCCGCCATAATTACGGGGCAGCTCAATTCCAGCATATAACGGGGTTTTGCCCTCGGCACGAACCAGTTTAATCATGTCTGTGAGGTTGGTGGCCAATCCGTCCAAAGGCAGCCCTCTGAGGCCATCATTGGCACCCAATGCGATAAGCACCCAGTCCGGTTGATGACGTGCCAACAACCCCGGCAGTCTAGACAGCCCGCCTCCTGAGGTATCGCCTGAGATGGAGGCGTTTAAAACAACCAATTGATCCCCACTCTGTGTAGTGAGTTGGCCATCTAATTGATCGACCCAGCTTTGACCTGCTGGTAATCCATAGCCAGCGCTGAGGCTGTCTCCCAACACCAGTAATGTGGGGTTGGCGATGGCTGAGCCGGTAAAGCACAACCATAGGAAAATGATACGTAATGCCATCTACACCCGTCCTGCATGTGAAAGAGGTTAGCCACGGATTCAAGGATCAATCCGGCCTTCCATTGACTGTTTTAGAGTCGGTGACACTCGATATCAATGGCGGCGACACGGTGGCAATCATCGGACCCTCAGGTGCGGGAAAGAGTACCTTGTTATCGCTTCTAGCGGGACTCGACGTCCCATCCTCCGGTGACATTCTGTTCAAGGGCCAACCCTTCAGCCAGTTATCCGAAGATGCACGGGCCCAGGTACGGCGGGGCCAGATCGGATTTGTGTTTCAGAGTTTTCAGCTGTTGCAGGGTCTTACGGCATTGGAAAACGTGATGTTGCCTCTCGAGTTGACGGGTGTTTCCACGACTGAGGCTCGATCCAAAGCGATGACGTGGTTGGAGCGGGTGGGACTTAAAGAGCGCGTGGGTCACCGTCCCCGTATGCTGTCCGGGGGCGAGCAACAGCGAACGGCCGTAGCGCGCGCTTTTGTGACCGAACCTGCGCTTTTGTTTGCCGATGAGCCAACCGGAAATCTGGATCGACGCACCGGCGAAGCCATTACCGATTTGTTGTTTGAGCTCAATCGGGAGACCGGTGCCACTTTGGTGTTGGTGACCCACGACGAACGATTGGCGGCACGATGCCAGCGCGTTCTTGAATTGGCAGACGGTCGGCTACAGGAATCGCGCCCATGATGTCAGTGCGACTCCTTTGGCGCGAGTGCGTCAGCGGGCAACTGACCCTATTGGCCTTGGCCTTAGTGATTTCGGTGGCCGCGATGACCACGACCGCGGTATTAACCGACCGCATTGATCGGGCGATGCAGCAGGATGCCGCGGCCTTGCTTGGCGGTGATCTGAAAATCCGCGGTGCGCGTCCACTCAGTGAGGCTTTGTCGGTTGAGGCCGAAACCTTTGGGCTTGAGCGTACGGATACCGTGGAATTTCCTTCAGTAGTCGGATTCGGTGAGCGCTTTGAACTGACGGGCATTAAGGTGGTGGGCCCGGGTTATCCTCTTCGCGGCGAATTAAAAATTGCGGCCTCACGAGTCGATCCTGGGTTTGCCACACAATCGATCCCAGAGCCCGGTTATGCGTGGGCGGACTCGCAATTGGCCTCTAAGCTCGACCTCGAGGTGGGGGATCGCGTATCCGTCGGGGAAACCACCTTGGCCATCTCGCATATCTTGGTGTTTGAGCCCGACCGGGGCGGTTCCTTTACCTCCTTCTCGCCTCGGTTGATGATGAACCAAGCCGATCTGGCCGCGACCTCGTTAATCCAGCCTGGCAGCCGGGTG
This sequence comes from Litorivicinaceae bacterium, assembly GCA_965659195.1. GTDB lineage: Bacteria > Pseudomonadota > Gammaproteobacteria > Pseudomonadales > Litorivicinaceae > HIMB30. Next base: position 67,494 of record CBFHVZ010000002.1, read on the forward strand.
CGCTATATCACGCTGTTTGCCGGCGACAGGGCGTCGGAGTTTCGGGCGGCTATTGAGCCGAGACTCGATATCAGTCAACGAGTGTCTGGGGTTGTAGACGGTCGTCCGGAAGTGGGCGGGGCGCTGAACCGAGCGACAAAATACCTCTCGCTGGCGGGTTTATTGACCGTCTTATTGTCCGGGGCGGCGATTGCCATGACCGCGACCCGCTGGGCCACAGACCACATCAATGACAGTGCACTGTTTCGGACCTTCGGACTGACCGGACGTGAGAGCTTGCGTGTCTTTGCGATGGAGCTCGGTATTTTGGCTGGCTTGGCGAGTGGTTTGGGGGTCTTGATCGGGTATGCGATACAGCTTTTGGTCGTCGATAGCATTGCCGGTCTGTTGACCATTGCCTTGCCTGCGCCCAGTCTGGTGCCGGCTGTGCTTGGGGTGTTAACGGGATTCGTGGTGCTCTTTGGGTTTGCCGGTCCCGCGCTTTGGATGTTGGGTCAAGTCCCCCCTATTCGGATTTTGAAACGTGACTTCCAGGTCACCAAAGCCGGTCAAGGTATGCGGTATGGATTGGCCTTGTCGAGCTTGGCGTTGCTTGGCTACTTGTACAGCGGTGACGCGATGCTGACTGGTTTTGTGGTGTTGGCTGCCGTGGGGCTGTTTGCTTTGGTGGTAGGCCTCGGGCGCCTGGTGATGCGTGCATTAGGCCCTCTGGAGCGGCTGGGTACGGCATGGCGGTTTGGCATGCAGCAACTCATCCGAGACCCTCAAGCGTCCGGAGGTCAATTGATGGCCTTTGCGTTCACGGCGCTTGCGATTGCGATGGTGGCCCTGATTCGTTTTGACTTGATCGCGACCTGGGAGTCGCAAGTCCCGGTCGATGCCCCAAATACCTTTGCGCTGAATATCACCGTGGACGATGGACCTGCCTTCACAGAGACTGTGCGGGGGTTGGGAGGCGATTTGGCGCCCCTGTATCCAATTGTCAGAGGTCGACTTGAAACCGTAAACCAAGTGCCCTTGGTTGAGCATCTGGGTGGGGCAGAACCGCCGGGCTCGGTGCGTCGTGAGCTGAGTTTGACGGAGGCTTCGGTCCTTGGGCGTGATAATCGCGTGGATCGTGGACGATGGTTTATGCCTGATGACCCGGTCGGCTTGGTGTCGGTGGAATCGGAATTGTTGGATGAACTGGGCCTCGCTGTAGGGGATGTACTGAGTTTTCAGATTGGCCCCGATCTGATCGAGGCGACAATCATCGGCACACGGGAAGTGCGATGGGAATCCATGCTGCCTAACTTTTTCATGATTTTTTCGCCGGGCACACTGACACCCTTCGAGTCGACCCAGTTGACCAGTCTTCGATTGCCAAATCCGGCTGCAGACACCACGGCCATTGCTCGGAGTTTCCGGCAGGTCACCTTATTGTCGGTTGATGCGATTTTGGCGCAGGTCCGTTCCATTTTGACCCGAGTGTCTCAAGCGGTCAGTGTGGTGTTGTATTTCGTCTTGGTGGGCGGCGTGTTGGTGTTGGCTGCGAGCATTCAGACATCCTTGCCCGAGCGCCGCCGAGAATCGGCGATCCTTCGAAGTTTAGGGGGGTCAGACCGGTTGATATCTCAGTCCCAGTGGGCCGAATTTCTGACCCTTGGGGTGGTCAGCGGTTTGCTGGCGGCAGCCGGCACTGAAGCCCTTGGTTATTTGATGTACACCCAAGTCTTCGAGCTTGAGTGGCAGACTCTCTGGCAGGTGTGGGTGATTCTGCCGGTTGCCAACGGCATCTTAGTGGGTACGATTGGTCGCTGGTCTGCTCGGCAGGCGCGGAAACTTCCGCCCGCCACTCTGTTAAAAGCCGTCGAGGCTTAAGGAATTTACTATGCGTTTTGCGCCCGTCATCGTGGCTTTGTTATTGGCAGGTTTGGTGGCCTGGCCCTTTGTGCGCAACATGACAGGTACCGAGTCTCAAGGGTTACCGGGCGCTCAAATGGGCGGTCATTTGCAGTTGCAGTCGGCAAGCGGCCCTTTTGATTCCAGTGCGTTGCAGACACCGCTGACGCTAATTTATTTCGGTTACACGTTTTGCCCAGATGTGTGTCCGGTGGAATTATCACGGATGGCGCAGGTAATGGCCGGTCTGGGTGATCGCCAGCATCAAGTCAGTGGGTTGTTTGTGACAGTGGACCCCGAGCGCGATACGCTCGAGGCAGTAGAGGCCTATGCGCGGGCCTTTCACCCGGAATTCATTGGGCTGACAGGTAACAATGAGCAAATTCGTCAAGCGATGCGACAGTATCAGGTCTATGCCCAACGAGTCGGCGAAGGGCCAGGGTATACGGTTGACCACAGTTCGCGAATTTATCTGATCAACCAGTCCGGTGAGTTGGTGTCCGTGTTTGCCATGGAGACCGATGTCGATGCGATGGTGCGCCAAATTTCGGCGCTTCTTTGATTAAGATCATAGCTTTTAGGTGTATTCGAGACGATCGTCGTATTGGGCGGGCGTCTGTATACGGTAAGACTCAAGGGATAACGTTAATTTTGAAGGAGACTCCATGACCGATTCAAAGGTATACCCGGTATACCCAGAAATAGCTGCCAATGCATGGGCAGACCAAGCGACTTATGAAGCCATGTACCGCCAGTCTGTTGAAGAACCTGAAGTGTTCTGGGCTGAGCAGGCCAAGCGCTTGGATTGGATGACCTTCCCATCAAAGATTAAGAACACCTCGTTTGCTCCCGGTCAGGTGGATATTCGTTGGTACGAAGACGGTGTGTTGAACGTAGCCGCCAACTGCTTGGATCGCCACCTAGCCACCCGTGGTGACCACACTGCCATTATTTGGGAAGGGGACGACCCGAACGCGGATGAACACATCACCTACCGCGATTTGTATGAGCGTGTGTGCCGTTTTGCCAATGCGCTGAGAAGTCAGGGCGTTAAGAAAGGCGACGTGGTTACCCTATACATGCCGATGATTCCTGAAGCCGCAGTGGCTATGTTGGCTTGTGCGCGAATCGGTGCGGTGCACTCGATTGTCTTTGGTGGATTCTCGCCAGATGCCTTGGCCGTGCGCGTTGAAGAGTCAGGCTCAAAAATGATTATCACAGCGGACGAAGGCCGTCGCGGTGGTAAGTCAGTGGCCCTGAAAGCCAACGTGGATAAAGCGATGACGCTTGACGCGTGTAAAGCGGTCGAGTCGGTTGTGGTCGTGAAATGCACCGGCGGCGACGTGCCGATGATGGCCAAGGATCTGTGGTATCACGAACTCTGTGCCAATCAGCCAGCTGACTGTGATCCAGAACCGATGAACGCGGAAGATCCGTTGTTCATCCTCTACACCTCGGGTTCAACCGGAAAGCCTAAGGGGCTGAAGCACACCACAGGTGGCTATTTGGTCTACACCTCGCTGACTCATCAATATGTCTTCGACTACAAAGACGGTGACGTGTATTGGTGTACAGCCGATGTGGGCTGGATTACCGGTCACTCATACATTGTGTATGGTCCGCTCGCCAACGGTGCGACGACCTTAATGTTCGAAGGGGTGCCGACTTACCCAGACGCATCGCGATTTGGTCGAGTGATTGAAAAGCACAAAGTCAATCAGTTCTACACAGCGCCTACGGCGATTCGTTCGCTGATGGCCAAGGGCGAAGACGTCCTTGGGGACTCTGATTTGTCGTCGCTTCGGATTTTGGGATCTGTGGGTGAGCCGATTAACCCAGAGGCGTGGGAGTGGTATCACCGGGTGATCGGTCAGAACCGTTGTCCCATCGTGGATACCTGGTGGCAGACTGAAACCGGCGGCATCATGATCGTGCCATTGCCTGGTGCAACCGATGCCAAGCCTGGCTCAGCGACCCGTCCATTCTTTGGGGTACAGCCTGCACTGGTGGATGCCGAAGGCAACGTACTGGACGGTGCGACCGATGGAAACTTGGTCATCATGGACTCTTGGCCATCACAGGGCCGTAGCTGCTGGGGTGATCACGAGCGCTTTGAGCAGACCTACTTTTCAACCTTCCCGAATCGTTACTTTACCGGTGACGGAGCGCGTCGCGATGAAGATGGGTATTACTGGATTACCGGTCGTGTGGACGACGTGTTGAACGTCTCGGGTCACCGGATGGGTACGGCAGAAATCGAATCGGCCATGGTGGCACACGATGCGGTTGCTGAAGCGGCTGTGGTGGGTTACCCCCACGACATTAAGGGTGAAGGCATTTATGTGTACGTCACCCTCCAAGAGGGCTATGAGCCAACCGAAGAGTTGCGTGCTGAACTGAGAGGTCACGTGCGCAATGAGATTGGTCCGATTGCATCCCCTGACTTCATTCAGTGGGCGCCCGGTCTTCCTAAAACCCGCTCAGGCAAAATAATGCGTCGTATCTTGAGAAAGATCGCGGCCAATGAATATGAGGCCCTGGGTGACACCTCAACACTGGCAGATCCGTCTGTGGTGGATGAGTTGATCGACAATCGCATGAACCGTTGATCGGACAATCAGCCTAACGGAAAGACCTGTCGAGGCGACTCGGCAGGTCTTTTTTTGTTCAGCCTAAATGCTTAAGCCAATATTTAGGTTTTATTTCGACTTTTTGGTACATTAACGTGATCTCGTGTAAAGGAATTACGCAATGCATCATTGCAAAATTGTGATAGCGGATGATCATCCGTTGTTTCGGGCTGCGCTAAAGCAAGCGGTTACCAAGGCCACCAAGCAAGTTGATATCGTGGAAGTGTCTTCCATGGCTGAGTTACAAGACGCAGCCTCAGAGCACAACGACGCCGATTTGGTGTTGCTTGATCTGACCATGCCGGGTGCGAGCGGCTTTTCAAGCTTGGTGTATCTGAAAGGCCAAAGTCCTGAGATGCCTGTGGTCGTTGTCTCGGGTAATGAAGATCACAATGTCATTAAGCGTGCGTTGGAATATGGCGCGCTGGGCTTTATTCCAAAGAGCGTGTCCTTAGACACTATGGTGGAAGCCATCGTGGCTGCGCTGGATGGCGAGGCTTGGATTCCTGACGATGTGAATTTAGGCGAGCCTGTCGTTGAGGACAAAGAGGCCAAGATCGCCGAAGGCATTGCGTCGCTGACGCCACAGCAATTCCGTGTCCTGGTGATGTTGATGCAAGGCTTGCTCAATAAGCAGATCGCTTATGAATTGGATGTCAGTGAAGCCACGGTAAAAGCCCACGTGACGGCTATTTTGAGAAAACTGAAAGTCCACTCTCGCACGCAGGCCGTGATTGCCGCACGTTCACTGGATTTAGATACCCTGTCCGGCTGAATCCTGATGGGGGTTCCAGCCCCCTAAATCCCGCCACCGATTGACGATCTCGCAGAACAGCTGGGCTGTGAGATCGGCGTCGTATCGCGCTGAGTGCGCTTCCTTATGGTCGAAACTCAGTCCCGCCGCATCGCACGCGCGGGCAAGTACGGTTTGACCGTAGGCAAGCCCAGAGAGGGTCGCTGTATCGAAACAGGAAAAGGGATGGAAGGGCGACCTTTTAACCTCGGTCCGCTCGATCGCCTTATTTAAAAATCCGAGATCAAAATGCGCATTATGGCCCACCAAAATAGCGCGGTTGCACCCATGATGCTTGATGGCATCGCGGATCGGCTTGAACATGCGCGTCAGCGCGCTGTGCTCGGTTTCTGCCATACGAAGCGGATGGTAGGGGTCTATTCCTGTAAATTCCAAAGCCGCAGGCTCTAGATTGGCACCTTCGAACGGTTCGATGTGCGCATGCAGCGACTCACGAATGTAGAGCGTCCCGTCTTCGTCCATATCGGGGATCACCATCGCCAGTTCCAATAAGGCGTCGGTTTGGCAGTTGAAGCCGCCGGTCTCAAGATCGACCACCACCGGCAAGAAACCCCGAAAGCGTTCGCCAAGGCGCGTTTTCTTTTTGGGTTTGTTCGTGCCTTGGGTTTCCTCACCACTTAGGACATTCGGTTCAATCATGCCAGGGTCCAGTTCAAGGTTTCACCGCCTTTAAGCAACCGCACTTCAGTGTCTCCAAAGGGTCTGGCCATGGGCACAAGAGTGGGTTGTTTCACCAAAGTGAGCGACTCCTGGTTAACGGGGAGACCGTAAAACTGAGGCCCGAACAGGGAGGCAAAGCCCTCGAGTCGGTCGAGACGACCGGCGGCTTCAAATACCTCGGCATACAGCGCCATCGCGTGAGGGGCGGTGTAACAGCCCGCGCAGCCACAGTCAGATTCTTTATCCCCGACCGCATGGGGTGCGGAGTCGGTGCCTAAGAAAAACTGGGGGGACCCAGAGGTGGCTGCTGCAATGAGTGCATCGCGGTGTTTGCTTCGCTTCAGAATCGGCAGGCAATACAGGTGCGGTCGGATGCCACCGGCCAGCATGTCATTTCGCTCATAGAGCAGGTGGTGGGCGGTAATGGTCGCGCCCATCTCAGGGTGTGCCTTGACGAACTCAACGGAATCCTCTGTGGTGATGTGCTCCAACACCACTCGCAAGTTTGGAATGCGTGCCATCAGGGGACTGAGTGTTCGCTCAAGGAAGACCGCTTCACGATCAAAGATATCGATTTCTCGATCGGTGACTTCACCATGGACCAGTAAGGGCAATCCGACCTCGGCCATGGTCTCAAGGGTTGCCATCATGTCATCCAACCCGGACACACCGGCATCTGAATTGGTGGTCGCACCCTTGGGATAGAGTTTCACGCCATGGATACAGTCAGTCTCAGCAGCTTCACGAATAATGTCCGGAGACAATTCAGGTGTCAGATAGAGGGTCATCAAAGGGTCAAACGTCATGCCTTCGGGCAACGCGTTTAGGATGCGCTCCCGATAGGCCACTGCCTGTGCAACTGTTGCGACCGGTGGTTTGAGGTTCGGCATGACAATGGCGCGCGCAAAACTTTGGGCCGTATCGGGCACAGTGGTAGCGAGGCATGCGCCATCCCGTAAGTGAAGATGCCAGTCGTCAGGTCGAATGATGGTCAGTTCCACAGCGTGCTCCTTTAAGTCCCCACGCATTGTAGAGGAATCTGCTTCGAATCGCTCGGAGGATGCCCTGAGATTGTGGCGTGGCTCTCGGTTTTTCACGCACTCTGGTATGATACGCGCCCTTTACTTAACTGCGTGGAACCTGACACATGTCGCAAATCAACAAAGTCGTATTGGCCTATTCGGGTGGCTTGGACACCAGCGTCATCGTACGTTGGCTGCAGGAGACCTATGGCTGCGAGGTGGTGACTTTTACCGCCGATTTGGGCCAAGGGGAGGAAGTTGAACCGGCTCGGGCCAAGGCGGAAGCCTTGGGCGTGAAAGAGATCTACATCGAAGATTTGCGCGAAGAGTTTGTCTCTGAGTATGTCTTCCCGATGTTCCGCGCCAACACCATCTACGAAGGCGAATATTTGCTTGGCACATCGATTGCCCGACCTTTGATTGCCAAACGTTTGGTCGAGATTGCCGAAGAAACTGGGGCCGATGCGATCAGTCATGGCGCAACCGGTAAAGGCAACGATCAGGTACGTTTTGAGCTAGGCGCCTATGCTTTGAACCCGAATGTGCAGGTCATCGCACCCTGGCGTGATTGGGATCTGACGTCACGCGAAACGCTCTTAGCCTATTGCGACACACACAACATCCCAGTTGAACAAAAGCGGGGTACCAAGAGCCCCTATTCGATGGATGCCAACCTGTTGCACATCAGTTACGAAGGGGCTGTGTTAGAGGATCCTTGGGCGGAACCTGAAGAGTCGATGTGGCGTTGGTCGGTATCCCCGGAAGCGGCCCCTGATCAGGCTGAGGACATTGTGCTCGGCTACGAAAACGGCGACCCCGTCTCGATTAACGGCGAGCGTCTGTCGGCGGCGACTTTGCTGGCCAAACTCAACGAACTCGGCGGTAAGCATGGCATCGGTCGGTTGGATATTGTGGAAAACCGCTATGTGGGCATGAAGTCACGCGGGTGCTACGAAACCCCAGGCGGAACCATCATGCTGAAAGCCCATCGTGCACTGGAGTCAATCACGTTGGATCGCGAAGTGGCTCACTTCAAAGACTCCTTGATCGCCAAATACGCAGAGTTGATCTACAACGGGTACTGGTGGTCGCCTGAGCGTTTGATGATGCAACAGGCCATCGACGCATCCCAGGCGGTCGTCAACGGTGAGGTGCGCTTGAAGCTCTATAAAGGGTCGGTGATGGTGACCGGACGTCGGTCCGATCAATCGTTGTTTGACGAGGCCATCGCCACCTTTGAAGACGATGCCGGTGCCTACAACCAGAAAGACGCTGAGGGCTTTATTAAGCTGAACGCGTTGCGTCTCCGTACTGCGGCGAAAAAAGGTCGCTCCTTACGTTAAAGGCCGACCTTGGCTTTGTACTCGCATAAATCGGAAATCAGACAGTTGCCACAGTCTGGTTTCCGAGCCTTGCAGACATAGCGGCCATGCAGAATCAGCCAATGGTGTGCATCGTGTAAGAACGGTTTGGGGATCAGCCGAACCAGGCGATCTTCGACTTCTCTGACGTTTTTACCCGGGGCGATGCGCGTACGATTTGAGACTCTAAAAATATGCGTATCGACCGCCATGGTGGGTTCCCCAAAGGCAGTATTTAAAACCACGTTGGCTGTCTTGCGTCCAACGCCCGGAAGCGCCTCAAGCGCTTCTCGTGTGTTGGGTACCTGACCGCCGTGCTTTTCAAGCAACAAAAGGCAGGTCTTCATGATGTGCTCAGCCTTGGCATTGAAGAGCCCTATGGTCTTGATGCAGTCTTTCACCCCATCGAGGCCGAGTGCCAGCATCTGCTCGGGCGTATTGGCTTTGGCAAATAATTTCCGTGTCGCGAGATTTACCGAGACGTCTGTGGCTTGCGCCGACAGCAATACAGCAATCACCAGCTCAAAGGGCGTTGACCATTCCAGTTCGGTGGTCGGCTGTGGATTATTTGCTTTGAATCGCTCGAATATTTCGGTGCGAATCGACGAGTTCATGAGATGTCTCCCGTGGTGCGGACGCGGCGTGCTCGTGCGCTCGAGCCAGTGTCCGCCGCTCGCGTCCGATTCAAATGCAGTTGGATGCCTCGATGTGCTGCAACCAAAAGCCCGAGCGCGATAAACGCTCCCGGTGGAAGAGCCGCGAGGAGAAGCACGCCAGAGAGGGCCTCGCGCAGAGCGCCGAGGGCTACCAGTACCGCTAAAAATCCAATCCCTTGGGCCAATCCATCGAGCGTGCTAATCCACACCGACTCTTTGCGGGCGAGTGCTTCGGCACGCCCCAGAATCAAACAGTTGGTCACGATTAGGGGCAGAAAGATGCCGAGCGTTTGATACAGCGGATAATGAAATGCCTGAACCAACAATTCTGCGCACGTGGTTAAGGCGGCGATAATCAAGACAAACACGGGAAGGCGGATGTGCTCGGTCACCGCGTGACGAATCAAACTGATCGTCGCATTGGAGAGCACCAGCACAAACAGTGTGGCGAGTCCCAAGCCCAGAGCATTTTCCACCGTATTTGAGACCGCCAACAGAGGGCATAACCCCAAGAGCTGTACTAAGCCCGGGTTCTGTCGCCAAAGGCCTTTGATCCAAATATCAGCGTGCATCAAATACCTCGGTGGGTTTCTGTTCGAGATAGGCTAACGATACGGCCACCGCGTCGATCACTGCGCGCGGGGTGATGGTCGCACCGGTGAAACTGTCAAAATAACCGCCGTCTTTCTTAACGGTCCAATCCCTTGGCGCGAGGTCTGAAAAAGCGAGCCCGTCAAAATCTAAAATCCACTCACTCTTCGATAATTCAATCGAGTCGCCTAACCCGGGCGTTTCTCGATGCGCAAGTGTGCGGAGTCCCACAATCCGAGCATTTGAATCAATGGCCAACAGCAAATCGATGGTGCCGCTGTACCCCTCAGTGGTTCGAAGGGGAAGAATAAAGCCGATCGTCGTTTGACCCGCTAAGATCGGGGTCACCGTCGAGTTAAACGACAGCGCCTCGGGCGCGTCTGGATGCCATTGGATCTCAGCCGACGGGCCAAACTGACCGTCATTCAATAACGGTGCAGAGACTTCCCGAAGCAAGGCTTGTCGAGCGAACTCTCGGGCTGATTCGATGGCCGGTAGGGTCAGGACGTAGACGGCCCCGACGAGCGCACTGGTCAAAAACCCCACGAGAGCCAATCGGATCGTCATTGGATGCCTCCACTGCCTTTCACGGAGGCTTCACGCCCAAGAATCCTAGGTCGTGTGTAGTGGTCGATCAGTGGCACCGCAAAGTTCATCAATAGGACCGCAAAGGCCACCCCCTCGGGGTATTGGCCTGCCATGCGGATGGTGTAGGTGAGAACACCGACGCCGAGTCCAAACCACAGGCGTCCTCTGGGACTGGTGGCCCCAGACACCGGATCGGTCACAATGAAAAATGCGGCAAAGAGCGTGGCACCTCCAAGCAGGTGGGCGCTTAAGGGGGTTGAGGCATCGGCATCGACCGCAAAAAACGCAGCCGGCAACAGCAGTCCGATTAAAAAGCCAAGGGGCGCGTGCCACGTCATTATATTCTGGCGAAGTAACCACAATCCTCCGAGTGCGTACGCTAAAGCCACCCATTCAGTGCCTGCTGCGACTCCTAGGGACGATCCTGACAGCATCGGGTGGTTTTGAATTTCAGGGGCGGTTAACGCGACGAATTCATGTCGATAGAGATTTAAAATGGTGGCTCCGGTGCGTGCATCTGGGGCGTGACCGAACCAGGCCGCAAGCGCATCGGAGGCACCGAGGGCAGCCCAGGGCTCAAGCCACAACGTCGTCATGGAAACCGGAGCGGAGATCAGCAACAGGGCGTATCCGAGCATGGCCGGATTTAGCGGGTTTTGCCCAAGCCCCCCATAGAGGTGTTTACCCAGCCCGACGGCGGCTGCGACGCCTGCGGCCACTAACCAGATAGGGCTTGCAGGCGGAAGAGCCAATGCCAATAACCAGCCAGTTAAGAGCGCGGAGTGGTCACCGAGTCGAGCCATCACCGGCTGACCCCTCAAACGTAGGCAAATCGCTTCGGTCACCCACGCGACCGCAGTCGCTGTCAGTACGTTCAGCAACACCCCAGGGCCAAAGACCCATGTGGCGGTCATCATCCCAGGCAACAATGCCAGTAGGACCGAAGCCATAATGCCGGGTGAGCGCAATCCCATCATGAGTCGGATGTCTCCCGTGCAAGGCGTGCTTTGGCCAACAAGTCACGGCTCGCTTGGCGTCGTGCTTCACGCTTTTTGGCCTGTTCTTCCGCTACGCGTTCAAGGCGCTCAGTGCGCGCTTCAAATCGAACCCGTGCAGCATCGGCCCGCGCTTGGCTCTGTTGTCGCTCTTTCAACTCATGCCGACCCAGGGCGAAGGTTTCGGCCAGTGGAATCGAGGCGGGGCAGACGGCATTGCAGGCGGCACATAAGATGCAATCACTAAGGCCTTCATGGTTCGCCAAGGACAGCGCGTGGCCCTCTAAAGCGAAATACAGCTGTTGCGGTTGTAGATCCACCGGACAGGCGTCGGCACATGCGCCACATCGAATGCAGGGGCTTGCTTGCCAACCAGTCTTTGGACGGGCTAGGAGGCAATGAGTGGTCTTGGTGATGCCAGCTGCCAAGGCCTCAATCGGACGGCCCATCATCGGGCCACCGAGGGTGATGCGGGCGTCGGGATTCAGGAGCCCGCTGATTTCCAAAAGATGGGATACGGGAGTGCCGATGGGCGCCAGCCAGTTTTGGGGTTGCTCAATCGAAGGCCCTGTCACGGTGACTATGCGTTCGATCAGTGGCAAGCCTGCCAAGGCATCCGCTAGGGCAGCTAAGGTGCCTGGGTTATGAACCACGATGCCTAGATCCGAAGGGCGCTGCCCAGAGGGCACCTCTTGCCCCAGAGTCAGCGCGATCAGTTGCCGTTCACCGCCTGAGGGGTATTTAGTTTCCATGACCACGCATTCGAATAACCGTGTGCTTTTAAGATCGAGGACGGCCTGTTGCAAAGCGACCTGTGCTTCCGGTTTATTGTCTTCGATGCCGATCACCACCCGCGGAATTTCAAAGGCAGTGGCCAGCGCATCAGCGCCCATCACCACCTTGTCTGCAAAGTGCCGCAAGAGCGTATCGTCCGCTGTGAGATAGGGTTCGCATTCGGCTGCATTGATCAAAAGGGTGTGTCTTTGCCCAAGCCATTTCTGGTGGCTGGGGAAGCCAGCGCCGCCTAAACCAATCAGTCCGGCATCTTTGGCCAAGTGAACCAACATGTCGGCTGAGGGGCTGGGTTCTATGGGTAAGCATCTCTCTGTCTCGATCTGCGGGTCTGGCGTGAGATGAACGCAGAGGCTCGGTGTATCGCCGGTGGCTAAAGTCGGATGCGGCGCCACGGATGAAATGACACCAGAGCGCGAGGCTCGGTGTAGGACACCTGACACGGTTTCGATCAAGGGCGTACCTTGTCGGACCGATTGCCCCTCTTTGACCAATACCGTGCCTTCGCCACCGCCTGAGTGATGCACCGGAAAGATCAATGCGCCAGGGTTGGGCAGTTGACGCAGGGGTTTGCCTGCAGACAATGCTTTAAATGTCTCCGGATAGATGCCGCCACGCAGCCGCGCCTCGGTGTGACGGATCTGCCATTCAGCCATGCAGACCTCCAATCACACCCTGTCGATCGGTTGCCAGTAACTGTGGGGCAGTGGGTAAAACCGCACTTTCCGGTTTAGGCCGAGGAATCATCTCGATGCAGTCGACCGGGCAAGGCGCAATGCAAAGATCGCATCCAGTGCATAAATCGAAGACCACGGTATGCATCAATTTCGGCGCACCGATGATGGCATCGACCGGACAGGCCTGGATGCACTTGGTGCAGCCAATGCACTCGGATTCGATAATGAACGCCACGGTGTCGGTTGCAACCGTATCCGGATCCGCATCGAGGGGTAGGGTCTCTTGCCCTAAGAGCTCGGCCAGTCGATCGACGGTCTCTTGTCCGCCCGGAGGGCATCGGTTGATGGGTTCACCCTGAGCGATTGCCTCGGCATAGGGTCGACACCCCGGGTGGCCGCACTGACCGCATTGGGTTTGAGGTAGGAGTTGGTCAATGGAGTTCACTAAGGGGTCGCCAGCCACCCTAAAGCGTTTGGCCGTCCAGCTAAGGAGCAGCCCGCCGGCCAGTGTCAGAAGCGTGAGCCCGATGACCCCCGAGCCCATTTGCATCCATTGAAGGCTCATAATCGAATCATCCCGCTAAAGCCCATAAAGGCAAGCGCCATAAAACCGGCCGTGATTAACGCAATGGAAGCTCCTTGAAAGGGTGCAGGGACATTGGCCAGAGCGATACGTTCTCTGACGCCTGCAAATAAGACCAAAACCAGTGAGAAACCAATCGCTGCACCTGCGCCGTAAAATGCGGATTCCGCCAGACTATGTGCGCGCTGTGTATTCAATAAGGCCACACCCAACACCGCACAGTTGGTGGTAATAAGCGGGAGGTAGATGCCGAGCGCGGCATGCAACAGAGGGGCGGATTTTTTAATCACCATTTCCGTGACCTGAACGGCCAGTGCAATGGCGACGATAAAAGCCAGGGTGCGGAGCCACAGCGCATCCAACGGGGCGAGAATGAACGACTGGATGCTGTAGGCCACGACGGAAGACAGGGTCAGCACGAAGGTGGTTGCCAGCGACATACCCAGCGCGCCCTCAATGCGAGACGACACGCCCATAAAAGGACATAACCCTAAAAACTGGACCAGCACAAAGTTGTTGACCAGTGCTGCTGAGATGACGATCAGCAGCAATTCAGTCAAGAGGCCTCCTCGGCCAACACGGATTCGACTGTGGCCTGTCCCTCGAGCAATTTGTGAACCGGGCACTTGTTGGCGATCTCTAACAAGCGGGCCCGCTGACTGGCGTCGAGCGTCCCTTCGAGGGTGATCGCCCGCGTAAAGTGATGACCTTCTTTGCTCGGTGTGTGCACGACCTCGGTTTGCACCTGATCCAGTGGCCACTGTTTCATGTCGGCATACATTCTAAGTGTCATATTGGTGCAGGCCCCCAAGGCCGCTACCACCATCGCAAAAGGGCTCGGCCCTTGGTCCGTGCCGCCCATTTCGATGGGCTCGTCCATGGCAAAGTCATGACCGTCAACCGAAACCGCGTTGTAAAAGCGATCGGTACCGGCTTCGGTGATGAGGCCTTTTGTTTGATGCTCCATTTATCGAATCCTCTGGCCGGGGATGGCCCCCGAGTCCGGTGACAATAGATAAATGTCAGACCCACCCGGGCCCGCAGCCAATACCATGCCTTCGGATATGCCGAATTTCATCTTGCGAGGCGCTAAGTTAGCAATCATGACGGTAAGGCGGCCTGTTAAATCCTCTGGGGCATACGCGGCCTTGATGCCGCTGAATACCTGACGAGTTTCACCTCCCAAATCGAGGGTTAACCGAAGTAATTTGTCTGCCCCTTCGACGGCTGTTGCCTCGGTGATTCGGGCCACACGGAGGTCGATCGAGAGAAAATCATCAATACTGCATTCGGGCGCGATGGGCTCCATAGCCGACGTTGACGATTCTGTGTCAGGGGCCTGAGATTGTGGCTCATCCGGTTGAATCATGGCCTGAACCTGACTCATTTCGATACGGGTGACAAGCGGCTCGAAGGGTGCGATGGCATGCCCAAGGAGGACATCATCTAGTGTGTCATAGTTAAGCGACTGAACGTTTAAGAAGCTGGCCACCTTAGAGGCCAACTGAGGCATCACTGGGGCTAAGTATAGGCTGAGTAAACGAAATGCATTGAGTGCCGTCGTGCAGACCCGATGCGCCTCATCCAGCGTCTCATCGGACTTGGCTAGTTGCCAGGGTGCGGTCTCTGCAATCCAAGCGTTGGTGTCGTCTGCGAGTGCCATGATGTCCCGCATGGCCTTGCCAAATTCACGCGTTTCATAGGCGTGCCGAATGCTGTCAGCCCGACCCCGAATGGCCTCGATAAGCGCTGGATGAGCCAAACTGTCGGCCAGCCGTCCATCAAATCGCTTATGAATAAATCCGGCGGTACGACTCGCGATGTTGACCCACTTGCCCACCAAGTCTGAGTTTACTTTTTGCACAAAGTCTTCGAGCGACAGGTCGATATCCTCCACCCGTGCAGACAGCTTGGTGGCAAAGTAATAGCGTAAATATTCTGGGTTCAAGGAATCGAGGTAGGTCCGCGCTTTGATGAACGTACCCCGTGATTTCGACATTTTTCGCCCATCCACGGTCACAAATCCGTGCACATTGACTCCGGTTGGTGTGCGGAATCCGGCTTGGTTCAGCATGGCAGGCCAAAACAGGCAATGGAAATTGACGATGTCCTTTCCGATGAAGTGATAGACCTCGGCCTCACTGTCGGCATGCCATACCGAATCAAAATCAAATCCGTTTCTATCACACCATTCTTGGAAAGCGCCCATGTAGCCGATGGGGGCATCGAGCCATACGTAGAAATAGGTCCCTGGGTGATCTGGGACTTCAAAGCCGAAGTAGGGCGCGTCCCTTGAGATGTCCCAGCTCTTCAAGCCGCCTTCACCTTCTATCCATTCGTTGAGTTTATTAGCCACTTCGGGTTGTAGACGTCCAGATCGAGTCCACTCCTTTAGGAATTCACTGTGTTGGCCAAGCTCGAAAAATAGATGTTCACTGTCTTTTAAAACGGGTGCGGCGCCGGAGAGAGTCGACTTTGGGTTTTTGAGTTCGCGGGCTTCATAGGTGGCACCACACGCCTCGCAGTTGTCCCCATACTGATCCGCTGCACCGCATTTTGGACAGTCGCCTTTAACGTATCGGTCGGCCAGAAATAGCTGCTTTTCTGGATCAAACAATTGAGAAATAGTGCGCACTGCGATGCCGCCTGCGTCTCGCACTCGGCGATAGATCAGCTCGGAATAATGCCGGTTGGCGTCTGAATGGGTCGATGAATAATGATCGAACCCAATCAAGAAATCTCGAAAATCAGACTCGTGTTCGGCTTTGACGTCGGCAATCAATGCCTCTGGGGTGATGCCTAAGGATTCTGCCCTGAGCATAATTGCGGTACCGTGTGCATCATCGGCACATACATAGATACACCGGTGTCCACTTTGTTTTTGGAATCGCACCCAAATATCGGTCTGAATATACTCAAGCATGTGGCCCAAATGGATGGAGCCGTTTGCATAGGGCAACGCGCTGGTTACAAGAATGGTGCGTTGTGGAGTTGGCACAGAACGATTTCCTTGTGACAGTTAAGCAAGTGGATCTGGAAGTATACCGGCACTGACCTTTTATTTCGCCGATTGATAAAGAAACGGAGCGTAATTTGTCCTCAGACCTCACCCCCCGCATCCTACGGATCCTTTCCGAATATGAGGATCCTTATCGCGATCTCAATTTGGCTGAGTCGGGGGTCCTGACGCGCTGTGAGTTAAGTGATGGAGAGCTCGAGGTCGATCTAACCTTTCCATATCCGTTGGCCGGCATGACACGTTCGCTCGTGAAACAGTTGAAGCCGCAACTGGAATCCCTAAAAGACGTATCCAGCGCGTTCATTCGTGTGTTGCACGAAGTGCCTATGATGCCGGCTCGGGAGGGTACAGAGGCCTTGCCTGGTGTGCGTCAGGTGATTTGTGTGGCCTCGGGTAAAGGCGGTGTGGGCAAATCAACGACCGCCGTCAATTTGGCGCTGGCACTTTCGGCTGAAGGGGCTCGCGTGGGCCTGTTAGATGCTGACATTTACGGCCCGTCGCAAGGGCTCATGTTAGGGGTCCAAGGTAAGCGCCCTGAAACGCATGATGGAAAAACCTTTGACCCGGTCATTGCGCACGGTATGCCGGTTATGTCGATGGCGTTTTTGTTAAATGAGCGGTCACCGACCATTTGGCGTGGCCCCATGGTCAGCGGTGCATTTACACAGATGCTAAGACAGACCAATTGGGGCAATCTGGATTACCTTATTATCGATTTGCCACCCGGCACAGGCGATATTCAGCTGACGCTGAGTCAGCAGGTGCCGGTCAATGGCGCCATCGTGGTCACCACCCCGCAGGACATTGCGTTGTTGGACGCGCGCCGGGGGATCGAAATGTTCCGCCGTGTGAATGTCCCTGTGTTGGGCGTCATTGAGAATATGTCATTGCACCGTTGCTCTCAGTGCGGTCACACCGAACACCTATTTGGTGAGGGCGGGGGTGAGCGAATTGCGTCAGAATACGACACCGAATTGTTAGGGGCGTTGCCGCTCGACTTGAGTATTCGTGAGCTGACCGATCGCGGTAAGCCGCCTGTGATCAGTGAGCCGGACGGCACTGTGGCCCAAGCCTATCGAGACATTGCCCGCCGAGTGGGCGCCCGACTGACGGTGACGCCAGCCGGCGCTGCCGAAGGCGGATTAATCACTAAAACCCAAGGGACTGACGAGTAATTCATGACCATTAAATCCGATCGTTGGATTCAGCAGATGGCTGAGTCAAAAGAAATGATTTCGCCCTTTGAACCCGGCCAAATTCGAGAGCGGGACGGCCACAAACTGATTTCCTATGGCACTTCGAGCTATGGCTACGATGTGCGGTGTGCCGATGAGTTCAAAGTCTTCACCAATATCCACTCGGCTGTGGTGGACCCGAAAAACTTTGACGACAAAAGCTTTGTCGATATTCAGTCGGACGTATGCATCATTCCGCCCAACAGTTTTGCGCTGGCTCGAACGGTGGAGTATTTCAAGATACCAGAAGATGTATTGACCATTTGTTTAGGGAAGTCCACCTATGCGCGGTGCGGCATCATTGTGAACGTGACGCCACTCGAGCCTGAGTGGGAAGGTCATGTGACGTTGGAGTTTTCCAATACCACCAACTTGCCGGCCAAAATCTACGCCAACGAGGGTGTGGCGCAGATGCTGTTTTTCCAGTCCGATGAACGCTGTATCACCACGTATAAGGATCGGGGTGGAAAGTATCAGGGTCAGCAGGGTGTCACCCTGCCTAAAGCCTGAGGTCTGCGATGGAACAAAACGCACGGATGCTGCTTCGGATTACCTGTCCGGGACGGACGGGCTTGGTGGCGGCCATCACCGGATTTCTCGCCGACGAAGCCTGTTTTATTACTGAGCTGTCTCAGTTTGATGACCTGCAAACCGGACGCTTCTTTTGCCGCGCCGAGTTTTACGCGCCGTCGTCTGAGATGACGCCGGAAACGCTCTCAGAGCGTTTTCGGGCCGTCGGGACACGCTTTGATATGGATTGGCGTTTCATTGATCCAAGCATAGGTCACAAAACGCTGATTTTGGTGTCTAAGTTCGACCATTGCTTAAACGATTTGTTGTATCGACGCGCGACTGGTGAGCTGAACCTGGATGTCACCTGTGTGGCATCGAACCATCCGGACTTGGAGCCCTTGAGCCGTTTCCATCAGATTCCGTATGAGGTGCTGCCCAAGGGTAAAAGTCAGCTGAGCACCAAAGCATTGCAAGAGGAGCGAATCCGGGAACTGATTGAAACGTCAGACGTTGAGCTGGTGGTGTTAGCTCGGTATATGCAGATCTTGTCCGATGAGTTGTGTCGTGACTTAGCCGGTCGCTGCATCAATATTCATCACTCGTTTTTACCTAGCTTCAAGGGCGCGCGTCCCTACCATCAAGCCTACGAGCGGGGCGTGAAAGCCATTGGTGCAACGGCCCATTACGTGACGGCGGATTTGGATGAGGGGCCGATTATCGATCAAGAGGTCGCGCGGGTAGACCACACGCAGGGACCTGATGCACTTCAGGCAGTGGGCCGGAATATGGAGAACTATGCACTCGCTCGTGCGGTGAAGGCCCACAGTGAGCATCGGGTGTTTCTAAATGGACATAAAACGGTGGTGTTGAAATGACAGCAATCCGAATCGACGGTAAGGCGATGGCAGAGCAGGTGCGTGCAGAGGTGGCGACCGGCGTGGCTGAGCTGAAAGCAACCCATGGGGTGACCCCAGGTTTGGCTGTGGTTCTGGTCGGTGAAGACCCGGCGAGTGAAGTGTATGTGCGCAATAAGGTGAAACAGACTGAAGCCTGTGGCATGAAGTCGTTTCATCATGTGCTCTCGAAAGACACCACACGGGAGTCGTTGCTCCGTTTGATTCGTTCGCTCAATGAGGACCCAGAGGTGCACGGCATTCTGGTGCAGTTGCCCTTGCCTGGGCATTTGGATGCGAAGGATGTGATCGAATCGATTGACCCCGCGAAAGACGTCGATGGCTTCCACACGGCCAATGTTGGGGAACTGTGGACGGGTGGGCGGCCGTTCGTCCCGTGTACTCCGCTTGGTTGCTTGAAGCTTTTAAAATCCGTTTGCCCTGACATTGCCGGCAAACATGCGGTCGTGATTGGGCGCTCAAATATTGTGGGGCGGCCGATGGCGGCCCTTCTGCTCAATGAATCCGCTACCGTGACCGTGGCGCACTCAAAGACCAATGATCTGCCGGGACTTTGCCGCCAAGCAGATATTTTGATCGCTGCCGTGGGACGTCCACAGATGGTTAAAGCCGATTGGATCAAGCCCGGTGCAGTGGTTTTGGATGTGGGGATCAACCGTATCGAAGATGCCGCGGGACAACCGAAGTTGGTCGGTGATGTCGATTTTGATGCGGTCTTGGACGTCGCCGGCGCGGTGACGCCGGTCCCCGGAGGCCCAGGTCCAATGACTATTGCCTGCCTGTTGGCCAACACCTTGCAGGCGGCCAAGCGCTCTGTGGCCTAACCGGCGGCCATCGGGTGGAGTTAGAGCGCGGTGATGACCAAGCCCGCGACCGCCCACAAAAGCAGGGTCCGCTCGGCTAAGGATTGCATCTCTTCGATGTGGTAGCGGGCCGCGTCATCGCCATCGCCCACTAAGGGTTCTTGCCGGATGATGCCTGCGACCGCCCGTGAGCCGCCCAGTTTTACTCGCAAAGCGCCTGCTGTTGCGGCAATCAGGATGCCGGCTTCAGGGTCTGAGAAGTCGTTGGCACGGAGTCGCCACAGCGAACGAGATTTCTCCCGATCACCCATGAGGCCGAGTGTGAAGGCCAATACGCGAAGCGGGACCCAGTTCAATAAACTGAGCCAACGACTGGAGGTTTCACCGGAACCGTCTCGATGCGCAATCACGCTCGAACTCCAATACAGCAGCAACCCGGGCAGTCCCCCCAGCGCGAACCAGGCCAACGGGATGAACACGCCGGTGGCGAGCTTCAGAATTTGAGTCTCGACCGTAATTCGCGAGACGCCGTTTTCATCCAGTTGGCTGGCATCGGTGGCTGAGAACTCGCTCAAGATCAACTGCGCTTGGGAAAAAGAGCCGCTGCGTAATTCGGTCAAAATGGCCTGCGCGGACTCGAGGACATCGCCATAACGCAACACGATTACCAGGGCTGCAAAAGTGGCAAGTGCGCCGATCAGCGGTAAATAGGCAACGATCGCACCCAAAGCCACTGAGCCTCCGACGACCACTGGCAAGCGGGCGCTGTTGGGTAAGCGGTCGGTCATGGCCTCGACCCACCCCGTGACTTTTTGTCGATAGGGCTCGATCCGATCGGTTTTCATCAATCGGCAAAAAATCAAAGCGGCAACGGCTAGAATCAGTGCGTTCATCAATTTCCCTTCAAAGTTTTGCAAACTGTAGCATGAGTCCAGTTACACTTGGATGATGTTCAATCCATTACCTGTTTGCATTGGTCTCCGATACACCCGCGCAAAGCGACGGAACCACTTTATTTCATTTATCTCTGCGGTTTCGATGGCAGGCCTGACCCTAGGCGTGGCTGTATTGATTCTCGTGCTGTCTGTCCTCAATGGCTTTGATCGTGAATTGAGAACCCGCATTTTAGGTACCGTGCCTCATGCGTTGGTTGAGTTTGAGTCGGCTCGGGCCGATTGGGCTGAGGCGGCTGATGTGTTGAACCAGATGCCTGAAGTACAGGGTGTGGCGCCTTTAAATCAGGGTGAAGGGCTTTTGGTTGCCAACGGACGGACGGCATCGGTGGCTGTGCTAGGTGTCGATCCAAACCAGGAATCCTCGGTCTCGATCGTGCCTAAGCATATGGTTCAGGGTGAATTTTCCGCGTTGTCCGATCGGTCGTTTGGTATCGTCCTCGGCGCCGGTGTCGCGGCACAACTCGGGGTCATCAGTGGTGAATCCGTCACGCTCCTCATTCCCGAGGCGACCTTCAGTGTGGCCGGTGTCACCCCGCGACTGAAAAGGTTGACTGTGGTGGGGATCTTTGAGGTCGGTGCGCAGTTGGATAACCAACTTGTTTATGTTGGGCTTCAAGATGCCGCTCGACTGTTTCGGTTGGGCGAGGGGGTGGCTGCGCTTAGACTGCAATTCGATAATTTGTTTGATGCGCCCATGGTTATTCGTCCGATGGCGCAAGCGGTCAGTACCGAGCTCGGGATCCCGATTCGTTTTCAAGATTGGACACGCACTCAAGGCAACCTCTTTGAAGCCATTCAGCTTGAGAAAACGCTCATTGCACTGCTTTTAACGCTGATCATTGCGGTGGCTGCATTTAACATCGTGTCGACGCTGGTCATGGTGGTGACTGATAAGCGCACGGATATCGCGATTTTAAAGACCATCGGTCTGAGTCCTCGGGGCATCATGGGGGTATTTATCGTCCAAGGCTCAGTGGTGGGTGTGATTGGCACCGTGCTCGGTATCGCCCTAGGGGTGCCGTTGGCGCTCGCTATTAGCCCTATTTTGCAATGGCTAGAATCTGCCTTTGGTTTTTATCTTTTTAATCCAAGTGCTTATTTTATATCGGATTTACCAAGCGAACTCCGTTGGAGTGATGTGTGGTCTGTGGGGCTTTTAAGCGTGGTTTTGTCCGTCTTGGCTACCCTGTATCCCGCGCTAAAAGCGAGTCAGATTGTGCCTGCTGAGGTATTGAATCATGAGCGTTAGTCCCGTCCTTGCACTGACCGATGTGCGGTTTCAATACGGTTCGGAATCAGAGGCTGTATTGGTACTCAATGGCGTAAATTTTGAGCTGGCCGCCGGTGAGAAAGTCACATTGGTCGGCCGAAGCGGCTCTGGAAAAAGCACGCTGATGAATATTTTAGCGGGTCTATTGCTGCCCTCTTCGGGCTCGGTTTCTTGGCTCGGTCGGTCAGTCGAGACGATGGGGGAGGCAGAGCGAGTGAAGTGGCGCCGAGATACCATCGGTGTCGTGTATCAATTTCATCATCTACTCGGCGAGTTCACGGCGCTTGAGAACGTGATGCTGCCTGCGATGTTATCCGGGGTATCTGTCAAAGACGCGGAGCATCGAGCCCGTGAGTTGTTGGCAGATGTCCAATTATCCGATCGGGCGATTCATCGCCCTGGCGAATTGTCCGGGGGCGAACGTCAGCGAGTGGCGATTGCCCGCGCGCTGTCTGCCGAACCTCGTGTTTTGTTGATGGATGAGCCCACGGGTAACTTGGACGAAGACACCGCCGATGCTGTGCTGTCCATGTTGATGTCGGTCGCTGACAAAAAGGGAACGAGTTTGCTGATTGTTACCCACGATCGCCGGGTGGCGACTCAGGGCGATCGTTGCCTAGCGCTGCATCACGGGGTTTTGGAAACACCGTAAGCATCCGTTTTTTGCGATCGGACCAGTTTTTTCGGATTTGCAATGACCACCATACGCGGATGACCAAATACCCGAGTGCGCTGGCGCTGACGCCGATGATCAAAGAGCCTGTGAGAAGCGGCCACCAGACCAAATTGAACTGCTCCCCGATCCAGGCAAAAGAGAATTCGTTTGGCCAAGAAATCATATCGGCACCCAATACGTAGGCTCCGAGTTGATAGGCGCCGGTAAAATAGGGCGGCATGGTCACTGGATTGGTGAGGAATACGAGACCCAAAGACAAAGGGACGTTGCAACGAATTAAGATCGCGCAGACCGCCGCAGCCACCATTTGAAATGGCATGGGCATACAAGCCCAGAAAATCCCATTAAGGAACGCCAGCGCCACCGACCGGCGATTCAGATGCCACAAGTCCTCAGCAAAGACCTGACGGCCCACCCAGCCAAGCTGACGAAAATGCGTCAACTTGTCCGGGCTTAGCATGATTCGGGTGACTAACTTTTTTGGCATGACCTGCTTGTCGCGCGCTGACAGCCCCTATTGGCGGGTGCTGACACAGCCGTTGCTCTCCTGACGCATGCTTCTTGCATGCTGTTAAAGATCTTAATTGTAAGCACTTTGCCTTGGTTTCCAAACCCTTTGTCGGCTTTTGGACTGGGTTTGTTGGCCTTGGCAGCACTTTTCTCTCGGCTACCGGGGCTTGCCCTGTTGAGTGCGGTGGTGTGGGTTCAAGATGCCCGAATTTCACAGGCAGTGGCCGATTTGTGGGCCGAGAACCGGCCAAGTGTCCAGTGTCGGGGCGAAGTGCAGGTCGTGAGAGTCCTATCAGTGACTGAGGCCTACAGTCGATTTGAGGCGGATTGGTTGGCCAGTGATTGTCCCGAGATCTTGGCGAGCGATCGGTTCCCAGTCTCCATTCAGGGCGTCGAAGCACTGGCCGTCGGAGATCGGTTTGTCGGTTCGTTTGTGATCAAGCCCATTTCTGCATTTGTGAACCCACATGGGTTCGATGCGCGCCGCCATGCCCTTGGTGAGAGCTGGAATTATCGTGCCACCGTGACTCAGTGGAACCAGGTGACAACCACGTCGCTTCGAGCGCAACTCTATCACCGGGTGGCTGCCTGGCCAGATCCACTGTCTGGATTGGCGTTGGCGCTTGTTTTTGGCGAAAAGCAGAGTCTGCAGCCCGACCTTAAATTGTTATTCGAACAGTTGGGTTTGGCTCATTTGTTGGCGATTTCCGGCCTGCATGTGGGGGTGGTCTTGGGTGGTTTGTGGTGGGGGCTGAAGCGCATCCCAGGGCCGCGAGACCCACGAATGAAATTACTTTTACGTACTGGAGTGATGGCATTCGCTGGCTGGGGGTTGGCGGATTGGACGCTGTATTCCCCGAGTGTCATTCGCGCTTCAGTGATGGCAGTGGTATTGAGTGCATGGCCTTTATTTTTTGTGCGGTCTAGCTTGGCCGGCGCCCTTGCGGTCACGCTGGGATTGATTTTAATAATGGATCCATTGGCGAGTTTGTCGACCGGTCTTTTGATGTCTGCCGGTGCAGTGATGTTAATTGCGGTATTGCACTGGGCGTGGCCGTTAACCGGGTGGGTGGGTTTGATCCGTTTGCAGTTGGGCTTCTCTGCCGTGATGGCACCGGTTCTTTCGGTGGCATCGGGGTTCACTTACCCATGGCTTGGCCTCCTTGCCAATTTGTGTGTGGTTCCCTTATTGCCCTTGGTGCTCGTGGCTTTGATTGGGTTGACGTTATACCCCTGGCAAGAGGTGATTGAAGCAGTTAGTACAGGACTTTTTTGGGTCACTGCATGGGTGGGTGAGGCCCTGTCGCTGACCTTGTTTGCCGACCCGGTCTCTCACCTTTTGTTATGGACCCTGATTGGATGGGGCGCCATACAGTGTCTGCCTTTCACTTGGCCACGGATCACGCTTTGGGCCGTCTTTGCTCTGTGTCTATGGGGTTTGATGGGATCTTCGCATCCGTCACTGATCGTCCACGACGTGGGACAGGGGTCGGCAGCCACGTTGCGGGTGGATCGCGAGCAAGTGGTATTTGATCTGGCAGCCGGCCAACCCGATGGCTGGTCTCGAGTGTCACAGTTCATCCGTACGTTGGATTTGACCGAGGCACTCGCGCTCTCAATCAGTCATGCGGATATGGATCATATTGGTGGATTGCACACCCTGTTAAACAGCGCTCCAATTCCAGAGCGCGTGGAGGGAGGAGGCACCCTGGATGGTCTGATGGCCCCTTGTGAGGCGCGCCGTGTCGGGGCGGTACACATCGAGGTGCTGTGGCCGACTGGGGTATTGTTTAAAGCCGACGAAAACCATCGAAGTTGTGTGCATCTGATCCGCACTAAGCGCATGACCGTACTGTTAATGGGGGATGCCGACTGGGTTACCGAAGCCTGGGTGGTTCGCGCGCTGGCAGATCGCGGATTACTCGGGCAGGTTGATGCGGTGGTGGTGTCACATCATGGGGCGCGTGATGGGTCCTCACCCTCATTTGTCGAAGCGGTTGGGGCTCAGTGGGCCCTCATCAGTGTCGGAGCACAGAATCGATACGGTCATCCTCATCCAGAGGTGGTTGAGCGCTGGCGACGGGCCGGTACGCGGGTGATGCGGACGGATACACAGGGTGCGCTTTGGATCGACTTGATGCGGGGTTCTGTTTGGGACGAGCGGACGCGCCGTCCTACGCGTTGGACTCAACTAGGCGGCCATCGACCAGATACAGCGTTCGATCGATTGATAAGAGGGTCTCTGGTTGGTGACTGATGATGAGCGTGGTCCGATTGGCTTTTAAATTCTCCAAGCCACGCAACACATGATCTCGGCTTTGATGGTCCAGGGCACTGGTTGGCTCATCGAGCAGCAATATAGGTGCGTCTTTGATCAAGGCGCGGGCAATCGCTAAGCGCTGCCGTTGGCCACCGGATAGTTTATTACCGAAGGGCCCCACCGGGGTGTGGATGCCTTCAGGTAATGCGTCAATAAATTCCAAGGCATGGGCTTGTTTGAGGGCGTCCCGTACCTCTTCATCCGTCGCATCAGGCCGTCCAAATCGGATGTTCTCGGCGATGGTGGCATCGAATAGATTCACCTGTTGTCCAACCAAGGACAGCTGGCGTCGCCGTTTGGCGAGTGTCCAGTTCGAGACAGGGTCTTGGTCGATGTAAATCGCACCTTGTTCCGGTTCGATAAAGCCGGCCACCAGCGCAATTAAAGAGGACTTCCCAGAACCAGAGGGTCCCACCAACGCCACGGTTTCGCCGGCATGCACCTCAAAGTTCACATCATTCAACGCCGGTTGCTCAGCATCTGGGTAGGTAAAACCCAACCGCTCGGCTTTGAGAGACACATGACGCAGCGCGGGCTCTGTGAATCCTGCGCGTTGTTTGTCGAGAGGTTGATCGAATACGGAATAGATCGACTCTGCAGCCGCCAAGCCCCGCTGAAGCGTGGCGTTGACGCCAGTCAATCGCCGTACCGGGTCAAATATCATACCCATCGCCGTGATGTAGGCGACAAACTCACCCGGGCTTAATAAATCGCGTGCGCTCATTTGGGTGCCGATTAGAATCACGATCCCGATGGTGATGGCGGCTAAGATCTGCACCAAAGGCACGTTGAGCGACTGGATTTTTATCACGCGCATCTGCTCATGGCGGAGGCGTTTATTGATGTCGTCAAATCGATCCTGTTGCCGCTCATGACCGCCAAAAATTTTGATGTCTTTGACAGCCAGTAACGATTCTTCGATCAGCCCAGTCAGGCGACCGGTCCAGGTTTGCAGCGCCTGATTGGATCGGCGCATTTTGATGCTGGCTTTTTTCACCACATAAGACACCACCGGAGCGGCGACTAACAAGGCCAGAGACATCTCCCATGAGGTGTAAATTAAAAAGGCCAGCAGTCCAATGATCATTAACGTGTCTTTGATGATGACCATCCAAGCTGTGGAGACGGCTTCGCCCACTTGGGCCACATCGTAGGTGATACGGGAAAGCAGGCGGCCGCCTTCTTCAGCCGCATGATCGGCCATCGGGAGGTCCATTTGCACAGCAAACACCTCAGATCGTATGTCTGCCACCGTGCGATTGGCCACGTATTGGCTCGATACGGAGGCCACATACTCCGAGATGCCTTTCCCAACGAAGACAGCGACGATCAATAACGGAATTTGAATCAGCGCATTGGGGTCTTTGTCGATCAAGGATTCATCGATCAAGGGCGCCATCAAGGCCGGAAGCAGAGGTTCCATGGCTGCGGTCGCGATCATGGCCAACATGGCGACCGCAGCGACCTTCCAATAGGGAAGGGCTTCTCGGATTAAACGCCCGTAGGTGGATAAATCGTTTTTCATTCCCGGCGCAGCACCCAGTCGACCCAGAATGAAGCGAATCCGCGCGGCGTAAACGAGCACTCCATCGCCTCACGATCGTATTTGGTGTTCACCCATGTCAGAAAGTCGGGTGGTTCTTGATCGGGGTGGGCGGCTTGATGGTCCGCCTTAAAGGTTAGATAGCTCTCAAAGAAGTGATCCAAAATCCCTGTTTTAGCGCTTCTAAAGTGCCCATATGTCCAGTGCAGCTGTTCTTTGGCCTGTTCGATGGGTTGTCCAAGTCGAAAGTGGCAGTACAAGACCGCGAAAATACCTGCTCGATCGGCGCCTGATTTGCAGTGGGCTAATGCAGGTGTCTCGATGTCTTCGATCAAGGCTTTCAGTTCATTGATTTGCTCGGCACTCGGCAAGCCTCGCGAGTGCACCCGGGTATTGATTAAGGTGATCCCGGCCTCTTCGCAGGCCTTGGCTTCCAGCTGGTAACGGCCTTGGGTTGGGTTGTATCCCCTGAGATTGACAATGGTTTTTAAGCCCAGCATCTGTTTGTAGCGACGAATTTGTTGTTCGCTGGGTTGGTTGCTCCGATACAGAGGTCCCGGCAGTTGGAACCGGTTGGCATACAGCACGCGCAAGAAGCCGTGATCGACCAACCACAAATCCAGTTTCGCTTTGAGCGTTTGCCAAGCATTGAGTGGGGTAGACGGAGGTGCCACTCCCCAACCTTCAATTGACACGGATCATCCTTTTCCTTTTCAACAGCGCGGAGCATACTCAATCTCCAGTGAATCTGCACGAAATGGGACAGGGATTGTTTGCATGAAATCTTTTGGGGCGCCAACTAAACGACTTTCCTGGCCCGCGCGTTGGCATCGTCCCGCCTCCTTCTGGAGTCGAGCGATGACGCCCTTTATCCAATCTTGGATGGCAAAAAATCGGGCTCGAATTGACCGTGCAACACCGCATCCTTCCGGAATCCCGGTGATTTGTATTGGGAATCTGGTGGTCGGAGGGTCCGGCAAATCGCCGGTGGTAGGTAGCCTCGCCACCTTGTTAAAGGCGGAAGGTTATCAACCAGGCATCGTGAGCCGGGGCTATGGCGGTTTGGCGAGACACTTGCCCATCGATGTGCGCGCAGACAGTCGGGCTGAGCGAGTGGGTGATGAGCCCTTGATGCTGCATCGGCAAACAGGTTGTCCGGTCGTGGTCTGTAAAGACCGGGCGCGGGCCGTAGATTTTCTGCATCATCATTATCGCGTTGATGTGATTCTCTCTGACGATGGGCTGCAACATGCGCCTTTATGGCGTGATTTGTCGATTTGCGTCTTTCATGCTGAGCAGGGGATTGGCAACGGGCTGCCGCTGCCTTTTGGTCCTTTGCGGGAGCCCTTGAGCGCGCTTGAACACATGGATGCCATCGTGGTCAGAGGGACGTCTGATGCCGCGTTGGCATTACAAAATTTGGGCATAGAGACAGCGGTTCCTTGTTTCGCTTCTGAGACCTCACTGGCGATGGCGTATCGATCCGATCGGCCAGAGGTCCGAGTGCCCATTGGTGAGCTGGCGGCTCAGGGCACCTGGCATGCGGTCGCCGGTATCGCAGCGCCCGACCGATTTTTTGCAGGCTTGGAAGCGCATGGGCTGAGCGTAGAGGCGCACCCGTTTCCAGATC
The DNA here is from genome assembly GCA_965659195.1 of Litorivicinaceae bacterium. Taxonomy (GTDB): domain Bacteria; phylum Pseudomonadota; class Gammaproteobacteria; order Pseudomonadales; family Litorivicinaceae; genus HIMB30. The sequence goes on from CBFHVZ010000002.1 coordinate 96,133, forward strand.
ATCACGCGTACACCGAGAAAGATCTTGAAGAATGGCCGTTATTATTAACCACTGAGAAGGATGCCGTGAAATTGGTACACTGTCGCAAAACGCCCTTCTGGGTGGCGTCATTGGAGCTAGCGCAGGCGGCCTTTGACGCATGGATTCTTGAAAAACTCACACGGTGGAAACGGGTATGAGCCTCGCGCCAGAATTAAAAAGTTTGTTGGTTTGTCCTTTGTGCAAAGGGGAGTTGGCGTTTCAGGAAGCGAGCGATGAGATTTGGTGTCGAGCCGATGGTCTAGCCTTCCCGATACGAGACGGTATTCCCGTGATGTTGGCTGATGAAGCACGCACCCTAACGGCTGATGAGCGCACCGATCGTTGAGTGATTTTATAGCCGTGATCCCGGCGCGGTTCGCATCCACGCGGTTACCGGGAAAACCACTGGTCGATATCGCCGGACATCCCATGATTTGGCATGTCTTTCAGCGGGCGTTGGAATCTGGCGCGCAATCGGTTTGGATTGCCACGGATGATGAACGAATTGCCGAGCGAGCACGCCAATTCACCGACCAGGTGTTAATGACGGCCGTGGACCATTCGACCGGGACCGACCGGCTGGCTGAAGTGGTGGAGAGCCTTGGTTTGCCTGATGAGGCGGTGGTGGTCAATGTGCAAGGGGATGAGCCTCTGTTGCCTGGGTCTGCCATCGACCAAGTGGCGTCGCTGCTCCGAGCGTGTCCGGAGGCCGGCATGGCCACACTCTGTGAGCCCATCACAGAGCATCGAGATCTCGTGGATCCACATCAAGTGAAGGTGGTATTTAACGCCGGCGGTCGGGCGCTTTATTTCTCACGGGCCCTGATCCCCGGTCACCCTGAGGGTGCCCTTGGACCTCATTTTCGCCACATTGGACTGTATGCCTATCGTGCCGGGTTTTTGAGGCAGTTCGCCACCTGGGATCCTACGCCGCTTGAGCAGCATGAACGCCTAGAGCAGCTCCGCGCGTTGGAGCATGACATCCGAATTCAAGTGGCGGTGACATCACAGCCGATTCCGCCTGGGGTGGATACTGAGACTGACCTAGCTCGTGTCCGAGCGAAATTTGAGCAATCCCATGTTTGACCTGTCGTCCCTGACGACCTTGAGGTTGCCCTTGCATGCGGAATCGGTATTGCGGTTGTCGTCAATTGACAATGTCCGTGTGTCGGTACCTGAACTCGGCGATCAGCCGCGCCTCATCCTCGGTGGGGGAAGTAACCTGGTGGTGGCTGAACCTCACTTCGACGGAGTAGTCATTCGCCCAGAAATTCGTGGCATCTCAGCGTCGATGGACGGGGATCGTGTAATGGTTGAGGTGGGAGCTGGTGAATCCTGGCACGGCTTGGTGCAGCACACCTTGGCTCAAGGCTGGTATGGGCTCGAGAATTTGGCCTTGATTCCAGGTTGGGTCGGTGCGGCTCCGGTACAAAACATAGGGGCCTACGGGGTCGAATTTTCCGATCACTGTCAGTCGGTCACCCTCTACGACATGGTCGATCATGAGGTGTGTGAGTTGGACTGCGCATCCATGCGGTTTGGGTATCGGCACTCCTTGCTCAAAGAGCAACCGGATCGATTTTTGGTGCTTCGAGTCACACTGGCTTTGTCGACCACCGCCAATACGCGGGTGGGGTATGGGGTGCTGGAAGAAGAAATTGCGCGTCTCGGCGGGTCTACGGAGAGTCCCTTAGATGTGGCCTCGGCCGTGATCTCGATTCGCCAGTCCAAACTGCCCGATCCGGACACACACCCCAATGTGGGTTCATTTTTCAAAAATCCGATCGTTCGGCAGGAAGTGGCTGAGCGGTTACTGGCTCACTATCCGGACATGCCTCACTATCCCGATGCGGTTGGCTGTAAGTTGGCTGCGGGATGGATGATCGACCGCTTAGGTCTTCGAGGCGCACGAGTCGGCGGATTCTCAGTGCATGAGAAGCAGGCGTTGGTATTGATCAATGACAGAGAGGGCACCGTCTCAGATCTACGCCAATTGGTCGCGCAGATCCGGGACGCTGTTAAGCAGACCTTTGGTGTGAGTCTACAAATTGAGCCGACCCAAGTCGGTCGGCTCTAACGCCTGACTTACTCGGTCGCTTGAGTTTCGGTTTCAGCGGGGGGCGTTTCTGGCTTTTTACGGCCGCGACCTCGTCCTCGCTTTGGTTTTTCCTCAGACTCAGTCGATGCGGTTTCCCCGCTTTCCAGCAACGATGCCTTGACGTCAGAGACGCTTGGGGCAGCTGTCTCGTCGGCAGCGGCCTTCGGTGCAGCGCGTCCACGACCGCGTCCACGACGGGTGGGTTTGGCAGGCTCTGAAGGTGCCGCAGCGGCGGGTTCTGCTTCGCTGACCTCTGCCGCAGCCGGCTGTTCTTTAGCCGGCGGTTTGATGGCTTCAGGGGTTGGCGTTGCCTCAGTCGTCTCCGGTCCAGCGGAAACCGCCTCTGTGGTCTCTGCCTTCGGTTTTCTGCCGCGACGTGTGCGCTTTGGCTTCTCAGGCTCTTCTGCAGAGATTTCTGCAGCCCCTTCAGTCGCAGGTGATGCCGGCTCAATGGCTGCGGGAGCTTCCGCTGTGCTGTCTGAGGTTTTGGCTGTTTGCTTCTCTGCGTCGGCCTTTCGTGGACGACCACGGCCCCGCTTTGGCCGTGCCTCAGTGGCTGTTTCGGCGGCAGGTTCATCTGCTTTAATGCTGTCCGCAGGCTCACTCACCTCAGGGGCCGGTTGAGCCGCTGTCAGAGTGGGTTCAGCTTGGGCTGTGTCAGCCGCATCAACTGTTTCGGTGGTGACCGCAGTCTCTGTAATGACGTCTACTGAGGTAGTGTCCTCACGGCGCCGAGAACCACGACGTCCACGGCGGCTTCGTTTCGGCTTTTCGTCTTCGCTCATGAGTCCGTCGTTGAGAACCGGTGCGTCATCAATCAAATCCTCACCTGAGGTGGTGCTGTGCGCCTCAAGTTTTGCTTCCTGGTCAGCGATGGCGGCTTCGCCACGTGCCAATCGTTCTGCCCGTTTAGGCCGAGGGCTAAGGTCTTCAGCGTGCGCTTGAACCGCGGCTTCGCGTGCCGGATCAATCTTGGCTTTGGCCGGTGAGTTCGGTGTTTCTTGGCTCGCGACATCCAAAGCGTCGTTATCTAAGGTGTCGACGGCTTGATCGTTCCGATTGCGATTTCTACGACGGCGACGGCGACGTCCGGTTTGACCGCCTTCTGAATTGCGATCTGTATCCGTTGACGGTCCTTTTTGGCCCGCATTGCGAGCAGGGCGTTCGCCGTCTCGCTTTGGCTTCCGCGTGTCTTTTGGCTCTGCCTTCGCTTCAGAGCCAGGTGCGCTCTCGGTGGCCGGGCTGGTGAATAAACCAAACAGTCGGCTTAAGAAGGAAGGCTTCTCAGCCGCTTTGGCGGCAGGGCGGCGCCGTGCGTGACTTGGTCGGGCTTTGCGTCCGACAACGGCCTCTCCTCGTTCTTTCGGTGCAGGTGCCTTTTCGCTCGTTTCCGGCGTTGCGCTGACCGGCGCCGGAGTGCGCGGCTTGATGTCTGTGACCAGTGCGCGTTCACGCTGCTCTGCCTGTTGTGGGCGAACCAACTCAGGTTCTGGCGCGGGGGTCTCTGATTGGATGTCAATCGACAACGCTAATGAAGCGACTTGTGGATCGTCGTCTCTGAGACGCTGCAAATCGTAATTGGGCGTTTCCATATTCGGATTTGGAATGACTAGGATCCGAACTTTTTGACGGCGCTGAATTTGCTCGATTTGTGGACGTTTCTCGTTCAACAAGAACGTAGCCACAGGGACCGGTGCCTGAACGCGAACTTCGCCTGTTTTCTCTTTGACGGCTTCATCCTCAAGCAAGCGGAGAATTTGCAGGGCCAGAGACTGCACATCGCGGATGACGCCTTGACCGTGGCACCGCGGACAGACTACGCCACTGGTTTCGCCGAGCGATGGGCGGAGTCGCTGGCGACTCATCTCCAATAGGCCAAACCGTGAAATTCGTCCAATTTGAACGCGTGCACGATCCGGTTTTAGTGCGTCTTTGAGGCGATTTTCCACAGCCTTTTGATTTTTGTTGGACGACATGTCGATGAAGTCGATCACCACAAGGCCGCCCATGTCACGCAACCGCAATTGGCGTGCAATTTCTTCAGCGGCCTCTAGGTTGGTGTGCAAGGCCGTTTCTTCGATGTCACCGCCTTTGGTGGCGCGTGCTGAGTTGATATCAATCGATACCAAGGCTTCGGTTGGATCAATAACGATGGCACCGCCTGAAGGTAGACGAACTTCGCGCTGAAACGCCGATTCAATTTGTCCTTCAATTTGGAACCGGTTGAATAGGGGGGTTTCGTCTTGGTACAGCTTCACCTTGTTCGCAAAGGAAGGCATGACTTGTTGCACTAAGTCTTTGGCTTTTTCGAAGACCTCGGTGTTGTCAACCAAAACTTCGCCGATGTCGGCACGCAAATGATCTCGAATGGCTCGAACGATGACATTCGACTCTTGATAGATCAGGAAGGGGGCTACACCCGACAAGGCCGCTTTTTTGATGGCTTGCCATGCAGTGTCGAGATAATCCAAATCCCATTGGATTTCTTCAACAGTGCGACCTACGCCTGCGGTGCGAATGATGACTCCGGCGCCCTGTGCAATGGTCAGTTGTGACAACTTGTCTTTGAGTTCGGCCCGATCTTCACCCTCGATTCGGCGAGAAATGCCGCCGGCATCGGGGTTGTTTGGCATCAGTACCAGATAGCGGCCTGCTAGAGAGATGTAGGTGGTGAGGGCGGCGCCTTTGGTGCCACGCTCTTCTTTTTCCACCTGGATGATCAGCTCCTGACCTTCTTTTAATACTTTATCGATACGAACGCGCTCACCTTCGGCGGGTGCGCTGTAGAAGTATTCCGGGCTGATTTCTTTCAGTGGCAGAAACCCGTGACGTTCGCTTCCGAAGTCAATAAATGCGGCTTCAAGACTGGGTTCAATGCGAGAAATTCGGGCACGGTAGATGTTCCCTTTCTTTTGCTCGCGGTTGGCAGATTCAATGTCGAGGTCGTAGAGTTTCTGACCGTCGACCATCGCAACGCGAATTTCTTCGGCTTGCGATGCGTTAATCAATATACGCTTCATGCTAGTGGCAACCTTATCGGTGTGATCGCCACGATCTCGGTGGGCTAGACATACTAACCACGGCTCAACCCGAATGGATTGAGCGACAAGACATACTGTACTTGGGCTCGACCAGTAAACTGGGAGCCCGAAATCTCTCGTTGTTGCAGGGTGACCCTGCCGACACACGTATGTGTTTGTCCCAGCAACGCTGGCCCGCCAAGACCGGGCGGGTGTTTCTCTTCTCCGACAACGTGTCGGAGGTCTGTATCGCTCTGAGGGAGTCTTGACTCAACCCCAAGCTCCACGGAGCATAACAGTGCGTTCCGTTTTCGGCAACGCAACATGGAGAGAGGCGTGGAAAATAAAGTGCAATGGGTGACAGTGGATGACAGTAAAGATGGTCAGCGACTGGATAATTTCCTAACAACCCGGTTGAAGGGGCTGCCAAAAGGGCGCCTCTATAAAATGATTCGGACCGGTGAAGTGCGAATCAACAAAGGCCGGTGCAAACCGGATTCACGACTCTCTGCGGGCGATGTGGTGCGAATCCCGCCGGTAAATTTGGCACCGCCCACCGAGCCGGTGGCGCATCGCGGGATTCAGATGCGACTGTCCGATGCGCTGATTTACGAAGACGAGGATCTGTTGGTGATGAATAAGCCAGCCGGTCTCGCAGTACACGGAGGCTCTGGTTTGTCCACCGGCCTGATTGAGCAACTTCGCTTGGCAAGGCCCAACGAGAAATTTTTGGAGTTGGTGCATCGTTTGGATCGTGAAACCAGTGGTTGCTTGCTGGTTGCTCGGCGGCCGGCAGCGCTTCGAAGACTGCATAAGCAGTTGCGGGATCAGGATAAGGGATTGCAAAAACGTTACTTGGCTGTGGTGGCGGGGAAGTGGCCGCAATATCTAACCCAGGTGTCTGCCCCTCTGGAGAAGATCGAACGAGGTGGAGAACGGTTCGTCCAAGTCTCAGAGCGCGGCAAGCCCTCTGAGACCCGTGTCCATATCTTGGAGGTGGGTGACGGATGGACTCTGATCGAGGCAGAGCCTGTCACCGGGCGCACGCACCAGATTCGGGTGCACACCGCATTTCACAAACACGCCGTGCTTGGCGACAGCAAATATCAGCACGATGACACGCGGGCGCAGTGGCGTGCACGGGGTGTGGATGGGCTGTGTTTGCACAGTCGCTCGATTGGGTTTGTTGCTGCCAGTGGGCATTCGGTCACGGTGGTCGCGCCGATCCCCAATCCAATGGCTAAACTACTTGAAGAAGCGGGACTCGATCCCGAAGTGTATTAACTCACTCATAACGAGGCGTGTACGGTGTCAAATTCAGATCCCTGGGTCGAAAAAGATGGTGAAGTGAAGTCGGACAAGACGGCGGCCCCGGACTCCGATCGCGTATGGGCGGTTATGGAAAGCGCCCTGACACAAGCGACGCAAGAGCAGCGTCGGGCTCGCCGGTGGGGCATCTTTTTTAAATCGCTGACCCTTCTGTACGTTATTGGGTTGAGTGTTTTTGTATGGCGGCAAAGCCTGACCGCAGGCGATGCCTTGGTGATGGGGCCACACACGGCTGTGGTCTCTATCGACGGTGTCATTGCAGCAGGCGAACCCGCCAATGCCCATGACATTGAGCTGAATTTAAAGGCCGCCTTTGAGTCGCCTGGGGCTCGCGGTGTGCTGTTGGAAATAAATTCTCCAGGCGGCAGCCCAGTGCAGTCAGAGTATGTGTACCAAACCATTCTCGATCTGAAGTCTCAGTATCCGGGGATGCCAGTGCATGCGGTGATCGGTGATATCGGTGCCAGTGGGGCCTACTACATTGCTGCGGCTGCGGATTCCATTCATGCATCGCCGGCCTCTATCGTAGGGTCCATCGGTGTGGTGGCAGGTGGCTTTGGTTTCACAGGATTGATGGAAAAGCTGGGGGTTGAGCGTCGTGTCATCACTGCCGGGGAGAATAAGGCTATGCTGGATCCCTTTCAGCCTGAATCAGAGGCCGATCGGGCCCACTTGCAAAGTTTGTTGGATGAAACGCATGCGCTGTTCATTGCTCGGGTGAAGGCCGGTCGCGGAGACCGTCTGGCATCGGACGATGCGTCGATTTTTGATGGGCGTGTGTTTAGTGGCGAGCGGGCCGTTACCTTGGGTTTGGTCGATACCCTGGCAAGTCCAACGGAGGTGGCCCGTGAGTGGATTGGCGCTGAGGATCGTGTGTATTACCGGCAATCTGAGGCTCTGGTGGATCGCTTGACCCGTGAATTCGGGTTGGGTGTTGGCGCAGTGATCACGCGGTTGATTCATCAAGGAATCTGGAATCCTGCCTCGCTCAACCAGTGAGACAGCTGAATCAAGGGCAGCCCTTCAAGCGCGGTCGGATCTTGGCTCTGAATGCATTCGAATAAGGCAATTCCTAATCCTTCGACTTTAAAGCCGCCGCAGCAATCGAGCGCATCCTCTTTGTCCAAATAACGATCGATCAGGGCGCTATTGAGGGCGCGAAACTTTACGGTGACGGCTTCGGTGTGCGTAATGCCCGCGCCTTTGGGATTCATCAAGTGCACGCTTGTCATAAAACACACGGTCTGGCCCGAAAGTGCCATCAATTGTGCCTGTGCGATGGACCGTGTTCCTGGCTTTTCGAGTAATTGATCGCCAGCTGCTGCGGTTTGGTCTGCCCCGATAATCCAGCTGTCTGGATGACGACTGCGAATCGCCTCGGCTTTTTGTTGTGCGAGTCGGGCGGACAGCGCGCGCGGAGGCTCACCTGCCAAGGGGGTTTCGTCGATGTGAGGGGCGTCTGTATCGAACGGAATCTGCAGGCGAGACAGTAACTGAGTTTTATAGCGGCTTTCAGTGGCTAGAATTAAACGGTGGTTCATTCGCTCTTTTCCGGTTTTAGTCTTTGACAGTCGTTAGATGCATCACTAAAATCCCCCGCCTATGTTTTCAGACACCTTGCCTGAGCACCTGAATGCGAATCGCTTCATCGACTCAGGCGAGACGGTGACTGGCGAGCTCGAGCCTGCACATTACAAGAGGTTTGCTGAGATGGCGACCCTGGTGCCTGGCGGGACAGTGTCGGTCACGGGTTCGAAAGAGCCCTACGGTCCGCGCCGAGTGAGCGGTACCGTAGCCTTCGAAGCCGAGATGACCTGTCAGCGGTGTTTGGAACCTGTTCGCTTTCCATTGGAAGGCACGATCGCATGGGGGCTTTGTTTTTCAGAAGCTGAAATGCAGAGCTTGGCTAAGGAGCTCGACCCGGTGTTGATCGAGGACGGGCAATTGCGCCTTCGCCAGGCGTTAGAGGATGAATTGGTTTTGTTGTTACCGATCATGCCGATGCATGAATCGTGTGACAGCGGATGGACACCGGATCCGGAGCCCGGAGATGCACCGGAAAAAGAGAGCCCCTTTGCGGTGCTCACGCAGTTAAAGAATGAAGGACCCTGAAGGGAGATCACCATGGCCGTTCAACAGAACAAAAAATCACGCGCTCGTCGCGGCATGCGTCGCTCACACGACGCGCTGACTGGGCCGACTTTGTCGACCGATGCGATGACCGGTGAGGTTCATCGTCGCCATCACGTTAGCCCTGATGGGTTCTACCGTGGTCGTCAGGTTGTGACACCGCGTCAAGAAGAAGTGTCAGAAGACGACGAATAACCGATGGCATTCATTGCCTTGTTCCCCGGGCAGGGGTCTCAGACCGTGGGCATGCTTTCGGATCTGGCGACGGCCCACCCGGTGATTCAAGAGACGTTCGCTGAAGCGTCTGACGCCTTAGGTTACGATCTCTGGGCGCTCTCACAAGAGGGCCCGGCCGAGCAACTGTCCCTCACTGAAATCACTCAGCCACTGCTTCTCACAGCCGCGGTGGCGCTGTCGCGAGCTTGGCTTTCGGCCGGCGGAGCGGCGCCTGCTTTCGCCGCCGGGCACAGCCTGGGGGAGTACTCCGCACTGACAGCCGCAGGCGCGTTGGCATTGTCCGATGCGGTGCAAATCGTGCAAGCACGAGGGCAATTCATGCAAGATGCCGTGCCTGCAGGGTCGGGCGCGATGGCGGCTGTACTGGGCTTGGCCGATGAGGTCATTGAGTCGGTTTGTGCCGAGGTGGCTCAAGCGACCGGTCGAGTCGTTGAAGCGGTCAACTACAACGCACCCGGTCAGTTGGTGATTGCTGGACATGCGGATGCGGTAGAGGCGGCTTTACCTTTATTGAAAGAAGCGGGCGCAAAGCGTGCTCTGGCGCTCCCGGTGAGCGCACCGTTTCACTGTGCATTAATGCGTCCAGCCGCCGAGCGCCTGGCGGAACGGTTGGCTGCAGTTGAGATCAAAACGCCATCACACCCAGTCATCCAGAACGTGTCGATGGCGCCTGAGATTGATCCAGATGTCATTCGGACGCAATTGATTCAGCAAACGTATTCACCGGTTCGGTGGGCGCAGACCGTGTCACAGTTTGACGCGCTCGGCCTAACAGAAGCCGCAGAATTTGGTCCCGGCGCGGTGCTGTGTGGACTTGCTAAGCGGATCGATACGCCAGTGAAGCACTGGCCGCTCGGTCTTAACGAACAATTTACCGAGGCTCTTCAAGCCGTAGGGAGTGCAGCATGAGTATTGCTCTGGTCACTGGAGCCAGCCGAGGTATCGGTCGAGCCATCGCTGAGCGTCTGATAAAAAATGGGCATTACGTGATAGGGACCGCGACCTCTGAGAGTGGAGCGAGCGCGATTACTGAGCGCTTGGGCAGTCAGGGAGAAGGCCGCGTCTTGGACGTCACAAACGCCGAGCAGGTGGCGCAACTGGCCGCCGATTTAGCCTCTGAAGACAAGAGTCCTTTGATCTTGGTCAATAACGCAGGCATTACCAAAGACACTTTGATGTTGCGGATGAAGGCTGATGACTGGGGTGCCGTGATCGACACCAATTTGAATTCAATTTTCACCGTGGTGTCGCAATTCATCAAGCCGATGACTAAGGCGCGTACCGGACGCATCATCAACATCAGCTCTGTGGTGGGCTCGATGGGTAATGCAGGGCAAGTCAATTATGCAGCCGCGAAAGCGGGCCTTGAGGGCATGACACGTGCTATGGCCCGTGAATTCGGCTCTCGGGCGATTACGGTCAATGCGGTGGCCCCTGGGTTTATTGAAACAGATATGACACACGTGCTGCCGGAAGCGCAGAAAGACGCGTTGTTGACACAAGTACCGCTGGGCCGGTTGGGCTCAGCAGAAGAGGTGGCCGGTGCCGTCGCTTTTCTTGCCAGTGCGGAGGCAAGTTACGTCACCGGAACAACATTGCATGTCAATGGCGGCATGTATATGGCCTAAGTCGGATATCTCGAAGCTTGTAATCTTCGAGACATCAGTAATAATGACGCCACGTCGTACAGTGGCAGCAAAGAAATCTTTAGGAGTAGTCTGAGCGATGAGTAGTATCGAAGAACGCGTCAAGAAAATCGTATGTGAACAGCTTGGCGTAAAAGAAGAAGAGGTCACAACGGAATCATCTTTCGTAAATGACCTGGGTGCTGATTCACTGGACACAGTTGAGTTGGTGATGGCACTTGAAGAGGAATTCGAAACCGAAATCCCTGACGAAGAAGCTGAAAAGATCACCACCGTTCAGCAAGCCATTTCATACATCGAAGCCAACCTGTAAACAGGTTGCCATCGGCGATGGAAACAGCAAAGGGCCGCGTTCTGCGCGGCTTTTTTGTGTCAGATTGATAAGAGAGTAACTATGTCTAAGCGTCGCGTTGTAGTCACAGGCCTTGGTATGCTGAGCCCATGTGGCGTCACCGTCGAAGCGTCATGGAAGGCGATTCTGGCAGGGCAGAGCGGTATCTCTGCGATCACAGAGTTCGACACAACTGAATACCCCACCAAATTCGCGGGTTTGGTCCCTGAATTTGATTTGGAAACTTACATGTCCGCCAAAGATGCGCGGAAGATGGATCCTTTTATTCAATACGGGATGGTCAGTGCCATTCAAGCGGTGGAAGCGTCCGGGTTAGCCGACTCTAATGTGGATCCAACGCGCATTGGTGTATCGATCGGCTCCGGAATTGGCGGTCTGACTCTGATCGAGAACACGACCACTCTGTTGTACGACAAGGGCCCTCGTAAAGTGTCGCCATTTTTCGTGCCTGGCTCGATCATCAACATGATCGCTGGCAACTTGGCCATTAAATATGGTTTCCAAGGGCCGAATATTGCCATTACGACGGCCTGTACGACATCCACTCACTGCATTGGGTTTGGGGCTCGCATGATTGCCTATGGCGATGCCGATGTCGTGATTGCAGGAGGCGCTGAGAAGGCCTCGACACCGCTAGGGATCGCTGGATTCTCTGCGGCGCGTGCGTTATCGACGCGCAACGACGACCCAACCAAAGCATCGCGTCCTTGGGATGCCGACCGCGATGGTTTTGTATTAGCCGATGGAGCCGCCACTATGGTTCTTGAAGCCTACGACACAGCCGTTGCACGGGGTGCGCCAATTTTGGCTGAGTTGGTCGGGTTTGGGATGAGCGACGATGCGCATCACATGACGGCGCCTGCCGAAGACGGTCGTGGCGCCAAAGCGGCGATGACCAATGCACTGAAAGATGCTGGTTTGTCTGCGGATCAAATCGATTATGTGAACGCGCATGGCACCTCCACACCGCTTGGTGATGTGGCGGAATCACAGGCTATTGAGTCGCTGATGGGTGCGCATGCAAACCAGGTGGCTGTGAGCTCAACGAAATCGATGACCGGGCACGCCTTAGGTGCGGCCGGTGCGCTTGAAGCTTGTTTTTCGGTGTTGGCCCTTCGGGATCAAGTGTTGCCGCCAACGATCAACCTAGATCAGGTGGGCGAAGGGTGTCGCCTCGATTACGTCCCCAACGTGGCACGTGAGGCCAAACTGGATGTGAGTTTGTCAAATAGCTTCGGCTTCGGCGGCACCAACGGCACGTTGATCTTCAAGCGGATTTGAGGATGCGGCAGTGGGCCCCACTTGGAGTCGCGATCGCAATGATCGTGGCGCTAGTCGGGGCTCGAAGTTGGTTGTCTGAGATGCAGCGTATCCCGCTTGCTGTGACAACCATCGAGGTTGAGCCCGGGCAGAGTGGGCATTCGGTGGCGCTCTCTTTAGCGCCTTCGTTGTCACGATTTGATCGTGCGCTCTTGTTTCGAGTGTTTCCGCAGCTCGCAGAGGTCAAAGCCGGCCAATATGCGTTTGCATCGAATCTGTCGTTAGTTGATGCGCTTCGAGCGATCAGTGACGGGGATTCGGTGGTTCATCGATTTACCATCCCAGAAGGCCTGACTGTGGCCGAGATCGTCAGTCGTCTGCAGACGACGGATGGGGTCTCAGCATCTGACATGTCGCCAGGCGACTTGCTGGCACTCTTAGATCCGCCATTCCAACACCCTGAGGGCGCGTTCCTAGCGGAGACCTATCTCTGGAAATCGGAGCGCGCGCCTACTGAGATCTTGAGCCTTGCGCATCGTGCATTACAGGATGCGTTGGAAGCAGCTTGGACCGCGCGTACCGAAGCCGTGGGTGCCGTCTTGACCTCACCGTATGAGTTGCTGATTTTGGCTTCGATTGTGGAAAAAGAGACCGCGCTGGCCCTAGAAAGACCGCGTGTGGCCGGGGTCTTTATTGAACGGTTACGGCGAGGGATGCGGTTGCAAACCGACCCGACGGTCATTTATGGACTCGGTGATCGATTTGATGGCAACCTCACTCGAGCGCACTTGAGAGAATTAACTCCTTACAATACCTATCGAATTGATGGGTTGCCGCCGACGCCCATTGCGGTCGTGGGTCCGGAGGCGCTCCTCGCGGTGGCGCGTCCAGAGATCACGGGTGAGTTGTACTTTGTGGCAGATGGCAAGGGCGGACACGTCTTTGCGCGGACCTTAGAAGAGCACAATGACAACGTGCGTAAATATCAACTGAAACGGTGAGTGACGTGGCAGGTAAGTTCATAACCCTAGAAGGTATCGAAGGGGCGGGGAAAAGCACACAAAAGCGTGCCTTAGTTGAACACTTGAAAAGTCGCGGTTTGACAGTGATCGAAACCCGCGAGCCCGGTGGTACTCCGTATGCTGAGGCCATTCGTGAATTGTTATTGGCGCACCCTGCTGAGCCGGTTTCGGCGCAGACCGAACTTTTGTTGATGTTTGCAGCCCGAGCACAACACCTAGAGGCATTAATCAAGCCGAGTTTGGACGCTGGGTCTTGGGTGGTGTGTGACCGTTTTACAGATGCCACCTTTGCCTACCAGGGCGGTGGCCGGCAGTTGCCGTCTCAATGGATTGAGACCCTGGAAGCGTTGGTTCAAGGTCCGCTTCGACCGGACTTAACGCTGCTATTTGATGTGCCGACGGCAGTCGGTTTGCAACGGGCCGGAAAACGGGGAGCGCTTGATCGGATTGAGTCAGAGGATCTTGCGTTTTTCGACCGAGTCCGTGCCGAATATCTCAGCCGTGCTGAACTGAATGGAGACCGTACGCGTATTTTGGATGCATCCCAATCCGAAGCTCAGGTCACGGCCGATATGATTAGCGCGGTGGACCTGTGGAGCGCCTCATGAACTTGCCTTGGCTGACGGATGCGTTTCAGGCAGTCGAGTCATTATGGCCTTCTCGGCCGCATGCACTGTGCCTGGTTCACCCCACTGGGGTGCCCATTGATCCACTGAGGGACGCGATGACCAGAGCCTGGGTCTGCGCCAAGCAACAGTTTCCGGCCTGCGGGCAATGTGCAAGCTGCTTACAGGGTCAAAATGAGGCGCACCCTGACGTGCTCAGTTTGGTCCCTGAGGGCGCAGCCGGCATGATTCCAGTCGATTCAGTGCGGCATGTGATCTCAGTCTCCCAGTCCACCCCCTCGGTGGCGCCTGCGCGTGTGATACAAGTACGACCTGCCAATGCCCTGAATACGGCCTCTGCCAATGCATTGTTGAAATGGGTTGAAGAGCCGCCGGCAGGAACTGTGTGGTTGTTTGAAACCGCCTGGCCAGGCAAATTATTACCGACCTTGGTTAGCCGTTTGCGGATGATTCGGATAGCACCGCCGACTCCGGCCCAGTGGGCTTCGTTTGCGGAGAGTGCTGGCGTATCCACCGAGGCGATGCTCGCCGGACAGCGTTTGCTGGGCGAGCCCTTGGCGGTGCATCAGAGTATCGACCGTTTTCAGTTGGCCGAGGACGTTGCAAAGTGGATGGAACGAGCCCGCCAGGGTGAGGATCCGGTGATGTTGGCCGCACTCTGTCAAAAGAAGGATCCCAAAACCGTGTTGCAAGTTGTGACCTCAGTGGTGCAAGAGACGATTGAAAAATCGGTGCGCCCAGAGACTCAGGGTGAGTGTCCTGACACGAAATGGTTGGTACAGGTGCTCGATCGTGTGGCCGAAGTGAGACGGCAGGCGGAATCAAACATTGCGGTCAATCTCCCGATGGCGATGTCGGTGCTGTTTGCCAGCTGGGCTTTTGTGTGGACTAAGGTGCAGGCGGGCCGTTGAGACCATTCTGCCTGCTACGCTGTACCTATGAACTTTTCGTTGGTATGTCGGACTGAAGCGGACCTGATTCGCCATTGGTTACCGTTTGGGGTCCGTCCCTCTTTTTTCATTCCAGGCGCATTTGCCAAGACCTATGTGGGGGGTGTCTACGGTTTTCGGCTTGAATCGCCGTCATGGCACATTCAGACCCAAGTCCGTTTATTTTGGTATGCCCCGCCCGGTGTCATTGAACCCTTCACTCCGGGCATTGGCGTGGCTCTGATTCTCGATCATCCGGAGTGGTGTCAGTGGCTTGAGTCCCAACCACCAGAATCTCTCACGACGGCCGGTTGTTCCTTGTTACAATCAGGATTGGAGGCCTTTTATGATCGATTCACATTGCCATCTCGATTGCATTGACGTATCCGAACGACCCGGTGGGGTCCAGTCTGTCTTGGATCAGGCAGCAGAACACGGCGTTGATCGCATGCTGTGCATCTCTATTACGCTCGGAAACGACGCGCCACGTCGCTTAGCGGCCGCTCATGAACCGGTTTGGGCCACGGTAGGCATTCACCCCTGTCACGCGCATGAAGAGCCTGATGTGACCCACGAGATATTGTCTGAAGCGGCAGCGTCGCCCAAGGTGATAGCTCTGGGTGAAACCGGTCTTGATGGATTCCATGAGCCGGTCAGTGACGCACAGCGTCACAGTTTTCAAGTGCATCTTGAAGCGGGTAAGGCGCTGCAATTGCCGATTGTGGTGCATACGCGAGACGCGAGAGAAGAGACATTGGCTATGATTAAGGCGCATGGATGCTTGGAGACAGCTGGCGTGCTTCACTGTTTCACCGAAAGTTGGGACATGGCCAAAGCCGCACTGGATATGGGCTATTACATTTCGATGTCAGGCATCGTCAGCTTCCCAAAAGCCACGAATGTGCACGAGGTGTGCCGCAAGATTCCCGACGATCGTCTGTTGATTGAGACCGATGCGCCTTGGCTCGCTCCGGTTCCGCATCGTGGGAAGCCTAATGAGCCTGCTTTTGTCAGTCATGTCGCTGAGGCCGTTGCCGCGCTTCGGGGAGTGGCACCGGAGGCCATTGCAGAACAGACCAGCGAGAATTTCTATCGCTTATTTAAGGCCGCTTCGTGAGTTTGTCTGATGCCGTCCGCCAAGAGCGTGAGAAACGGAAACAGAGTGCGTTTCTGCGTCGAGAGCACGACATCTTAGATCAAGCCGAAATCGCCATGCTCGAAGAGGGCATTCGGCAAGTCAGTGTTGATGCGATTGCTGCCCGTGCGGGCGTGGGTAAGGGCACCATTTATAAGCACTTTGACAGTAAGCAGCAGGTTTGGGTGGCGCTGGTGGTGCGTGGCTACGACCACCTCACTGAGGTATTAGGCCGAGTCAATGACCCAGTACAAAGTGTGCATGATTGGATGGAAGCGCAGTTGTACGGAGCGCCTCGGGCTCGCCTCCGGAGAGAGCTGTCGACGGTCTTGTGTGAGGACGGTTTATCGTTCCCGATTCAGGCGGCCTATGAGCGAATGCAACGCCGTCTAGTGCAGTTGATGGTCACGACGGCAGGGGCCCATGAGGGGCCAGGCCGAGCCCATTGGTTGGAAGCACTGGTCGAAGGGGCGTTGCAGAAACTGCAGGGCCCCATCAAAGAGCCTGGATTTGACGAAGAGGCTTACATTGAAGCCGTCCTTCGAAGTGTGTCGGTCTTGGTGCAAATCAGTGCAAGGACTGCCAAAAAGGACGACGGACTCACCTATCTTTAAGTCAGTCGGATCGAGTCACCGACTGAAATCAGGCCAGGCGTCTCGGCGATCAGGAAGAGCCCGCAGCAGTCCGTGTCACAGTGGGTCTCAAGCCGAGTGAGGAAATCCACTTCGCGGGGTGCGATCCAACTGCATTCGGTGGCTCGACAGCGAACGATGGGTTCAGCCACTCGAAAAGTCGCCTCTCCGATCGTGAGTGTTTGTCCGACCCATCCAGTTTCAGCGAAGGCTGGAACGCCCTCAATCAATAGGTTGCCTCGATAACGTTTTTCGCTGGCATACGTTTCTGTGGCCTCGGCAATGGCTCGAACGGTCTCTGCATTGATCAATGACACGTACGGAGTCGGTTCGTCGGTGAATCCCGTTGGGCATTCAACCAGTTGAAGCCCGTTGGTGTCGGCCACTCGATCAGACAACCAGTCTGCAAGACCATCTGCCTCGTTAGGCCATTTAAGACGCAAGGTCTCTGGTCCTAGAGTGAAGGTTGCCTCGGTCTCTGACCATTGCACCTGAAGCTCAGCCAGAGTATCGGTTTGCACGGATTGTAAGAAAAACTTTTTGGGCCGCCAGCCTTCACCGGACGGCGGGATGCGATCCCGATGCTGAAGCGCATACTGACGATCGCCGGTTAGCGTTTGATTGGCTCGAATGATGGCACCATCCAACGCCTCGCCGGCGAGGCCTTTGACTGGATAGCGGGTGATGCCTTTGAGCTTCATTCGGGGTGCTGACACAATTCGAGAAGCACACCCTCGGTGTCTTTTGGATGCACGAAGGCGACTCGTGTGCCGTGGGCGCCAGCTACTGGCTCTTCATTGATCAAGGTGTAGCCGGCCGCTTTCAGGCGAGCAAGCTCCCCCTCAATGTCTGTGACCGTGATGGCCAATTGTTGCAGGCCGCCTTTGCCCGCATTTTTCGCAATAAACTTGGCAATCGGCGACTCAGGGTCCGTGGCGGCAATCAGTTCAATGCACGATTCGCCCAGTTGGAAAAAGGCGGTCTCGACTTTTTGTGAATCCACACGGTCGCGGCCGGTTAGGGTAAATCCGAGGCCTTGATAGGTTTGGATCGCCGCTTCGAGGTCGGTGACTGCGATCCCTACGTGATCAATTTTCTGCAACATACAAGCCTCCTGGGTCAATCGGTATCGATTACGAGCGGTTTAGGGCGTCTGTGAGCGGTTGGATGCAATGTAAGGCGGCGATAGGGGGCGCCACCTTTCCATCGGCCACCAGTGCCCGTTGTGTCTGGTATAAGCGATCCCAATTGGGGTCGCTTTTAAGCATATCGGCCACGCCATCTTTCAGCAGTCGTTCGAACCACTGGCTGGCCTGAGCCTGACGCCGTGCTGGTATGGCGTGCTCTCCGGCTGTGAAATAGGCTTCGATGCGTTCCCACAAGGTATCGATGCCGCGGGGTGCCAACGAGCTGACCGAGAGCACTTCAGGCGACCAGAAGCCGCTGTGGGTCAGGTATCCCATGGCATTTTTGTAATGGGCGACGGACTGCGCAGCCAAGCGCTCTGCCTCGCCGTCCGCCTTATTCACCACAATGAAATCAGCCAGTTCTAGGATGCCTTTCTTGATGCCCTGAAGTTCATCGCCTGCACCGGGTTGCATCAACACCAAAAACAGATCGGTCATTGAGTGCACTTCGTATTCGGATTGGCCGACCCCCACGGTTTCGACCAAGATCACGTCGTAGCCTGAGGCTTCAGCCAGCACAATGGATTCGCGTGTTCGATTGGCCACGCCACCGAGTGAGCGGCCTGCAGGCGATGGGCGGATAAAGGCTTGGTCTTCACGGGACAAACGCTCCATCCGCGTCTTATCCCCTAAAATTGAGCCGCCATGGCGAGGGGAGGAGGGGTCCACCGCCAAAACACCCACTTTCTTTCCCTGGCCTATTAAATACAGCCCAAAGGCTTCGATGAAGGTTGATTTGCCCACACCAGGGACCCCGGAAATGCCGAGCCTCAGACTTTTTCCACTGTGTGGCAGGCAGCGATCGATCAGTTTGGCCGCCTCGGTGCGATCGGAGGGTTTGGTGGACTCGATCAGCGTAATGGCTTTGGCCAACGCACGGCGTTGACCGCCCCGCAACGCGTCAAAATCAACCGTCGCCACGCGCACCTTCAATGGCGTCGAGCACCTGTTTGGCGCAGGCAGGAATTTTTGTGCCGGGACCGAAGATGGCTGCGACACCGGCTTCATACAGTGCATCATAATCCTGTCGGGGAATCACTCCGCCGGCGAATACGATGATGTCGGATGCCCCTTCCGCGGCCAGTGCAGCTTTTAGCTCAGGGATAAGCGTTAGGTGACCGGCGGCAAGTGATGAGACGCCGATCGCGTGCACATCGTTTTCAACCGCCTGGCGTGCCACCTCGGTCGGGGTGGAGAACATGGGCGACAGGTCGACGTCAAACCCTAAGTCTGCAAACGCGGTGGCAACCACTTTGGCGCCTCGATCGTGACCGTCCTGTCCCATCTTAGCGACCAAAATCCGGGGGCGACGGCCGTCGGTGCTCTCGAACGCCGAGATACGACCCATCAATGCAGTCCAATCCGCATCGTCTTTGAAGTGGCTGCCGTACACGCCTGATACGCTCCTGTGAGTGGCTTGGAAGCGGGAGAATACGCCCTCCAAAGCATCTGACACTTCTCCGACTGTACAGCGCGCACGAATCGCGTCAATGGCCAAGGCGAGCAAGTTGCCCTGTCCTGATTGGGCGCATTCGGTAAGTGCGGTGAGACAGGCGGCAACCCGATCTGCGGAGCGTGAGGCTTTGATCTCGTTCAGTTGTTTGATTTGTTGTTCGCGGACTTTCTCGTTGTCGATAGAAAGTACCTCGATGGGATCATCCTCGCCTTCAGGGCGTGTGTATTTGTTTACGCCAACGATCACGTCTTCACCGCGGTCGATGCGAGCTTGCTTATTGGTCGCAGACTCTTCGATCCGGAGTTTGGGTAGACCGGCTTCAATCGCTTTTGCCATACCGCCTTCGGCTTCAACTTCCGCAATCAATGCACGGGCACGCTCGGCTAAGTCGTGGGTAAGACGCTCCATCATGTATGAGCCGCCCCACGGGTCGACCACCTGACGGATGCCGGTTTCCTCTTGGAGTATGAGCTGAGTATTTCGGGCGATACGTGCACTGAATTCAGTCGGCAAAGCGATGGCTTCATCGAAAGAATTCGTGTGCAGCGATTGCGTGCCACCAAAGACGGCGGCCATGGCCTCAATGGTGGTGCGGACTATGTTGTTGTAAGGATCTTGCTCGGTGAGTGACCACCCAGAGGTCTGGCAATGGGTTCTGAGTACCGTCGCACGTTCGGTTTTCGGATTAAATTCGTTGACGATTTCATGCCACAAAAGACGTGCGGCCCGAAGCTTGGCGATCTCCATGTAGAAGTTCATGCCGATGCCGAAGAAAAATGACAATCGGGGTGCGAACTGATCGATATCGAGCCCGGCATCCAGCGCGGTTCGGATGTATTCCTTGCCATCGGCCAAGGTGTAGGCCAATTCTAGGGCTGCGTCGGCTCCCGCTTCTTGCAGGTGATAGCCCGAGATTGAGATGGTGTTGAACTTGGGCATGTGTTCAGAACAGTACCCGATGATATCGCCGATGATGCGCATTGAAGGTGCCGGTGGGTAAATGTAGGTGTTGCGCACCATAAATTCTTTGAGAATATCGTTTTGGATCGTGCCAGAGAGTTTGTCTTGCGACACCCCTTGTTCTTCAGCGGCCACAATGTATCCGGCCAGAACAGGCAACACGGCTCCGTTCATGGTCATAGAGACCGACACTTGGTCGAGCGGAATGCCATCAAACAACACTTTCATGTCTTCGACCGAGTCGATGGCCACGCCGGCTTTGCCGACATCACCGGATACCCGAGGGTGATCTGAGTCATACCCGCGGTGGGTCGCTAAGTCGAATGCGACCGAGACACCCTGTCCGCCGGCGGCTAGCGCTTTCCGATAAAACGCGTTGGACTCTTCGGCAGTTGAGAAGCCTGCATACTGGCGGATGGTCCACGGTCTGCCTGCGTACATAGTGGCTTTGGGGCCCCGGATAAATGGACTCATGCCCGGTAGCGAGGTGGCGGCTTCTAGACCTTCTAGATCCGCCTCCGTGTAAAGCATTTTCAAACCAATGCCTTCAGGCGTAAACCAAGTCATCTCATCGGGTGTCAGCCCTTTGGTTTCTTGGCCGACCAGCGCTTCCCATTTTTTGATGTCACTCATTTGTTAGAGTCCTTTTAATGCATCGACCGTATGTGCCTGACGGGCTTTGGCTTCTGCTACGGGATCGCTGATGACGGCTTTTTCGTCCGGCGTGATCCGATAGAGAGGCTGACCTTTTTTCACAATAATGCCATCCCCCTCGTCGACTAACACTTCGGTCACGGTTCCAGCAAACTCGGCGTATACCTTGTTGAACATTTTCATCACTTCGATGATGTAGAGCGGGTCTCCGACATTGAAATGCTGTCCGACCGATAAGAAAGGTGCAGCGCCCGGTGTTTCTTGCGCATAAAACATGCCGCCAGACACTGCCACCAATTCATCGGCGGATGCTTTTGGCGGCGGTACCAGAATTTTGCGCGCTCGCTCGGCGGTGTCAGCAACTTTTAGATGCTCCGGAATATGCACCGCGAGTGCTTCATCCACATACAGTGAATCAAAGTCGACTTTGAGGGCTGTTCGAGCCAATAGGCCAATAAGCTCCAGACCAGCTTGGAAGCCGCGATGAGCGGCCTGAACTTCAGGCCATAGGGATCCGTTGATGCCCTTGGGTGCAGTCTCTTCGGTCAGCATTGTGAGCCATTCAGTCCAGGGTCGCGGTCCTAATGTCTCTTCTAACGTGCGGTAGAAGGCGAGCCCCTGTTCTAAAATCTGTTGATCGTGGTCCCAAATGACGTCTAACGCCGGAGCGTGGGCTGCATCGTCCATATTGAGGTAGTGATAGAGATCGGCCAGCACCACAAATGGGTTGGTTTCCCAGACGAGGTGTTCATCCCTCAGTGCCCACTCTGAGCGCGTCTTTGAAATCCAGCCCATCAGCAAGTGGGGGTTGCTGGCGACGCGTTTGAGCGGACGACAGATTAAGGTCATTTTTCTATCAAAAATATCAGAAAAATCTGATTGTTGGGAAAGGTATTTAAGACCGCTTTCAAAATCAATTTGCTGAGCGGCTTCAAACAGTAAGCCGGTCAAAGTGAGATACGGTTGGATAAATGCTGTAGTTGATTTGGCATGAGGATCTTGAGCTAAGAACCAGTGGACCAGGCCGTAATGGAATTCCAGATTGGTCTGAACGTCCTGGCCATCAATGGTCATTTGACGAAGCACCTCGGCCATCGCCTCATAGCTTGCCCGACGGTCTTGCCCAACCGTCAACAAGAGGGCAATGTTTGAATCGTATGCGCCCGCGAGGGTGTATTTCATGAACCCTTGCGTATCCGGGTTCTTGACACAGATGCCTTGGTCGTCCCGGATTTCACAGTCGATCGGCGGAGACCAATATTCGATGACGCCACCGGCATGCGGGGCGAGTCCGGCGTTGGTCGCATTTAAGCGGGCTTCCACCGAAGCTGCTTCTCGAGGCACCCGAGTCGGCTTAGGCAATCGGGTTTTGTGCCACGCAATCAGCGCCATGGCTTCCACGAGTGAATTAACCACAAAGTGATCGGAGGCGTCTTCAGGGTTTGTGAACTGGAGGCCATAACAGAGCTCTGAAACTCGGTGCTCCACTTGGATGCGCGTATTCATTTCCATGAAGAAATGCTGATCGGCATCCACAATACACTCGAATGTGGAGACCGAATCGAGTCCCACTGCCTGACCGAATCGGGTCGCTTCGGCCTCCATCCGTTCGAGGATTTCGAGATCGGTGGTGAGGGCCTCGGCGCGTTTGATGTCGCCTATTTCAGCGCTTTGTGCGATCGCAGCCTTCAGTCCCTCGATGGTGGTCGATACCTCGAGAAGCTTTTGTTCGTGCATCTGCAGCGAGCAGTCCCGGCCGCCTAGGGTGAGACACCAGTCGCCATTTCCGATTACCTGAATTTCTTGGTGGCGTGTGGTTTCAATGTTGAGCTCGATCAACACGTTCTTGTTGTCACCGCGACCGGTGGCTTTGACTTCATTCAGTACTTCGCGAAGCAAAGACGGGACAGGCTGGGTGGCGGCTTCAACTTGCGCGGCCGAGTCGCCTGGATAGTCCTTAGGCGCTTTTAAAATGCGCTGGCCTTTGCCGCCACCGCCACCAATGGCTTTAAGACGAATTCGGTTATTCGGTTGCTGGGTAAATAATGCACGGACTTCAACGGCCGCCTGAGCTGCGATCTCATCGATGGTAATGACGTCGACCAGTACCTCGTAACTGGAGGCCAACAACGCCTCGGCAGCGGCTTCTGGTGTATCCCCGGACGGTGCATCAAGCCCATGTGCCTTGGCCACGGCCGCCAAACCGCCGTCCCGATCGGCTTTAGCCAGCAGGGTGCGTACGGTGAGGTTGTCCAAGCCAGGCACGACAGAAACGTCGGCCGCTAATGCGGTGCGCTTCGCTTCATCTTTAAGACCAGCCTGCCGAACCGTGCGCGAACAAGGTCCGATGAAGGTCAATCCAGAGGCTTCGATGGCTTTGACCAGGCTCTCGTCTTCGGCCATGAATCCGTAGCCTGCGAAAATGGCGTTATGGCCATTGTCCTTAGCGATTTGGATGATCTGTTGGATGCGTTGTTCCCGCTCTTCCTTGGTGGCGCCGGTATAATCCGGGACGCGGTGGATGCGGTTAGGGTCGGTAATCGAGCGAAGCTCAGGTGCCAATGCATTTTGGTAGGTGATGGAGTCTTTCTCGGACAGCAAAATACCAAATTGCGCGCCCATTTCAGTGAAGACATCCATGACTTCTTTTCGAATCGGACCGCGACAGATGATCAGGCAATCCAAATTCTCGCAGCTAAACTGACGTACCCAAGGGGAGGTGTGTTGTCCAAGTCGTCGGTTTTGGTGAATCAAATCATGGCGCATCAGTGAAACTCCCTTTGCACAGCGGTCATGGGGCTTGGGGTGTATCCCCGTATGTAGCGTTCAAAGTTTTCACCGAGGGTTTGGCGAAGGTCTTGAGGCATCACAATTTGGCTGATTGAACCCAGTGACAGGGCTTCCTTGGGATTCATTAACTCCGCTTCATACCGAGCGCTTAATGCCGCCTCTTCGGCTTTTAGCCAGGTCCCTGCATCGGCATCACCGGCAGCGGCACGTTCGGCCGCGGTTTGTCGGAGTGCTTTGAGCTCATCTTTGTAAACGAACTCAATTCCAGCAGGCCCCATGACCGCCAACCGTGTGGTCGGCAGAGCAAAGACCATGTCCGCGCCCAGTTTGTAGTTGTTGAAGGCCGCATAGGCGCCGCCAAAGGCGTTACGGACAATGAGCAAGAATCGAGGCACGCGGAGGTCAATGATGGCATCGAGCATAGCCCGTCCGGCCTGGACGATGCCGCGGCTCTCCTGGTCCCGACCAGGCAAAAAGCCCGTGGTGTCCTCTACGAACAGCATCGGAATGTTGTAGAGGTTACAAAAGCGAATAAACCGCGCATTTTTGTAGGCGGCATCGATGTCGATTTGGCCTGAGGCTACGGCAGAATTGTTGGCACAAAACCCAATCACGTGTCCGCCCATCCGGCCGAACGCGCAAATCGTATTCCGTGCTCGCGATGGCTGGAATTCATAAAAATCGCCGTGATCGCAGAGCTGCTGGATGAGAATCGTGACATCGAGCGGTGTGTTGAATCCACTTGGGCTGTTAAAGGCCCGCTTCAATAGAATGTCAGCATCCCACGTCTTACGGGTTAGGGGGTCTGATGTGGGTTGGAAAGGTGCCATCACGCCATGGTTTGATGGTAAGAAACGGAGCAGCCGTCTGACTTTTCGAATGGCTTGGACTTCGTCTTCGACCACGAAGTCGGTCACGCCGGTTTGGCTGTGCACAGACGGTCCGCCGAGTTCATCTGGTGTGACGTCTTCACCGAGCACACTTTTAATGACGGACGGCCCAGTTAAGCCGAAAAATGTGTCGTTCGGTTGAATCACAAAAGAGCCCTGGCGGGGCAAATAGGAGCCACCCCCAGCGTTGAATCCAAACATACACATAATCGACGGGACCCGTCCTGAGATTTCGCGCAGTGCACGGAAGGCTTCAGCGTAGCCATCTAGACCCCCGACGCCCGCGGGCACATAGGCGCCGGCTGAGTCGTTAAAGCCAACCACAGGGATTCCAAGCTTACCGGCTGTCTGGAACAGCTGTGCCAATTTCGATCCGTTGGTTGCATCCATGGAGCCCGCTCGCACGGTGAAGTCGTGTCCGTAAATTGCAACATCGCGTCCGCCGACTTTGGCTAACGCGGTGACTAAGCTCGCACCGTCAAGATTAGGGCCCCAGTTCTGAAATAAGATCGTCGGTTCTGAGTCAACTAAGAGCTCAATGCGCTCCCACACCGTCATGCGTTGTTTTTGGTGTTGGCGTTCAATCGCCGCAACCGGCGCACTTTTCGGCCGTTGCTGAAGCTCCCATCCGGCCTTCAGTGCGTCTTCGTATCGTCCTGGTGTGCGAGCAATTTCACCTGGGATTTCAAAGCGTTTTTCTTCAACCGAATGGAATGGGTTGGTTAGGCGGGCTTGAGTGCGACGTACGGACATAGAACTCCCTTTCTTATTGGGCTCACTGCGCCTGAACAATCGATGCAGGCTCGAGCGTAATCCTTTATGATGATGCAACGCACACAACTCGTGCAAATGACTTTCGTAGGATTTACTCGCAGGCGTTCCCTCGTGATTCGACATTTTGTGTTTTTTTCAGCCAAGCCTGGGTGCCTTGATACCGTGCTTGATGGGTTAAAGGTGTTAGAGAACAACCCGCATGCCAGCCACATTGAAGTGCGCTTGAACGAAAAGCTGGATCCGTTGTCCCAGGAAATTGACGTCGTGGTATATGCCGAGTTTCCAGATGAAACCGCACTCGATGCGTTTAAAGCGCACCCCTTGTACCAAGAGTCGATCGATCGGGTCCGGCCAAACCGTGAGCTCCGGTTTGTGGCCGATACCCGAGCCTAGTTACTCAATAGTGATCCACACCGGGCAGTGGTCAGACGGCTTCTCCATCGCTCGAATCTCATAGTCGATCCCCGCATCTACGATCCGCTCGAATAAGGGTTGGGTCACGAGGATGTGATCAATGCGAAGGCCGCGTTTGGGGGAGTCTTCAAACCCTTTGGAACGATAATCGAACCAGCTGAAGCGATCTTTAGTCTCGGGATTTAACCGTCGCCAGCTGTCGACCAGCCCCCAGGCTTCTAGGCGCTGGAACCACTCACGCTCTTCCGGTAAGAACGATGTTTTGCCGGTGCGCAACCAGCGCTTTTTGGCATCGTCTGTGATTCCAATGTCGTGATCGACCGGCGCAATGTTGAAGTCGCCCATGACCGCCACGAGGTCGGTCGGCTGATATTCGGTTTCTAGGGTATGCAAAAGGTCTTTGTAGAACGCTTCTTTGGCTGGAAACTTGACCGGGTGGTCACGGCCTTCACCTTGCGGGAAATAACCATTCAGCACCGTCAGTTCAGAACCGTCCGCCAATTGATAGGTGCCTCGGATCATGCGCCGTTGGGCATCGGCGGGGTCTCCCTTAAATCCACGAATGACAGTCAAGGGCTCAGGTTTACTGGCTAGGGCCACCCCGTAGTGTCCTTTTTGGCCAAAGGTGTCGAAACGCCAATTTAAGAATTCAAGATCCTCATAGGGAAACTGGTCGTCTGCGACTTTGACTTCTTGAAGGCCGACCACGTCGGGGTTTAGCTGACGTTGCAGCGCCTCGAGCTGATGAATTCGAGCGCGGATGCCATTGATGTTAAAAGAAACGAGCTTCATACGGTTTTTTCTGTCTGGAGAAGTCCGCATACTACCAGACCAAAGGAGAGGCTCAATGCAGATCATCTTGATGCGACATGGCGAGGCGGTGCCCTTTGCCCCCACAGACGCTGAGCGGGCATTGACCCCGAAAGGGCTCGGTGAAGCCCGTCAGACCGCGAATCAATTAAGAATGGCTGGATTCGTACCTAAGCGGATTTGGGTGTCGTCTCGGCTCAGAGCGCAACAAACAGCGGAGCAGGTGCGTACTGTCTTCGCGCAGGATGAAGTGCCTCAGGTGCTCGATGGAATCACCCCCGAAGATCCTTGGGCGTCTGCGATGATGGTCCTTGAGCGAAATGTTCGCGATGGCGACTTGGTGGTCTTTCATCAACCCATCTTAATGTCGATTGTGGCGTCGTTGATCACCGGAGACGCAGGGGGCTATGTGGAACCCAATGCGGTGCCGGCGGCTGCTTATGTGCTGTCGCTTGAGGCGTTCGTGCCGGGGACGGCCACCTTGGTCGCGGCCTACACCCCCTAATGCATTACACCTCGGGTGAGCCTCTGGTATTTGACTTGGATGGGGTTCGCCTGGCTGCGTTGGCGTACGGTCCGCCTCAGGGGCGGCCGGTTCTGGCTCTGCATGGTTGGTTAGACAATGCGGCGTCCTTTGCCACCCTAGCGCCGGCGCTATCCGAGTGCCGTGTGGTGGCCTTGGATCTAAGGGGCCATGGGCAATCCAGTCACAACCGTAAGCCCTATCATATTTGGGAAGGGGTGCCGGATGTGGTGGCGGTGCTGAACTACTTGGGCTGGGATCAAGCGACTTTACTGGGGCACAGCATGGGTGCTGCCATTGCCACCCTGGTGGCCGGTTCCTTTCCAGATCGCGTGACGGCCTTGTGGTTGTTGGACGGTTTTGGGCCCTGGACCTATCCGGATACTGAAGGGCCTGACTTGTTG
Source organism: Litorivicinaceae bacterium (assembly GCA_965659195.1). Lineage (GTDB taxonomy): Bacteria > Pseudomonadota > Gammaproteobacteria > Pseudomonadales > Litorivicinaceae > HIMB30. The sequence goes on from CBFHVZ010000002.1 coordinate 123,432, forward strand.
CGCGCGTCGACGCTTCGACTTTTAACCCTCGGTGATCGAAAGACCCCGGTGTACGGCTCGGTCGATGAGGCGTTGGCCGTGCGGGTCGCGAAGGGCGTGGTGCCGTTGACGACTGATGCGGCGAGGCCGATCGTCGAACGCGGTCTGGTCAAGGTGGCCAACGGCTGGCGTTGGGCCTCAGATCCTTGGTTGACGGTCCCGGCGCTGTTTCGAATGGACGAAACTCAAATTCAGGCGGTGATCGCGCGTATCGCTGCGCCGGTGTCTTTGGCCTTGGCGCAAGATGGATTGTTTGCAAATCCGGGCTTTTTAGACGCACGAGTAAAAATTTGTCGCTCGATAAGGGTAGAAACTTTCCCAGGCGGTCACCACTTCCATTTGGAAGGCGCAGAAGGCGCGTTGGCAACATGGTTTCAGACCTCGGTGGAGCAGGCATGAAGTGGTCGTGGCAGGCAGTAGGAATTTGGTTGGTTTCAGGGATGGTCTCGGCAGGTGATGTCCCTGGATCTCTGGATTTGGTCATGGTGGAGCGTCCCGATGGCGCAACCATCGTCCGATTCAGCGATGGGGTGAAGACCGCACTGCAAATTCCGCTTGATCGCGTGCAGCGGGTGAATAACCGAATAGAGGTCGACCGTAATATCGAGCTGACTGGCTTCGTCACCGATGTGACCTATGAGCTCGGTGTGCAAGAGGGGTATCGCGGTTACATGAAAGCCCTACAAGACCGGCTCGTGAACGATGGGGCTGAACTACTGTGGGCCTGCGAAAGTCGGGCGTGTGGGGTTAGCGGGTTATGGGCCAATACGTTGTTTGAGGTGCGCGAACTGTACGGGCCTAACGGCAATCAAGTGTATTTTGCAGTGAAGTTGCCTGATTCTGAGGCGGTCTTAACGGCGTACGGCATCGAGCAGGGCAATCGCCGCCAATATGTGCATCTTCGGTTGGTGGAGCCAAACGTCGATCGTCGTTCGTTTGAGGGCGCTAAACAACTTTTGGCTGAGGGCCGAGTGGTGTTGCCAGTCTTGTTCGCTGGATCTCGGGTGAGTCCGGAGAGTCGAAGTGTCTTAAACGATGTCGCCGAGAATTTGGCCACGTTAGTCAGCGGTGATTTAGCGATTGTGGCCTACACCGCTGTGACGCCCGGTGGCACGTTAGAGGATGCGATTCGCCAGTCCACGGCCCGGGCTGAGCATGTACAAAGCCTCTTGGCGGAGGCGGGCTTGTCGATCTCAACCGCGCATGGGTTAGGGGCGCTGGTGCCAAGCCGAAAATTGTCCTCAGAACGGGTTGAGATCATCAAATATCGATGACACTTTCGTCGGAGACTGGTGAGTAGGCGGCGAAGCACGCTAGACTCAGCAAATGGTTAATTCTGACTCTGAACAGGTGGTCTCCAGTCAGGCCGCTCGACTCATCCTCGACTATTGGTTTGATGAATACGCGCCAGGCGATTTAGCGGCAAAGCAAAATGCCCGCTGGTTTCTGGGTGGGTTAGCCGTCGATGCGGAAATTGGGCAACGCTTTGGTCACCGCGTGGAATTGGCGTTAGCCGACGGGTTTAAGGATTGGGAAAGCGAACCTGAAAGCCGGTTGGCCTTAATCATTTTGCTCGACCAATTCACTCGTAATATTTTTCGAGGTACGGCACGTGCATTCTCGGGCGATCGCCGAGCACTGGCGTTGGCGCGCAAAGGCCATGCGCGCGGGCTCTTTGACGACCTGCCGTTAATTCAGCAAGTGTTTTCATTCATGCCATTGGAACACAGCGAGTTGTTATCCGATCAGGCAGCCTGTGTGAATGGGATGGCCCGTTTACTTGAGTTGGCGCCGGCCGATGAAAAAGACCGGTTTGCAGAGTTTCTGAAACACGCTCGAGCACACAAAGCGGTGATTGAGCGCTTTGGTCGCTTTCCTCACCGGAACCAGGTGCTAGGGCGCATTTCAACAGAGAACGAGCGTCGCTATTTAGTGGACGGCCCGCAATACGGACAAAAGGCAGCCGAGTGAAGATTTATTCGCCCCGCCAGGTCGCGCAAACCATCTTGGATGGCTTTGCTGCCTATCGTCACCAATTCATCAACATCACGCTCGGCGCACGCGAACGCTTTGAGCAACAAGATTGGCGAGAGGTTCAAAAGGCCGCCCAAGAGCGGATCGATTTGTATGAAAACGCTGTGCAAGCAGTCCATCGGACGCTGTCTGAGCGGGTGGGCTATGAAAATCTCACGCTCGAGATTTGGGCCGAAGCACGTCATAACTACGTAATTTTGATCCAGGAACGCACGGACCCCGAGTTGTGTGAGACCTTTTTCAATTCGATTTACTGCGACATTTTTAGACACCAAAATATCAACGACCAAACCGCATTTTTGAACTCCTGGTTCGGCGGGCACGGCGGCAACGCCACCGGGCAGGTCGAGATTTACATGTCCTACACATTTGATAACCCGGTGCTCGAGGTCTGCGATCAGATCCTCGATGACTACGGGTTCGCAGTGGGCTGGGCCTCACGCGTGACCGACCGCAAAAAGATGGCGAAAGGCATCGAGCAGCTCGTGTCGTCTGATTTTTTTGTGGATCCCTCGGCGCGGCTTGAGTTGTTAAAGCCGGTCTTTTACCGAAATAAGGGCGCCTATTTGGTGGGCCGGTTGGTGACTGAGACCGCGATCTACCCGATTGTGTTTGCTCTGATGCATCGAACCGATTCGGGTGTAGAAGTCGATGCGGTGATCACAGACCCAGATGAGGTCAGCGTCGTATTCAGTTTTACCCGCAGCTATTTCATGGTGGATGTGCCAATTCCTGCAGACTTTGTGGCCTTTTTACAGACCCTAATGCCCGGAAAGCAAACCCACGAGCTGTACACGGCGATCGGCTTTTACAAGCACGGAAAGACGGAGTTTGTTCGTCTCTTCAACCGGCATTTAGAGACCTCAAACGATGCCTTTATCATCGCACCCGGGATTAAAGGTCTGGTGATGGCGGTGTTTACGCTGCCTTCGTTCCAAATCGTCTTTAAGTTGATTAAAGATAAGTTTGGCCCGAGTAAGAACGTGACCCGACAGACGGTATTAGACAAATACCATTTGGTAAAAGTGCACGATCGGGTCGGGCGCATGGCGGATACGCAAGAGTTTTCGAACCTATCATTGCCTCTGGATCGGTTTGATCGCGAGTGTTTGGATGAGCTGCTTGAGTTGTGTGCAGGGTCGGTTTCGATCGATGGGGATCGTGTGGTGATCCGGCATCTCTACACCGAGCGGCGCATGGTTCCGTTGAATATTTACATCGAAGAGGCGTCGGATGAGGCTCGATTGGCGGCCTTGGATGAATACGGGCAGGCCATTAAACAATTGGCGGCCGCGAATATTTTCCCGGGCGATATGTTGTTGAAGAACTTTGGTGTGACGCGTCATGGCCGTGTGGTCTTTTATGACTACGATGAAATTTCATATTTGACCGAGGTCAATTTCCGAAAGATTCCAGAGCCGCAAACCTATGAGCAAGAAATGGCGTCTGAGCCTTGGTACAACATTGCCCCAGAAGACGTGTTTCCAGAAGAGTTTGCGACCTTCCTATTCCCATCCGCAAAAATCCGTCAAGAGTTTGCCAAAATGCACGGCGATCTGTTTGAGGCGAGTTATTGGATCGAGCTGCAAGAGCGGATCAAGGCCGGGCAGGTGATGGAATTTTTCCCTTACAAAACGGCAGGGCAGGCGCCCGGTTGGTCATTGGTCTGAATCCTTTGGTGGCTGACGTCGATGGGCGTCTTCCGGACGCTTATGGTGCAGATAAAACTCATCGCGGAAGGTGGCCACCCAATTGGGTTGATAGACCACCAATAGTGAGAGCACCATGCCGGTAATAAAGCCCTCTGGGAATGCCTGCATCAGACTGTACGGGAAATAAAAGCTCGTTAGGTAATCCAGCGAAAACAGTCCGCCCAGCCACAGCGCTGTGGTCACGGCCGTGCCAGACACACAGACAGCGATCGAGGCGCCAAAAAACCCAACGCCCCAGACATAGACAAAGAAGTTAGGCGGCAGTTTGTTGAGTGACACCTTCCAGATGAGGTGTGTGATGGCCCCTGGAATGATCAAGACGAACAAGGCCGAGAGCGGCACGTCGACCAATTGCCCGGCGCCTGACAGGGCATTGCCAACCATGCCCAGTACGCCCCCAATCAGCATGTAGTTGAAACCGAACATCAGTGTCAGCAAGGCGGTGCCAAATACGTGGAAGGAGAGACCTGGCTCAATGCCAGCATTGAGCCGCCATAAGAGCGTGAAAAACAGCGTAAATCCAGCCCAGACGCTGGTATCACCGAGGTGGCGTAAATGACGTACATCGAGTCGCCACACTGACCATGCAAAGGTTACCCAAAACAGGGCTTGCAACCCGAGCCACAAGGGCAAGGGCCACTCACCTGTCAGACCATGCATCAGCATCCAAATTGCTCCGGAGGCAGGAGCGGAAAGGCCACTTCCCCTTCTGGAATTTCCAAAATCAGTGTGTCCATGCCATGAGTGGCCGCCACACAGCATAAACGAGGTGTTAACCAAGCCGCTTCGGATTCACTTAAGCGCAATAGATTGATGCGCATCTCAGTGCCCTCGACCTTGGGTTCTATAGCAACCAACAGCGTGGGTGTGTCAAATCGCAGGGATTCGGCATCCAAAGGCATCAGTGTGTATTCGGTGGGGCCTGTGAGTGTCATGCGCCGATGAGGGATGCCTGCATCGTCAAATACGGGGCCTTCGGGCAGAAAGCCATGGTTGGCGTAAAAGCCCATGGCTTGTATCTGTGCACCGAGCTCTGGGGTTTCTTGGCGCGTTTGAATAGCGGTAATGGCGTGACGCAGCAATTTGCTACCGACATTATGGCGTCTCACGTCCTTTATTACGGCCATCCGGCCAATTTTCTTCCCTGAGACAATACGGGCGCAGCCGACCGGTTTGGCGTCTCGAAAGGCTAAGAGATGTTCACACTGAGCGTCGGTTGCATCCCATTCATCTTCCGGTGCGACACCTTGTTCGTCGACAAACACCGTGGTGCGAATGGCGCGTAAGTCGGCCTCGCGATCGGCCCAAGAGACGAATTCAACGGTCGTCTTCGGACGGTGCCAGTTGCCCTGCGATGACGAGTGCGTGGAGTCGCTGCTGCCAGTTGCGGTCGAGAGCGGATAGGACGGTGCGGTCGATCGTCCGCTGATCCGCGAGACCAAAAAGTGCATCAGGTGCTTGATCACCGATCCATTCTCCATTGATGTAAAGATTCTTTTCAAAGTACGCCATTCGGCATCCGGGATCGAGTACCCACGTATCTGCCTCAGACCAATCAACCGGATCGGTCATTGACCGGCCTTCGGTTTCATCCGATGGCTCCAGATAGGGTTCAGTCACTCGCATCCCAAAGGCCCGGGCTAACCGCTCAGAGTCTGAGGCATAGTCGATCAAAAGGGCACGGACTCGATCCAAATCGGCCTCCGTGATTTCAGCAGTGCCTCGTCTCGGCGTGAGCGTGCCATCTTGATAACGATGCCAAGGCACCTCGTCGCCAAGCTGTTCGATCAAGGATTCAAGCACTTGGCCCACATCGGGTGCTCTGAATCCAATCGATAGGGTCATGCAGTCGGGATCTAAAGAGACGCCGTGATGAATCACATGCGGGGGAATATAAATCACATCACCTGGTTCGACGGTCACAGTGAGGTCGGGTGGACCCGATGTCACTAAAGCGAGAGGCTGATCCGGTTCCAGTGGGGTCTCGGCGTCGGCACGAGGGCCAATGGACCATTCTCGACGCCCGGATAGCTGCACCAAAAAGACATCGAAGTGATCAAAATGCCGGCCGACACTGCCGCCGACATTGGCCCAGGACAGCATGCAATCTTCAAATCGCCACGAGGGCAGCCAGTTCAATGCCTGTCGCAGTTGATCGTATTCTGGAAACAGATGCTCAAGGGCTTGGATTAAAACGGTCCAGGGTCCTTTGGGTGGATCAAATTGCGCAAATGGCCCTCGTTCCACGGTAAAGGTGCCGCCCTCAGCGCCGGTAATCAGTCGGGCCGGGAGGTCCGTTTCGGTCAAAATGGCACGTACCGTATCGGGATCCGGTGTCAGTTCGCTGGCACTGACCGCGCGCTTCAATACCACCGGCGCGGTTTGCCAATAGGGTACTAACGTAGTCGCGTCCGCGAGGGAGATCCCATCTAGGACGTCAACGGTCATACCGCGCGTGCCTGCGCCTCGGCAGAGCCAGTGTAGGTCAGAGGCGTCATCGCTAAGAGTGCCTGTTTGGCCTCATCTGGGATGTCGAGTCCACTGATAAATCCTCGAAGCGATGCTTCATCGATGGGTTTGCCTCGAGTCAGGTCTTTGAGTTGCTCATACGGCTTCTCAATGCCGTATCGACGCATCACGGTTTGTACCGCCTCGGCCAACACCTCCCAGCGCTTGGCGAGGTCTTCGGTGATCACCGGTAAATTCAATTCGAGCTTGCCAAGTCCTTTTAGAGTCGCTTCATAGGCAATCAGGCTATAGGCCGCACCCACACCCACATTGCGAAGGACGGTTGAGTCAGTCAGATCCCGCTGCCAGCGAGAAATGGGTAATTTGGCGGCCAAGTGTTCAAGCAATGCATTGGCGACACCCAAGTTGCCTTCAGAATTTTCAAAATCGATTGGGTTGACCTTGTGTGGCATCGTGGATGAGCCCACTTCGCCTGCGACCGTGGCCTGTTTGAAGTAATCCAGAGAAATATAGCTCCATAAATCGCGGTCGAGGTCGATCACCACGGTGTTGAATCGTTTTAACGCATCAAAGTATTCGGCGACGCAATCGTGAGGTTCGATTTGGGTGGTGTAGGGGTTGAGGGTCAAGCCCAAATCCGAAATGACTTCTTCAGCCAACGCTTGCCAGTCCACCTCGGGGTAGGCCGCCAAGTGGGCGTTGTAGTTACCGACCGCACCATTTAACTTGCCGTTTAATACCACAGACTCAAATTGCGCGAGTTGACGCTCTAAGCGGGCCACCACATTGGCGAATTCTTTACCCACCGTGGTCGGTGAAGCGCTTTGCCCGTGCGTACGTGACAGCATCGGGTGAGCGGCCCATGAGTGAGCGAACTGTCGCAGTGTGTCGATAATCCGATGCATGGTCGGTGCCAAGACGCGTTCCCGCATCCGAGAGAGCATCAGGCTGTAGGCGAGATTGTTGATGTCTTCGCTGGTGCACGCGAAATGTACAAATTCCGAAATCGCATTCAGCTCCGGGTTATCGGCGAACTTCTCCTTGATAAAGTATTCAACCGCTTTGACATCGTGATTGGTGGTGGATTCGATGGCCTTGATTCGGGATCCGCAGGCATCAGAGAACGAGTGTGTGATGGCATCGATATCGGCGATGGCTTGTTGTGACAATGGAGCGACTTCATCGATCCCAGGGTGGGCGGCCAGTGCTTTGATCCATGCAAGCTCCACTTCGACGCGTGCGTGCATCAATCCGAGTTCGCTGGCAATGGGCCGGAGCGCATCCACCTTGCCTGCATAACGTCCATCGATGGGGGAAAGTGCCGTCAGTGTCGAAAAACTCATACTCATCCTATAACCCGAGTTGATCGAGTGCGCTGAACACCCGACCTCTTTGAAACAATAAACTTAAGCGGCCTCCGCCGAGTTGGCGGTACAACATGGCCGCGCGTATTCCGCTCAGCAAGAGGGCGCGTACTTTAGCAGGATTATTGCCTTGCTGTAGGTGTCGGCCGTGGTTGCCGGTGACCATGATGCGAAATTTCAGGGTCGAAATGGTTTGCTGGTAGGCCGTGTTCAGGGTTTCGATCACGGCCTCATGAGTTGGATGCAATGAGTCGGCCTTGGCCACGGCCACTTCGAGGTGGCCTCGCAGCGTATCAAGCAGAGCTGGCTGTTTAGCGAGTTGCCGCTCAACCTGCATCAAACTGATGAAGTACCGGATCACATCCGGGTACTTCCGATTGCCCCCGCGGCCGAGCATCTCACGGAGTAGCTTCGCGCCCGGTTTTAGCCCATCGATCGATCCGCCATAGACCGCCAAGGTGTCCTCAGGCGCTAAACTAAGGGTACTGTTGATCAACAATTCAAACTCGTCGTGTGGAACCATGCCGGTATTGGCTAAACGATCCACTTGGTGAGCCGCCATGGCTAGGGCACAGAGTGGGTATAGGCGATCAATTTGACTCATGCAAAGGCTTCCTCAATGACAGCGCCGCCTAAACACGCTTCGCCGTCATACATAACGACTGACTGCCCTGGCGTGACGGCGCGTTCAGGTGAATCAAACCAGATGTGTAGGTCATCTCCATGGCTTTCAATTCGACACGGCGCATCCGGTGCGCGGTAGCGTACCTTGGCCGTGTATCGACCCGGCAGGGCGGGCGGTTCACCAATCCAATTGACCTGTCGCGCTCTCAGACCCCGAGCGAATAACTTAGGATGATCAGTCCCTTGGACCACGACCAAGCGATTGTGCTCGAGATCTTTATCGGCCACAAACCATGGGGCGTCGGGATGGTCGCTCAAGCCGCCAATACCCAAGCCTTGACGCTGGCCGAGCGTGTAGAACATCAAGCCCTGATGTTGCCCGATCACTTGTCCGGCATCGGTCACAATGTCGCCGGGTTCAGGTTTGACATAGGTCTTTAGGAAATCGGAAAAACGACGCTCACCGATAAAACAAATTCCAGTCGAGTCCTTTTTGGCGGCGGTAATAAATCCCTGTTCGGCGGCAATCTCCCGAACCTGGGGCTTCATTAAGTCTCCTACCGGAAAAAGGGACGAGGTCACTTGGTCAGCCGACAGGGCCCACAAAAAATAGCTTTGATCCTTGTTGCGATCGAGTCCGCGATGCAACGGGTTGGGTCCGTCTACGCGGCGCACATAGTGACCGGTGGCAATGAGATCCGCGCCGAGATCGCGCGCGTAGTCTAAGAATGCACGGAATTTGATCTCACGATTGCATAGGATGTCAGGGTTTGGGGTGCGTCCGGCTTGGACCTCAGAGAGAAAATGTGAGAACACATCATCCCAGTACTCCGCTGCAAAGTTGACTCGATGCAGTGGAATACCTAAGCGATCCGCTACCTGTTCAGCGTCGGCGAGATCAGCGAGTGCGGTGCAATATTCTGTGCCGTCATCCTCATCCCAGTTTTTCATGAACATGCCTTCCACGGCGTATCCGGCTTGTTTCAGCAGATACGCGGTGACGGAGGAATCAACGCCGCCGGACATTCCGACGATGACGCGGGGCTCTTTGCTTTGCATGGGCGGAGTTTACCCGAGTTCCATCGAGGACTCGATATGTGCCAACGGGAAGGTCCCCAAGCCGGTGCTCGGCCAGGGCGACTCGGACTAAGCGGAGAGTGGGGTAGCCAACAGCCGCTGTCATTCGGCGCACCTGACGATTTCGTCCTTGATCGAGGCTCAGTTCAATCCAGGATGTCGGGATGGCAGCTCGGAACCGGATGGGTGGCTCGCGCGGGGCCAGTGCCGGCGGGTCAATCCGGTGACAGGCAATGGCCCGTGCCGGTCCGTCTTTTAAATCGATGCCACTTTGTAGGGCTTCGAGGGCGTCGGCGGTAATGTCCCCATCCACTTGAACCCAGTAGGTTTTTACTTTGCCGTGTTTGGGATGGGCCAAACGGTCTTGCAAAGCGCCGTCGTCGGTTAAAAGAAGTAAACCCTCAGAGTCTTTATCGAGGCGGCCTGCTGGGTAAATGCCTGGCAGATCCACGTAATCTGATAAGTTCGGGGAGTCTCCAGAGAACTGACAAAGCACGCCATAGGGTTTGTGAAAGAGGACCAGCATACCTATCCCAAAGAACAAGACGACCGATGAAGTGGTCGGACCAAAACAGTGCTATGATGCGCGCCGCAATACAACGTGATACAGCACAGGAGAAAAGGATGGGCTACCAACACATCCAAGTGCCGGCGTCAGGTGAGAAAATCTCTGTGAACCAGGATGGCTCTCTGAACGTCCCCAACAACCCGATTATCCCCTTCATCGAAGGCGATGGCATCGGAGTCGATATTACCCCACCCATGATCGAAGTCGTTAACGCGGCCGTTGAGAAAGCCTACGGCGGTGCCCGCTCGATTTCATGGATGGAAGTCTATTGCGGTGAAAAGTCCGTCGCGACCTACGGTGCGGACGAGTGGCTGCCAGACGAAACCCTTGAGGCGTTTAAAGAATTCAAGGTTGGAATCAAAGGACCGTTGACCACACCCGTGGGTGGCGGCATTCGCTCATTGAACGTGGCGCTTCGTCAGCAGCTAGATCTGTACCTGTGCTTGCGTCCTGTGCGTTATTTCACAGGCGTTCCAAGCCCTGTGAAAGAGCCTGAAAAGACCAACATGGTGATCTTCCGTGAGAACTCAGAAGACATCTACGCGGGTGTTGAGTATCAGGCGGGCACGCCAGAAGCCGATCAGCTGATCGAAATTCTGCAGACCCAGTTCGGTGTGACGAAGATTCGTTTCCCGAAAAACTGCGGTATCGGTATCAAGCCTGTGTCGGAAGAGGGCACCAAGCGCTTGGTTCGCAAGACGCTTCAGTATGCCATCGATAATGACTTGCCAAGCGTGACGTTGGTTCACAAAGGCAACATCATGAAATTCACCGAGGGTGCGTTCAAAGATTGGGGCTACGAGTTGGCTCGTGAAGAGTTTGGCGCAACCCTGCTCGACGGCGGTCCATGGTGTGTGATGAAGAATCCAAACACCGGTCGTGACATTGTGATCAAAGACGTGATCGCCGATGCGATGTTGCAACAGATCTTGCTGCGTCCAGCGGAATACAGCGCAATTGCCACCTTGAACTTGAACGGTGACTACCTGTCAGACGCATTAGCGGCTCAGGTAGGCGGAATCGGTATCGCACCGGGTGCGAACATCGGTGCAGACGTGGCGATTTTCGAAGCCACTCATGGCACAGCACCTAAGTATGCGGGACAAGACAAGGTGAACCCAGGTTCATTGATTCTGTCTGCGGAAATGATGCTGCGTCATTTGGGATGGTTCGAAGCAGCCGATCTCATCATCCAGGGTATGGAAGGTGCGATCAGCTCAAAGAAAGTCACTTATGACTTTGAGCGTTTGATGGACGATGCGACTCTGATGTCATGCTCTGAGTTTGGTCAGGAAATGATCAAGCACATGTAATGACACCCTGTCATGCGTTCGAAAAAGCCCTGGGGTTTTCTCCTAGGGCTTTTTTTATGGCCGAAACAGTAGGTCGCGATCGGCAAGCCCCTGTCGCTGCGCAAAGCTTAGGTCAAACGCGTCCACACTGGGTCCGTCTCGCCACAGTTGTTCCAAGCGATCAAGCCCATCGGTTTGGGTCGGAAATGAATGTGGCGAGGACGCACGCCACATCACCGATAAGGGCTTGCCGGCGTGTTTGAACCAGCGGTCTCGCTGCATCATGATCTCGCGGTGTAGCGGATGAAATACGAATCGATAGAGTGCGTTGACTGATTCCCAGGCGGTGAGATTGGTCAAGAAGTCATCCCCTAGGCGCTCGTTCAGCAATGGGTCGCTGGCGTCTGTGGCTCGCCAAATAAAGCCTTCACTGGCCTCGGCTAATGCATGTATAGAGGGTATCCACTGACGGAACTCATCCATCTCTGGGCTGTCGTCTGGAAACGCACGTTGCATAATGTTGAATTGGAAAATCATCGTCTGAGTGTACGTAGCTGGGGCGTTTGCTGAAAGAAATTTTCATCGGCTTTTCCCTTTACTAAAGCCAACTCAACCCCATACATTGAGAGGACAAGACAGGACGTTGGAATCCCATGAGTGAACCAATTAGGCCCGGAATAGACGCCGATGAAGAACTTGGTGTCGCGGTTGCCCGGCCCGAACTCAAAAAGCCGCCGATGTATAAGGTCATTATGTTGAACGATGACTACACGCCGATGGAGTTCGTGATCCATGTATTGGAGTTGTTCTTCAATTTAGACCAAGAGCGAGCCACGCAAGTCATGCTCGCGGTCCACACCAAAGGCGCTGCAGTCTGTGGGGTGTACCCGAAAGATATTGCCGAAACAAAAGCAGAACATGTGGTGGCCTACGCAAAAGAAAATCAGCACCCCCTGATGTGTCAGGTGGATGTGGCAGACGACTGAAGAAGGAGCGCTGTGATGTTGAGTCGAGATCTCGAAGTCACTTTGAATGCCGCCTTTAAACAAGCGCGAGAAGTCCGTCATGAGTACATGACGGTGGAGCACCTGTTGCTCGGGTTGTTGGATAACGCGTCTGCGGTGCAGGTGCTTAATGCATGCGGTGCAGATTTGGCGAAGCTTCGAGAGGACTTGGAAAGTTTTGTCAGTCAAACCACGCCCGTGCTTCCTGAAGATACAGACCGTGACACTCAGCCAACGCTTGGATTTCAGCGCGTGTTGCAGCGAGCGGTGTTTCACGTTCAGTCATCGGGTAAGCAAGAGGTCACAGGGGCCAACGTCTTGGTGGCCATTTTTTCAGAACAAGAATCCCAGGCGGTGTACCTGCTAAAGCAGCAGGAAATTGCACGGATCGATGTAGTGAATTACATCAGCCACGGCATTTCCAAAGCCGAAGAGTCCCAGATGTCAGACGAGAGCTTGTCTGGTTCAGAGGAGACCGAGCGCAGCAAAGGCGAGTCTGCGAGCAATCTTGAAGGGTACTGCACCAATTTGAACAAAGAGGTGCAAGCCGGTCGCATCGATCCGTTGATTGGTCGCGATGAGGAGCTCAATCGGGTCATCCAGACTTTATCGCGTCGTCGTAAAAACAACCCGCTGTTGGTGGGCGAGGCAGGGGTTGGCAAAACAGCCATCGCCGAAGGCCTGGCGTATCGCATTGAGGAAGGGCAAGTGCCTGAAGTCATTGCCGATGCTGTGGTGTATTCATTGGATTTAGGTTCTTTGTTGGCCGGCACTAAATACCGAGGTGATTTTGAGAAGCGGCTGAAAGCCTTATTGGCCGAACTCGAAAAAGAGAAGCACGCGGTTTTGTTTATCGATGAAATTCATACCATCATCGGTGCCGGTGCGGCGTCTGGTGGGGTGATGGACGCTTCGAATCTATTAAAGCCGCTGTTGTCGTCTGGAAAATTAAAATGCATCGGGTCCACAACGTTTCAAGAGTTTCGCGGGATCTTCGAAAAGGATCGAGCGCTGGCGCGTCGCTTCCAGAAAGTGGATGTGCCTGAGCCGTCTGTTGAGGACACCATCAAAATCTTGCAAGGCCTTAAAACCCGCTTTGAGGAGCACCACGAGCTTCGCTATACCAAAGCGGCCTTGATTTCGGCGGCGGAGTTATCGGCGAAGTACATCACCGATCGTCATTTGCCGGATAAAGCCATCGATGTGATCGATGAAGCGGGGGCGATGCAGCGGTTATTGGCCCCGTCTCGTCGTAAAAAGGTGCTCGGCGCGCCAGAGATTGAGGCAGTGGTAGCGAATATTGCGCGAATCCCGCCGAAACAAATCTCGAAGTCGGATACCGAAGTGCTGGAAAATCTTGAGCGTGACCTAAAGCTCACCGTGTTTGGGCAAGATGAAGCCATCGATCGGATGAGTTCGGCGATTAAATTGTCTCGTGCCGGGCTAAAACAAGACGGTAAGCCAGTTGGATGCTTTTTGTTTGCCGGTCCGACCGGGGTGGGTAAGACTGAGGTCAGTCGTCAGTTGGCACGTACGTTGGGCATTGAGTTGGTTCGATTTGACATGTCCGAATACATGGAGCGGCATACCGTCAGTCGACTGATTGGTGCGCCGCCAGGGTATGTTGGGTTCGATCAAGGTGGCTTGTTGACCGAAGCCATCACCAAGCAGCCTCACTGTGTGTTGTTGCTCGATGAAATCGAAAAGGCGCACCCCGATGTGTTCAACTTGCTGTTGCAAGTGATGGATCACGGGACGCTCACAGACAACAACGGTCGCAAGGCGGATTTTCGCCACGTCGTTCTAATTATGACCACCAACGCCGGTGCGGAAACGTTGGCTAAGCGGTCGATTGGTTTCAGTGAGCAGGATCAGTCCAGTGATGCCATGGAGACCATAAAGCGACAATTTACCCCTGAGTTCAGAAATCGTCTGGATGCGATCGTCCAGTTTGGTGCTCTGACTGAGGCGGTGATTGAGCAAGTGGTGCACAAGTTCATTGCAGAACTTCAAGCGCAACTCGATGATCGTAAAGTCTCGATTGAGCTCGATGAAGACGCTTTGCAATGGTTGGCCAAGCGTGGATACGACAAGACAATGGGCGCTCGTCCGATGGCACGCTTAATTCAAGATTCGATTAAGCGCTCGTTAGCCGATGCGATCTTGTTTGGCGACCTCGCTCAGGGTGGCAGCGTATTGGTCCGCGTGGGCCAAGACGATACGCTCACATTTGAGATGACGCCCCGCGAGGTGAAATCGAAAGAGCCGGCCTAAACGGCCACAAGGGAGCCCCGATGAGGGGCTCTTTTACCGGGCTCGGAAGGTGATTCGTCCCTTGGTGAGATCGTAGGGGGTTAATTCCACGGTCACACGGTCACCGGTTAGGATTCGAATGTAGTGCTTGCGCATCTTGCCTGAGATATGGGCTGTGACGACATGCCCATTATCGAGTTCGACTCGAAACATGGTATTCGGCAACGTATCAATGATCGTGCCTTCCATTTCAATTGAATCTTCTTTAGCCATTAGGCTCCCTTCACAAAATAGGAAAGGCGCGATTATGCCCGCTTAATCGGCGCGAATCCACCTGCCATTGATCAGCATCTCAATGGGTCGGTATTCGGTTTTATACGCCATTTTCTTGCAGTCTCGGATCCAGTAGCCCAAATACACGTAGGGCAAATTGGATTCCTGGGCCCTCTGGATCAACTCAAGGATCAGCAGTCGCCCAAAACTGCGGGTTTCAAATGAGGGGTCAGGATCGAAGAAGGTGTAGACCGCTGAGAGCCCATGTTCTGGGATCTGGTCGAATAGCATAGTGGCCACCAGCTGCCCGTCAATCCGCGCATTTAGAAAGTGACTGCGGGCATCGCCGGCGGCCAAAAACGCCTCGTACTGACTCGGTGAGGGGGGGTACATATCGCCATCGGCATGGCGGGCCTCAATGTAGTTGGCGTACAGACGGTAGTGGGTGTCGTCGAGCCTCGGTGGTGACAGGTCAAAGGTGACCTCTGCATTGCGTCTCAGGGTGCGTTGATGACGTCGTTTGGGTTTAAAGTCGGCCGCCGGTATTCGAACTGAAATGCAAGCATGGCAATGATCGCAATGCGGTCGATAGACGTAGCGGCCTGAGCGACGAAAGCCAGACTCGGTCAGTTTGACCAATTCAGAGTCAGATAACTCGGTGTCAGGCGCCACAAAGAGGGTCGTTGCCTCTTGCCCTTCTAAATAGCTGCAAGGGTGCGGGGCCGTGGCGTAAAAGCGGAGGGACGGAAAGCCTGTCATAGCGTGTATTGCTGAACCCGAGTTAAGAATTCTGAACGAGGCATCAGGCTAGCACCGAGCGACTGGAGGTGTGAAGTTGGCACTTGGCAGTCGATGAGCTCGATTTGATAGAGATCAGCGTTTGTGCAAATTTCTGCCAAGGCAGCCTTCGATGCGTTAGCGACTAACGAAATCATCGATTCACCGAACAGCATGCGACCGATCTTAACCCCGTAGAGGCCGCCCACCAGTGCATTATCCACCCAGGTTTCAGCGGAAAAACCGTACCCGGCTGCATTGAGCGCCTTGTATGCACTTTGCATCTCGTCGGTGATCCAGGTGCCCTCGGGGCGGTGCTCCGCGCAGAGGTGCAAGATCTGATCAAATGCACTGTTTACGCGCACCTCAAGTCGTTGGCTGCGGATGGCTTGTTTGAGACTTCGGCGAAATTTGAATGAAGAGGGTGCTAGGACTAAGCGCGGATCAGGGCTCCACCATAAAATGGGTTCACCCTCAGAAAACCATGGGAAAATACCGTGCCGATAGGCGTTCACAAGTCGTGGGACCGACAGATCACCGCCGGCACATAACAAGCCGTTGGGCTCGTCGAGCGCCGACTCGACCGATGGGAAGTCGAGTCGGTGATCGGAAAGCCAAGGGATCAGTGTGCGTGCTCGGCCAGATACCGTTCGGCATCCAAGGCCGCCATACAGCCAAATCCAGAGGAGGTGATGGCTTGTCGATAGATATGATCTGCCACATCACCGGCTGCGAACACCCCGGGTACGGACGTTTCGGTTGCGTTGCCATCGAGTCCCGAGCGG
Source organism: Litorivicinaceae bacterium (assembly GCA_965659195.1). Taxonomy (GTDB): domain Bacteria; phylum Pseudomonadota; class Gammaproteobacteria; order Pseudomonadales; family Litorivicinaceae; genus HIMB30. Next base: position 139,703 of record CBFHVZ010000002.1, read on the forward strand.
ACGCGAATATAACCCCCTTCCATATCGAGCTGTCCCGCAAATAAATCCGTATTGGGTTTGTGCCCGATTGCGATGAAGACGCCGTGCACATCAATGGTTTGGGTGTCGCCGGTTTCTGTTGATTTCAGGGACAGTCCGGTCACGCCTGCATCATCCCCAATGACTTCATCGAGAGTGTGGTGCCAAAGAACGCGGACGTTGTCTTTGGCGAACAGTCGATCTTGCAGGATCTTCTCGGCGCGCAGGCTGTCTCGACGGTGAATCAAGGTGACCTCTGAGGCTAAGTTAGACAAATACAACGCCTCTTCGACCGCTGTGTTGCCGCCGCCGACGACCGCAACCTTTTGACCGCGGTAAAAGAATCCGTCACAGGTCGCACAGGCCGAAACCCCGCGTCCCTTGAACGCGTCTTCTGAGGGCAGCCCCAGGTACTGGGCGCTCGCGCCGGTCGCGATGATCAACGCATCGCATGTGTAACGGCCCTGGTCACCGATTAAGGTGAAAGGGCGGTTGGACAGCTCTGCGGTGTGAATATGGTCTGAGATCACTTGGGTATCAAAGCGTTCGGCATGGGCCTGCATGTCCATCATGAGTTGTGGACCTTGAAGGTCTGGTTCACCGCCGGGCCAGTTTTCAACCTCGGTGGTCGTGGTCAGTTGGCCGCCTACTTGGGTGCCTGTGATAACCACGGGTGAGAGACCTGCTCGGGCGGCGTATACCGCCGCAGTCCAGCCAGCTGGGCCAGACCCCAGAATGATCAATTGATGATGCACGATTGATGGATCCTTCTCTGTTAAACTGTGTCCACGTTGTTTCTATAGAGTAAGGTCCATGCGCGCATCCTCCAAGGAGTTCGGTTGAACGAGTCAGTTATTCAGCCCTGGTTTTCCCGTCTAATCCGCCAAACGACTTGGCTACTGGTCTTTGCGTTGACCGGATTTTTGGCGTTGGCTCTGTTCTCATTTGATCCGGTTGACCCGGGCTGGTCCTACGTCGGTCATGTGGGCTCGGTCGAAAACGCTCTGGGCCCGGTGGGTGCTTGGTTGTCGGATTGGTTGCTGTCCTGGTTTGGGTTGGGCGCTTTTGCGTTGATTTTATTGCCGCTGCAGACGGTGCGTTGGGTGTTCAACCAAGAGGTCGATAGCCGAGTGTGGTTGACCCGAGGTCTGGGATGCTTGCTGTGGATTCCGGGACTTTGTGCGTTATTGACACTGCATATCAGCCCTTGGCCTGGCGTCATCCCAGCCGGTCTGTCTGGGGGCGGTATGTTGGGTGGTGTGCTGGCGCCGATGATGGTGGCACCCTTAGGAGCCCTCGGCGGCGCGTTGGCATCGTTAGTTGCGGTGCTCGTTGGGATCACGCTTGCGTTCCGCTTGCACTGGCCAGATGTGCTTGCCGCTGTGGGCGGTCTCGTCGATGTAACCCTTCAAGGTCTTCGTGGGTCACTCACCGGCCGAGGAAAACCGGCGCAGTTAAGTATCGAAGCTAAGCAGCCTTTGTTGAGTCGGCTGGCTGCCCCCTTACACCAGCGATTGCATCCAGGCCGGCTTCAGAAGTGGATTTCGAAAGTGGCGCCCAAGCCACCCGAGGCGGACGTGGCGCAAATTGAAGCGGAATTACTCGGTCTGGTGTCAGAATCGCCCAGTGCGCGTCCACGTGCGGTGATTGACTCATCTGATTCGAGTGAGCCGTCGGTGGCTGAGTCGAGTGTCAATGCAGGCTTGGATATGGACTTGGGTGATCTCTCCGACTTGCGGGCTGAGCGTCGGGAGCCGCACTTTGATGAGTTGGATGCACCGGAAGCGCCGAGTGCGGAGACTCAGAGACCTGTCGTCATTGCGCCGTTAAACGAGGCAGAAACCTTACTGTTTGAGGAGCCTGAGTCGCCCAAGACGGTGTCCCCGCCGTCGCCGGCGAAGAAATCTCAATCGGGGCGTACTGCGCTTCCGGATTTAGGGCTTTTGGATCCTGCAGAGCCACCCTCGGACAAGGGGTTCAGTCAGGACGAATTGACCGAAATGGGCGATCTTTTGATCCGTCGGCTGAAAGAATTTGGCGTCGATGCAGAGATTGTCGCGATTAACCCAGGGCCGGTTGTGACTCGCTTTGAAATAGACCCGGCGCCTGGGGTGAAAGTGTCTCGTATCACCAATTTGGCAAAAGACGTGGCACGAAGTTTAGCGGTGGTCAGTGTGCGGGTGGTTGAGGTCATTCCGGGTAAGAGCACCGTGGGTATCGAAATTCCAAATCAACATCGAGAAATGGTGCGTTTGTCACAAATTCTATCCAGTGATGCGTACCAAAAAGATCCATCGGTGCTGACTTTGGCCCTTGGCCACGACATTTCTGGGCAATCGGTCTGTGCCAATTTGGCCAAGATGCCACACCTTTTGGTGGCAGGGACGACAGGTTCGGGTAAATCGGTCGGTGTGAATGCCATGTTGCTGTCGATGCTCTACAAAGCACGGCCGGAAGATCTGCGTTTGATTTTAGTCGATCCCAAAATGCTTGAGTTGGCGGTCTACGAAGGCATCCCGCATTTGCTGGCACCGGTCGTGACGGACATGAAAGATGCCGCCAATGCGCTCCGCTGGTCGGTCGGTGAGATGGAACGTCGGTACAAGTTGATGGCGCAGCTTGGTGTGCGAAATCTCGATGGCTTCAACGCGAAGGTGCGTGAGCACCTCGAAGCCGGTACCCCTCTGAAGGACCCGACCTTTGTGGCTGACGGGTTTGATCTGAATCAGGAGGCGCCTGACCTAGAGCCTCTACCCTACATTGTGGTGGTGATCGATGAATTTGCCGACATGATGATGATCGTAGGCAAGAAAGTGGATCAATTGATCGCACGGTTGGCGCAAAAAGCCCGAGCCGCAGGTATTCATCTGATTTTGGCAACACAGCGCCCGTCGGTTGATGTGATCACGGGTTTGATTAAGGCAAACATTCCTTCGCGTATCAGTTTCCAGGTGAGCTCGAAAATCGATTCACGTACCGTGCTGGATCAAGGTGGCGCTGAGCAATTACTTGGCCACGGCGACATGCTGTATTTGCCGTCAGGCAAGCCGATTCCAGTGCGCGTTCATGGTGCCTTTGTGGACGACCACGAAGTGCATCAGGTGGTTAATTTTTGGAAGATGCAGGGGTCACCCGCCTTTGAGGAATCGATCTTAAGTGGCCAAGGCAGCGCTGACGGAGAGGGCGCTCAAGGTGGTTTGCTCGATGGCGATGACGAATCGGATGCCCTCTATGACGAGGCCGTCGCTTTTGTCACTGAGACTCGCCGGGCGTCTATCTCTGCGGTGCAACGTAAGTTAAAAATTGGCTACAACCGGGCCGCTCGGATGATTGAGGCGATGGAGGCAGCGGGCGTGGTCAGTGAAATGGGCGCCAATGGCTCCCGTGAAGTATTGGCTCCCCCCCCAAGATGAAGGCCGCGCTCATCGGAGGCTTCCTCTGGGCCGTCAGTGTGCTGGCGCAGGCCGATCGTGCCGCGGATCAATTGGCGGCTAGGCTAGCCGAGTATCGATCGTTCAGTGCCCAGTTTGAACAGCAGGTGATGGATGAGCAAGGGATGACCCTGAGCGCCGTGACCGGTCAGCTGGCCATGGCCCAGGGAGACCGGTTTCGGTGGGAAACCGATACCCCCTTTAGGCAGATCATCGTGGCCGATGGGGAAGTATTGTGGGTGTATGACCCGGATCTAGAACAAGTGCAGGTGAGATCGCTTGCTAGTGCCTTAAATGCCTCGGTGGCGTCTATCTTAAGTGCGGATGCTCAACAGCTCGAGGCGCGTTTCGTCGTCGACGAAACTCAGATTTCGGATGCGCGGATTTTTTCCCTGACATCGCGGGCCACGGATGATGTGACGCAACAGATCAATCTCATTTTCCGAGGTGCGCGACTCACGGGCATCGAAGTGCTCGATGCGCTCGGACAATTAACGCAACTGTCCTTTGTCCGCATGGAACTGGGATCGGTGGATCCCAAGCAATTTCAGTTTGATCCCCCGGCCGAGGCCGACGTGATCTACGCCCTCGACAACCCGGTTGTGCCATAGTTTTGCTATGATTTACGGTTTATTGACATCGAAACGTCCTCTGTAAGGAAATCAAACCCCCATGCTAGATCCGAAGCTATTGCGGACTGACTTAGACACCGTGGTGTCCCAACTTGCTCGAAAAGGGGTGTCTTTTGATGCCTCGGAATATCAGTCGTTAGAGACTCAGCGCAAACAACTGCAACTGGATACGGAGTCTCTACAGAATCTGCGAAAGGAAGGTTCGAAGCTGATCGGTCAGTTGATGAAAGCAGGCCAGGTGGATGAAGCGGAGGCCAAGAAGGCCGAAATTGCGCAAGTGGGTGAGCAGCTGACGGCCGTTGAGGCCGAGTACGAGGCTGTGCAAAGTGCTTTGGATGCGCTCATGATGCATTTGCCCAATCTGCCCGACGCCTCAGTTCCGGACGGGGCGGACGAGGCAGATAACGAGATTGTCTCGGTGGTCGGCGAGATCCCTGTGTTTGACTTCGAGGTCAAAGACCACATTGCAATCGGGGAAGACTTAGCAGGACTTAATTTCGAGCAGGCAGCCGCTTTGTCAGGCAGTCGTTTTGTCACCTTACACGGTTCCGTAGCACGCCTTCACCGAGCTTTGGTGCAGTACATGCTCGACATGCACACTGAAAAGCATGGGTACTCTGAGGCCTACGTGCCTTATTTGGTGGACGCCAAGATCTTAGAAGGCACGGGCCAGTTACCGAAGTTTAAAGAGGATCTGTTTCGCATTCCGGCGGAGGACGGCGGTGGCCGGGAACGGTATTTGATTCCGACTGCGGAAGTGCCTTTGACCAACTTGGTTCGGGATACGATCGTTGATGCCGAGCATCTGCCCTTGCAATACGCCGCACACACGCCCTGTTTTAGAGCCGAGGCGGGATCGTACGGTCGGGACGTAAAAGGAATGTTTCGTCAGCACCAGTTCGACAAGGTTGAGTTGGTGTGGATCACACATCCAGACCATAGCTGGGACGCGCTTGAGTCGCTACGCCAACACGCAGAAGCGATCCTTCAGGGGCTTGGGTTGCATTATCGCGTGGTGAATCTGTGCGGTGGAGACCTCGGGTTTTCGGCGGCCAAGACCTACGATCTGGAAGTGTGGTTGCCAGGGCAAGCGCAATTTAGAGAAATCAGCTCATGTTCCAATTGCGGCGATTTCCAAGCGCGCCGGATGCAGGCCCGTTTTAGAAATACACAGGGTAAGCCGGAGTTAGTGCATACCTTAAACGGATCTGGGGTTGCGATTGGGCGGTGCTTAATCGCCGTCCTTGAAAACTATCAGCAGGCCGACGGCAGTGTGGTGATCCCAGAGGTGTTGCGCCCATATATGGGCTGTGAGCGGTTAGTGCCTCATCGTTAGAGGCATTTGGTGGGCTTGGGTAGCCCCGCGATCCGCGCCAGTTGTTTGGCCGGGCTGACCGGAAAGTGTCGATGCAGATAGCGACTGTTTCCGATCTCTGGGCCGCCTTTGAGTTTGAGCCAATTGACCAGTGGGCGCATGGCCGGTGCGTGTTCAAAGGTTTGAAAATACTCTCGAACCCAGGTGATGAGCTGCCAGTGGCTTTCAGCCAGTTCGACGTGTTCAAGCTCGGCAAGCCAGCGTGCGGTGGTCTCAGACCACTGCCGGTAATCGGCGAGATACCCTTCCTCGTCTAGCGGTGGATGCATCGTGTCAACTCCAGGTTTGACAGGGGTGAGCCGTGAGCGCATTAATCCAAGCTTTGGGCGTCATCACTTGAAGACCATCGATCCGATAGCGTTCGGCATCGTCTGCCATGATCCAACACAGGTCTGCAGGTACAGCTTCTAGAACTGCACGGTGAAGAGAGAGCGCATTACCCCAGAGCATGATTGGCTCGTCGTCGAGCCGATGCTGAAGGCAAGCAAGCAAGGCTGAATGGTCTGTGACTAAATGAATCATCATGCCTCCAGAACGCAATCGATGGTTCGGAGTGCCGCTTGAATTTGGTCGCGAGTCATTGGCTGTCCAGGAAACTCTGGATGGACGCTTGCCTTGAACTCGGCCAGTGATGCAGTGTCCACCCAGATTTGTTCGATGTCATAGAGTGGCATGCTCTTAATTCGGCCTGATAGAGCACTCGGATGGTCATTGGGGAAGGCAGGTAAGTTCGCCCACAATACCCCTTGGTCTTGAAAGACGACCGTCACGGGGCAGTCGAAGGTGGCCAGCACCAAAGCCATATCGACCATTTCTCGGGTACCTAGCTCAGATCCTGGGCTGTGTCTGACGACCAATGCGACTTTTTTCATCGGAATTGAACCACCCGATCGGCTGCACTTAACTGTTCAGTCCATTCACCCAAACCAGCGGCGCGGATCGCTGGGTGGCGATTGGCATCGCGGACTCCACGACGCTCGGCCGCTGTGATGCAGGCAACGCACTCAAGGGATGGCTGGTTGAGAAGGGCGTGTAGGCGAGCCACCAAATCGGATTCGCCCTGGGGAATATCGCGATCTGTTCGAGCAAAGTGCACACCGTCTTCATATAAAAAAACGAAGGCCGCATGAGAACTAGTCAATGCGGCCTCGAGAGTGTCTAGCGCTCGTTCAGCCTTATCTCCCGAGTCGGGGGACAGGCTGAATAAGAAAGCGAACTGGCTCACTCGTCGCTTGAAAATACGCCCAACAGCGCAAGCAAGTTGGTGAACAACATGTAAATGTCGACGTACAACGCCACGGTGGCCATGACGTAGTTGGTCTCTCCACCGTGGATGATCCGGCTGGTATCAAACAGGATATAGCCTGAAGCTAGCATCACCAGCATGGCGCTGACGGCCAATGAAAGCGCTGGCACCTGGAAGAACATCAAGCCGATGGTAGCCAACAAGGCGACAATCAATCCGGTGAACAAGAAGCCCCCCAAAAAGCTGAAGTCTTTTTTGGTTGTTAACACATAGGCCGACAAACTCGCGAATACAGCGGCTGTGGCAAACAATGCGTTACCAACAATGCTGGCACCGCCGGGTGACTGCAGATAATACGAGATCATCGGACCTAGGCTCCAGCCCATAAATCCGGTGAAGGCAAAGACTAAGGGCAGGGCCCAGATGCTATTGCGCATCGCCTGCAGGGCAAATAGCAGTCCAATCATGCCACCAAGCGTCAACAACCAATGCATGGGTGGTGCGTTGACTGAAACAGCCAAGGCTGTCATGCCGGCGCTGAAAAACAGCGTCATAGACAGTAGCAGATAGGTGTTGCGCAAAACCTTGCTGGCGGATTCGGATAAGCCGGATCCGGTTTGTACGGTTGCTTGGGTAATGCGATCACTCATCAAAGGATCTCCTTTTCTCGACCTGTGCCAGTTGGCACCCAACTTTCGTATGAAGCTCTATACTAATGGATAGCGTTTCGGTTGCAAGTCCCGATTTGCAAGGAAAAATCAAGGGTTGGATACGGTTTGGTGCAGGTTTAGGTACACTCCCGCGCTGGATAGAAACAAGGACGTAACTGATATGAAATCCTATCGTTGGATGACTTCGTTTTTAGAGCGGGGCATTGCGCTGGCGTTAATCCTCTTCGGAGCGACCATGGTGGCGTTATTGGCGGGCCTGATCTTTGTGTTTTTGTCGCAGATCGGTGTGCTGGTGAAGCTCTCGACTGCGGTCGGCTTAATGTTCGATGTGGGTGCGAACGTCGAAACGGTATTCATTCTGTTATTGAAGCTGATCGATTTAGCGCTCATTGCCGTTTTGATTACGATCATCGCTTTATCGTCCTACCAGAGTTTTGTCGATGACATTGATCATCTCCAAGCATCGGACTCTGAGGCGGCTCGAGGGATTCAAAAGCTCGGCATGATGCGGCCGCAGCAGCTGAAGGGAAAACTGATATCCACCGTTGTGGGACTCTCGTCGATTGCCCTATTGGGATTGGCGTTCCAGTTGGGTGAATCCTACAAAGCGGGTGAGCGTCTTGCTGACTTTCCGTTGGAGGTATTGATCACGGGTTTGATTCATCTGTTATTCCTGGCAACCAGTTTGACTATGGTTTGGATGGAGAAGAACGAGAGCAAGCATTAACAACATAGCTGTCAGGTGCCGATTTCACTCAGAGAAAGTTGAATCTGGCGATGGAATGTCTTAGGATTCGCGCCTTCTTCAAAACCGTACGCCGGAGGGATGGCAGAGCGGTTGAATGCACCGGTCTTGAAAACCGGCATAGGTTAATAGCCTATCCAGGGTTCGAATCCCTGTCCCTCCGCCATATTCTAAAAAACCGGCAACTGCCGGTTTTTTAATGTCTGACTTTTACCAATAACCGCAGTCTTGTCCTCCTCATCGATCAATCCCTCAATGACCTGATGGATGTCAATTCAATCCCTCGCATACCGATGTAGCGTAACCATTCCACGCGTATCGAGAAGGAGAGATGACGTGAACCTCAATAAGTTTTTTACCACCCTGATGGTGATTGCAGCAGGTGCGCTGCCTTTTCTGTCTCAGACTGTGCACTCTGCAGCCATGCCAGATAAGGCTTCGGCACAAACCAAATTGGGCTTGTACGTCACAGCTCAAGAGGCATGGGCGATGATGCAATCGGACGACTCTGTTCTTCTTATTGACGTGCGTGATCCGGTTGAAGCGAAGTTCACGGGGTTTGCCACAGCCACTGACATTCATGTGCCGTTGATGATCGCTGATTTCACGGAATGGAGTGTGAAACAAGAAAGCTGGGCGATGAAAAAGAATCCGAACTTTATGGCGGAGTTAACCCACCGATTAAAAGAGCAAGGCGCCACAATGGAAACAAAGATCATTGTCATGTGTCGGTCAGGTTCCACACGCAGTGCACCCGTGGTCGATTTGCTCGCCGATCAGGGCTATCAGCAGGTCTGGACGGTTGTTGATGGCTTCGAAGGGACCACCTTGAAAGTCGGTGATTCTAAGGGCGTTCGAGCTGTGGATGGCTGGCGGAATTCAGGATTGCCTTGGGGCTACAAAGTTGATGCCTCCGTAGCTTGGAAACCATCGCACTGAAACTAGATTTCAACGGGTAAGCCTTGTAACAAGTCAATACGTGACTTGAACTCAGACCCATAAAAAAACCGGCGCCTGCCGGTTTTTTTATGGGCATTGTCTCTGCGTTATAAGGCGTCATACTAGCGACCCCAACACAGTATGATAAGGACAAGAATAATGAGTGAAATGAGCGTGCACGGTCGCTGTCATTGCGGCCAAATTACCCTTGAAGCAACCGTGGATACACACAAAATAATGGCCTGTCACTGCACAGACTGCCAGGTATTCAGCGGTGCACCTTACCGAGCGATCGTGGCTGTGCCGGCCGAATCCTTGACCATTCACGGAACGCCGAAGGAGTACGTGAAGACGGCGGAAAGCGGTAACAAACGATTTCAAGCGTTTTGCGGTGATTGCGGCACCCAACTGTACGCTGCAGACAGTGAACGAACGTTATTTAACATTCGTCTGGGCTGTCTCGACGAGAAAGCTCAGTTGGTTCCGAGAAAACATATCTTCGGTAAGTCCACCTTGGATTGGGTTCATGACATTAATCAGGGCACCTGGTTTGAGTCGGGTTTAAATAGCCCGCAAATGACGGTCAAAAACGACAGCTAATCAATCCAAAATCCGCTTGTGTGATTGAAGAGGCGCTACACTTTGCATGTGAGGGAGGTGGCGCTGTGAGTTTGGATTTTGAGTTGGTCATCAAGCGCACTGCGCGTAAAAAATCGATCGGTATTCGGGTTTTCCCGAACCGAGTGGTGCTGAGTGCCCCGGTCTGGACCAGCGATCGGCAGTTGCACGCGCTGGTCCGAGAGCGAAGCGCTTGGATCCAAGATAAATTGCAGGCGATTTCGTCTGTGATCGCACCGGTGCCTTTAAGCCTGCAGGGGGGCACGTGGCCCGTTCAGGGCGTCTGGGTACCGATCGAAGTCGCAACCGGATCTCGTGAGGTCTCTAAAAGTGCGTCGGGTTGGCGGATTCAGGTTCCGTCCCCCGATGAGGCATCGATTGCGAACGCATGGGACCGGCATCTAAAGCAGCTGGCGGTTCAGCATCTGACCGATCGGGTGGACTACTTCGCCAACCGGTTAGGCGTGCAGCCAAGTGCTTTAAAGTTTCGACGGTACAGTGCACGTTGGGGCAGTTGTTCGGCGTCTGGGTCGGTGACGCTGCATTGGCCAATTATTCAAGCGCCGGACTGGGTGTCGGATTATCTCGTGGTTCACGAGTTATCTCACCTTCACCACTTCAATCATTCCCCCGCATTCTGGGCTTGTGTGGAATCGATGATGCCTAATTGGAGAGCGGCGCGAACGTGGTTACGCGATGAAGGACGTTGGATGCTGGAAACAAACCCTTAGGGGTTTTAATTTCGGTTCAGGGCACCCATGACCTCGATAAACCCAGCGAAAGGTGACTGCCATGTTTGGACTCTTCAAGAAAGACCCTAAAACTCAATTAGATCGGGAGTACAAAGCATTGCTCGAAAAAGCGATGCAACGACAGCGCAATGGCGACATTCGTGGATACTCCGAATTGATGGAGCAGGCTGAAGCCAAGCGAAAGGCCTTGGAGGCGTTATAGTCTCTGTGCCTCAAAGCGCGAGGCAATCAGCCCTCTGGCAGTAAGTGCTGTGAGTAAGAAGGTCACAATGAGCGGAGTCACTTGACCGTCGAAGACTTGAGCGAAAAGAAAGCCGACCAACAGACTCAGCGCGGTCATTGTTGAGCCTATGATTGTCGATGCAGTGCCGGCGATGTGCCCTAAAGGTTGGATCGCGACGGCCTGCAAATTGGAAAAGGTCAGCCCCATAAAAAACAGTACCGGGGTCACGTAGACCAACCATCCGATCAGGCTAAGTTGTTCTGAGACAAGTGATGCGCCGAGAAAAAGTGAAGACCATAGCGCCTGAATCGTAAATGAAATGCGGCTGATTCTGGCCATTCCGAAGCGCCGAACAATATGCGCGTTGAGCAGGGAGGCCGCAGCGATCGACAACGCGGTGACGCCAAAAAGCGGAGCAAACCAGTCACCCACACCGTAGTACGTTTGGAATATTTGCTGAACGGAGCTCAGGTAAGCCAATAGTCCCCCAAAGCTGATGCCCGCGGCACACATATATCGAACACTCTGGTGGTTTGCAAAGGTCTCCTTGCAGGCTTTCCACATAAACTCAGCCGAAAACGGAGTCGGTGCTTTCAGGGTTTCAGGCAATCGAGTGCTGACCCAAATCATCATAATCGATGCAAAGAGGCCTAAAATACCAAACAGCCAATGCCAGTCGACGATGTACAACAGGCCCTGGCCTAGCATGGGGGCGATGACCGGCACAAATATAAAGATCGTGAGCACGAAGGACATGGTGCGCGCCATGTCGGCTCCGCTGAACTGATCTCTGATCATCGCTTGTGTCACGATTCGCGCCGAGGCTGCGCCAAACCCCTGAATCACGCGTCCTAGAATCAATACGGTATAACTTTCAGCGAAGGCGGACACCAGGGTGCCGATCAAGAAGACCGCTAAGCCCAGCTGAATACTGGGCTTCCGTCCGATGTGGTCGGATAGCGGGCCAAAAACCCACTGGCCGATCATCAGTCCGGTAAATATCCCGAGAATCATGGCGGGCTTTTCCCACGATTCGCTGAGCGAAAACTCAGATGCAATCACGTCCATGGCCGGTAACATCATGTCAACGGCCAGAGCGATCGTCGCCATGAGAAACGCGCAGACGGCTATGAATTCACGGGGACGATTTAGGCCGGGAGGGGATGAGTGCATGCGTTAATCCATTGGGTTATCGTGCAGTGTATCCTTTGTGACGGAGTCTCACCATGTCAGATACCCTTGTCAGCGCGCAGTGGTTGCGTGAGCAGTTAGATAATCCTCGGGTTCGCATTCTCGACGCGTCCTACCACCTGCCTACCGCTAATCGGGATCCAGAAGCCGAATACAAAGCCGGTCATATTCCGGGTGCGCTTCGGTTCGATATCGAAGCCATCTCAGATCACGCCAATCCATTACCTCATATGCTTCCATCCCCTGAAGACTTTGAGGTGGCGGTCGCTGCACTGGGTGTGGGGGCAGACGATCACGTGGTGATCTACGACAGTGTTGGCTTGTTCTCAGCCGCTCGTGCTTGGTGGATGTTTCGGTATTTTGGGCATCGTAACGTGGCCGTATTGGATGGGGGTTTGCCCAGCTGGGTGGCCGCTGGCGGCGCGCTGACGGCGGATGTGGCCAGCGCACCTGTGCCTGAATCTAAATTCAGTGCGCGGGTTGAGTCGGGTTGGGTAGCGGATGCCGACTCCATCCTGGCTGGCCTCTATGATTCAAACCGCCTGGTGCTGGATGCCAGGGCGGCCGGACGTTTTGCGGGCCTTGATCCCGAGCCTCGGCCTGGCATGCGTGCCGGCCATATTCCCGGAAGCAAGAGCCTGCCCTTTATGAGTCTTCTGCAGTCCGAGACACGTTGCATGAAGCCACGAGAGGAGTTGGTGTCACTCTTTGCTCAGGCAGGCGTATCTAACCAGGCTGTCACCGTCAGTTGTGGCTCGGGCGTGACCGCCTGTGTGTTGGCGTTGGGCATGGCGGTCGCTGGTCTGCCCGCACCTAAGCTTTACGACGGATCCTGGTCGGAGTGGGGCGCCCGCTCAGATCTTCCGATCGAAACCGGGCACGCACCCGGCTGACTAGGAGAGGTTCTCGAACACGCAGGCAATGCCTTGGCCGCCACCAATACACATGGTGACCAATGCGTAGCGTCCATTGATGCGCTTCAGTTCGTACAGTGCCTTGGTGGCGATAAAGGCACCTGAACATCCGACGGGATGGCCGAGTGCAATCGCGCCCCCATTGGGGTTGGTTTTAGACAGGTCTAAACCGAGCCCCTTGGCCACGGCGAGCGCCTGAGCCGCGAAGGCTTCGTTCGACTCAATCACGTCCATGTCATCGAGGCGTAAGCCAGCATTGGTGAGTGCGCGTTGGCTTGCTGGAATAGGACCTTCGCCCATAATTTCATTCGGTACGCCGGCTAAGGCATAGGAAACAAGGCGTGCCATCGGTGTGTGACCGTCTTGGCGCGCTTTGTCACCTTGAGCTAGGACTAAAAAGGCAGCCCCGTCATTGATGCCGGAGGCATTGCCGGCGGTGACTGTACCGTCTTTCTTAAACGCTGGCCGCATTTTACTGAGGTCTGTGGCGGTCGTGCCCGGTCTGACATGCTCATCCCGATCGATGGTGATGTCGCCTTTGCGGGTGTGCTTTACGATCGGGACAATCTGCTCATTAAACCGTCCGGCTTCAATGGCTTCGGCTGCTCTACGGTGAGATTCAGCGGCAAATTCATCTTGCTCCTGTCGAGAGATACCCCATTTTTCAGCCAAATTCTCCGCCGTGATACCCATGTGTCCTGCGCCGAACGGGTCGGTCAGCGTGCTGACCATCAGGTCGATCAGCGTGCTGTCACCCATTCGCTGGCCGAACCGCATCGCAGGACTCATATAACCGCCTTTGGACATCACTTCGACGCCGCCGCCTGCTCCGTATTCGATGTCGCCGAGCATGATTTGCTGGGCTGTACTGACGATGCCCTGAAGGCCGCTTGAACAGAGGCGGTTTACCGTCATCGCGACCGAACTCATCGGCATGCCGGCACCCACGGCCACGCAGCGCGAGACATAGGCGAATCGACTGTCCGTTGGAATGCAATGACCGCAGGTTAATGATTCCATTTTTGCAGGATCAACGCCTGCCCGTTCGATGGCATGCTTGAGGACTTCAGCCCCTAATTCTTGAGGTTCGATGTCTGAGAGACCGCCGGCAAAGCTGCCAATGGCGCTTCGTGCGGCAGAAAGAACAACCACTTCATGTGACATAACGAGCATTCCTTTTATCTGTATTGTGTAGCTTGTTCTTTGCTTGTACGTGGACCATGTCGATCCGGCAATGCCTCCTTGGTTGATTGAACTTTGGTGTTCCAGTAGGGTGGCCGCCTTCGCAGTTGCACAAATTCAGGGATGAGTATGCAGTTTTTCTCGTCAAGGGAATGGTTTGGGAATACCCGCAATGATCTGGTGTCGGGTCTGGTAGTCGCCTTAGCCCTCATACCAGAGGCAATTGCCTTCTCTATTATTGCCGGAGTCGATCCTCAGGTCGGGCTGTATGCTTCGTTCTGCATCGCAGTCGTCATTGCATTTGCCGGCGGCCGTCCTGGCATGATTTCGGCGGCGACTGGCGCCATGGCGTTATTGATGGTCACCTTGGTAAAAGAGCACGGTCTCCAATATTTAATGGCGGCCACCTTGCTGACAGGGGTATTTCAAATTGCGGCGGGGTATTTGCGTCTTGGCAACTTGATGCGGTTTGTATCGCGTTCTGTGGTCACGGGATTCGTCAATGCGTTGGCTATCCTGATTTTTATGGCTCAGTTGCCTGAGCTGACCGATGTGACTTGGCCGGTGTACGCGCTCACAGCCGCAGGGTTGGCGATCATCTACGGATTCCCACGGTTGCCCAAAATCGGCCAATCCCTGCCGTCTCCTTTGGTCTGCATCGTGGTCATTACCGTGGTGGTCCTGGCGCTTGGCATCGAGGTCCGCACGGTGGGTGATTTAGGTGAGTTGCCCGATACCTTGCCCGTGTTTTTGTGGCCCGATGTTCCCCTTAATTTCGATACGCTTTGGATCATCTTGCCGTACTCGCTCTCACTGGCCGTGGTGGGGCTGCTCGAGTCTCTGATGACGGCCACCATTGTCGATGACTTCACCGATACCGACAGCGATAAGAATCGAGAATGCCGTGGACAAGGCATCGCCAACATTGCTTCGGGTTTATTCGGAGGTATGGCGGGTTGTGCGATGATCGGACAGTCAGTGATTAATGTGAAATCCGGCGGGCGCGGTCGGTTATCGACCTTTTCTGCCGGTCTCTTCCTGCTAATCATGGTGGTATTTTTGACGGATGTGATTTCTTTGATTCCGATGGCGGCCCTAGTGGCTGTGATGATTATGGTGTCGATTGGCACGTTCTCATGGGAGTCAATCCGGAATTTGCGGAGTAACCCGCCTTCGAGTTCGGTGGTTATGTTGGCTACGGTGGCCGTGGTGGTGATGACCCATAATTTGGCCTTAGGGGTATTCGTCGGTGTCCTGCTTGCCTCGCTCTTCTTTGCAAATAAAGTGGCGCGGGTCGTATTGGTGGACAAACAGTGGATCGATCCCAGTCACTGCCGATATCAAGTACAGGGGCAGATCTTTTTCGCTTCCTCAGAGAGCTTTGTAACCGCGTTTGACTTTAAAGAAGCGGTCGCGCGAGTCACGATTGATTTAGAGCGGGCTCATTGTTGGGATCTGACGGCGGTATCCGCGCTTGATAAGGTGGTCATGAAGTTTCGACGAGAAGGTGCCGAGGTTGACGTGATTGGGCTGAACGCAGCCAGTCGGACGCTCGTTGATCGCTTTGGGTTGCACGACAAGTCAGATATTGTCGACTTGCTAGAAGGTCATTAAAGGAGCGCTCCATGACACGAATCATCGCCTGTGTGGATGGGTCGGCGGCCACGCCTTCAGTGGCTCGAGCCGGTCAGTGGCTGGCTAACCGGTCTGAGGCATCTTTGTTGTTTTTGCACGCATTGGAGCAGCCAGATGTGCCGGTTTGGCAGGATGCGTCTGGCGCGATCGGTTTGGGAGCCCAAGAAGGTCTTCTGAGTCAGCTGGTTGAGCTTGAAGCGACGCGCGCACAGTTGGCCCTGCGCCAAGGGCAAGCGCTTTTGGCGCACTTGCAAGCGGAAGCTGAGGCCGCCGGTGTGGCGTCCGTCGCGGCACTGCAGCGTCACGGGGCGTTATTAGACGTCTTGGCCGAACAAGTCTCCGATGCAGATGTGACCGTGTTAGGCCGTTGCGGTGCTTCGCACGAGGTCTTTGAGGGCGTGATCGGCAGCCACATTGAGAGCGTGATTCGAACCACCGCTCAGCCTGTGCTCTTGGTAGCGGAGGACTTCAACCCCCCAGCGGATATTTTATTGGCCTACGATGGCAGCGATACGGCGGAAAAAGCATTGCGTTGGATTATTCAGTCGCCGGTGATGGCGGGTACACGTTGTCATGTCGTGGGTGTGTGTCATGACGGGGGGCTCGAGGCCAGTATTCAACGGGCCGAACGTGATTTGAGCGCCGCTGGTTTCCGCACGCAATCGGCGACGGTAGCGGCTGAAGAGCCCTGGCAGGGAGTGGTTGAGTATCAGAAAGCGCACCGTATTGATCTCACGGTGATGGGCGCCTTTGGTCACTCTCGGATCCGCCAGTTCTTGCTCGGCAGTCAAACGACCCAACTACTGAAGCACTCAGTGACGCCTTTGTTCTTGATCCGCTAACGTTAAAAGAGCTGCCGCACCCGAAAGTGCGGACAACTCAGCGGACGTCTAGGGTATCAAATCTCAGGTCTTGGGGTTAGCCGTTAAACAGCCGAAACGGACGCGGGCCTCTGAAACTTGCCATGATCACGCTCCCGACGGCCATGGCAATGAACCACAGAAGGGTCCAGCCAGGGATCGATAATCCTAAAAATGTCCATTGCACTTCGGCGCAACTGCCAGAGCCCATCAATAATGTTTGCAGCGTGTCTGAAAACGGGAAGCGTTCCAGCATAAAATAAATGTCAGGTCCGCAAGCGGGCACTTGATCAGGGGGTAGCGACTGAAGCCATACCTGTCGCCCGGCAAGCCAAATACCTAAAGCTGAACCCAGTCCTGCAAGCCCTGCACACCAGATTTTGAGACGATAGATAGGCAATAGGTACAAAAGGGATGCAATCCCAATGAGCACAAATGCGCCTCGCTGTGCCAGACACAGCGCGCAAGGCACCAATCCAGACTGAAATTCCATATACAAGGCTGTGCCGAGGAGCCCTGCGCAGGTGAGGACGGTGAGCCAGGCGACGGCCTGACCTAGACGCACGGAGGTGTCTCCAATTGACGCCAGTGTTCTAGAGACCGCAAGGGGAAGTGCATAGAACTTATTATTTCTCTTTATCTTTCTTTGCTTTTTTAGACACCTCGGGTCCTGAGTAGGACTCAATGCCGAGAGTCAGTGCATAGCAGGCCAGTTCAATCGCCTTAGGAATTTCAAAAGGGTCGCCATTCCGTTCGCCTTTTTCATAGTATTGGATGATTCGCGATTTACATCCGAGGTGCTTCGCGGCCTCTTTTTGGGTCCACTTCATGGACTTCCGCCACGCTTTAAACTCTGAAGGCTTCATCGGCTCTATTCCTTATAACCAGCTTGAGTATACGTGGGCTTCCGAGGATCACCAAGTTCCATGGCCCCGTACTGGGTGGCTCGGACAACCCAATACAACACGAGCGCGTTACAGAGGTGCCACATAAAATGAGTCCCAACCGGAATCGCACCACAAAGCGGTAAATCCAAGGTTCTAAATGTCAGCGATATGGGGAACAGCGCGGTCGCGTTCACAAGCACGGTACGTCCCGGCCCTGGAGCGTGCAAAAATGCCGCGGTCGCCAAGAATAGCCACGCCGGAATGTAACTGGCAGAGCCCTGAAGAAGGCCGCGTGGAACCGCGGCTGATAGCCCCAGAAATAGAATCAATGCTAGGGCTGCACCCCATCGAGGCCACTGAAGGTTTTTGTAATACAGAAGCCAAATCGCACTTAAAATGAAAAGCTGGATTGGAATGACATCCATCCACAGTGTGAGGCGTGTGGCAAAGGCGTGAAATGCACCGGACCCAAGCCCGATTGCTGTCAGCAACCCAATCAGAAGTAGGCTTCGGTTTTGGCCTTTAGGCTGCTTGTAAAGAACCCAGGCGGCGACAAGAAAGGCGACATTACTGATGAGGCCGAGCGGTTCATCAAAGACCCACGCGGTCACTCGTTCACAATACAGGTCTATCTCTGGCGGCATGTGCAGGATCCGAGCGTTTGCTGATGGGTTAGGGTCTACCTGAGGATTCGGCTTTCCACAAGTAATTTGGACATGTGCTTGCGAGTCGATCTCTGCGGTTTAGGGTGAATTTTTCTCATCATGGTTTATATAAATTATGTAACTAATTGTTTTAATTTTATATTTTATAAATGACTAAAAATTACACAATGGTAATTGTTCCGCATTTGGTGCGGGCTCCACTGCCTTGCCATAAATTTATCCAATTAGTTATCCACAGCTTCTTTGGACAATCGATTTGTCAACCGGTGGGTGATAATTTTTTAAATCGCATTGAAACATGTGCGGAATTCCGCACTATGTATCGAGAAATGACTATAAGGAATCCCCATGCTTGATTTGAAAACAGCCAATACAATTGTTAATCACATCATCGACGCAGCCGCCAAGCGCGACGACCTAAAGCCAATGACCGCAGTGGTCATCGATGCGGGCGGTGCGGTCATCTGTTCACAACGCCAAGACGGCGCCTCTCCGATTCGAGTGGATTTGGCGAAAGGGAAGGCCCATGGCGCAGTGATGATGGGCTTGTCGAGTCGTAAGCTCGGTGAACGTGCAGAGCAACAACCCTATTTCGTTCAAGCCATTAATGCGTTGTGCGATGGGTCGTTAGTGCCAGTGGCTGGCGGTGTGTTAATCCGTGATGCCGCAGGTACGGTGATCGGTGCGGTCGGTGTGACAGGGGATACCTCGGACAACGATGAAGAGCTGGCCATCGCTGCGGTGAAGTCAGTCAACCTGACGCCGGATGCCTAACGATCTGAATGTCGACCCCCGTGCAAGTCGCCCGAGTGGCAGACTGCTCAAGCGATCGGTCTAGACGTTACCGTTTAGGCCGTTTTTGGGGTGAAGGGCCGGTGGCGTGTGTGATTGGCCTGAATCCCTCTAAGGCAAATGAGACCACCGATGATGCGACCAACCGGCGCCTGATGGGTTTGCTGTCCGCTCAGGGGTTTGATGGGTATTGGCTCGTCAATTTGCTGCCTGAGGTGCAAACCGATCCTAGGCAAGTGCAGTTTAGGCGGCGTAGGCTGTCTCTAAGAAACCGCCGCGCGATTCAAGACGCAATGGCTGTATCGCACACAATTATCGCGGCGTGGGGGCATTGGGGGGCGCGCATCCCGTTTAGGCACCAAGTGCTTGCCCTGGCGGATGAGACATGGTGCTTTGGCGTCACGGCGGATGGTGAGCCCCGCCACCCGCTGTATTTACCCAACCACAGTGCGCTTTCTCGTTATACGTGATCGGGCGTTTCACTGGCCTCGTCGGCATCTTGGCCTAAATAGATTACGTGAGGCTTGGGTGCTGATTGACGGCTCTTGGGAGCCTCATCAAGTTCGTTCCACCACGCAATGAATTCATCGCGAGTGAGCTGGTGCGGAATAGTTCGCTTGTGCTGCGTATCGATAGTCATCACTTTCTCCGGGTTTGAGTCAGTGACGATCCTTGTCGTGGGCTACCACCTTGGTCGAATAATCCTGACAGAATTGGTCCTATTTGCAAGCCCTATTACCGTGCCATGCTGTAAGGCCTTAGACGGATAGGGCAGGTGAAACGTGATGGAGCTGATTGGGCATCGAGGGTGTGCACACTGGGTGGCGGAGAACTCACTGGCGGGGATCCATTTTTCGGCGGATACCGGGTTGGGTGCCATCGAGTGTGATGTCACGGTGGCAGCCGATGGCGTGGCCGTTGTCTTCCACGACAGAAACCTCAAGCGGATGACGGGGGTGTCAGACGATGTGACGGCACTCTCAAGTGACGCCTTGGCGAGATGGCCCCTTCGGTTTAAGGGTGGGTTGACTGACCAGCGTATTCCAACAGCCGTCGATTACTTTTCGGCGGTTGCTGAACGGTCACTGTTTCTTCACCTAGAAATCAAAGACCATGATCAAAGGCTGGATCGGTTGGTGCCTCCGATCCTAGGCGCGCTATCAGGTTCCGCCTTGTCGGCCGGACAAGTTCGAGTGTCTTCGTTTTCTTGGCGAGTACTTGAGGCGGTGCATGCGTTGGCGCCTGATCTGAGCTTGGGTTGGGCGTGCACGGTGTGGTCGGATACCTGTAGAGCGGGGCTCGCGCAGTTGCCGATCGATTCAGTCCATCTCGACCACGAGGCATTTACGGCAGCGCAGGCAGCAGAGCTCAGTGCATTAGGCATGCCAGTGTATGTGTACACCGTCAACGATCCCAGCGAGGCACGGCGTCTGAGCGCTCTCCAGGTGGCCGGGGTATTTACCGACGATCCGGTTGCACTGCGACAGGCGTTAGGAGCTGACGCCTAATCCCCTGAATGCATCGAGTAGCATCTGAACCGCAATAGAGATCAGAATCATCCCCATCAGCCGTTCGATGGCTTTCAGTCCGCGATGGCCAAGTAATTTGTACAGCGGTTCTGAGGCCATGAGGATGGCGGCGCTGATGGCCCAAGCACCGACGATGGCTAACGTCCAATCCACATTCCGTTCAGGATGACTCTCAGACAGCAGCACCAGCGTGGCCAAAATCGAGGGGCCAGCCATTAAAGGGGTTGCTAAGGGCACAATTAAAGGTTCGCCGGCTGATTCCTCATCGCCCATCACGCCACCGCGGGACGGGAAGATCATGCGGATGGCGATGATCATTAAGATCAGGCCGCCGCTGATGGCTACGGCTTCGGGTGAGAGGTTGAGCGTGGTTAAGGCAAGAGGCCCTATCCACAAAAAACCGAGCATCAAAAGAAGCGCGATCACCAGTTCGCGAGCGAGAATTTTACGGCGCCTTGCAGGGTCCACAGGTTTCAATACCGACATAAAAATTGGGATGTTGCCCAGGGGGTCGATAATCAGGAAAAGGGTCAGCGCTACCGCGAAAGTGTCCATACAAAATCCTTACAGCAGACGGTTACAGTAGGGGTCAACACGAGCAATCGCAATCGCTCGATGTCGAAGCAGGCATTGATCTAGGGTTTGGGATCCTTGGAAAACCGACTACAATTCGGCGCCAAAGGAAGGACCATGAACTTAGAAACTGTACTGACCGTCACGCACTACTCTGATTCCCTGTTTTCATTTACGACCACCCGGTCTCCGGAGATTCGTCCGTTTAAAGCCGGGCAATTCACCATGATTGGGATGGCCGATGATGATGTGTTGCGGGCATACAGCATCGCATCTGCGCCTTCAGAAGATTCGCTCGAGTTCTTGTCGATTAAAGTCCCAGGGGGGCCCTTAACAGAGAGACTTCAGCATATTCAGCCAGGTGATCAGATTGAAGTGGGAGATCGACCGACCGGGACGCTGGTTATCGACAATTTGACGCCTGCAAAGCGGTTGTGGTGTGTGGCGACGGGTACTGGGCTCGCTCCTTTCTTATCGATCGTCCGCGATTCTGCAACGCTTGAGAAGTTTGATGAGGTTATCGTGACGCACACGGTTCGGACCGTAGCGGAGCTGGCCTATCGGGACCTATTAAGCAGTTTACCGATCACCTATTACCCGACAGTCACGCGCGAGGCATTCGAGACGCCCGGACGCATCACGGCGCGTATGCAAAGCGGCGCCTTGTGGTCGGATCTAGGTGTGTCGCCTTGGTCGCCCGATACCGACCGCATTATGATTTGTGGCAGCCCTGCGTTTAATCAGGAGCTAAGGGATCAGTTGTCGGGCGCTGGTTTCACGCACGGCACCAATCGTGCCGCGGGCGAATTTGTTCAAGAGCGCGCCTTCGTCATGCAGCGCGTCGATGATTAAGGCCTGAGGGCATTTAACATCTCATAGAGCCTTGAGGAGTCCGATTCCCCAAGCCCTTGGGCCATCAGTTTTTGGTACTGGGCTTCCACAACCGCTAAGCAGGGTGTTGGCAACTGGTGTTTTTTTGCTGCGGTCAATGCGATCGTGGCGTCCTTGGCGTGCAGTCTGGCCGCAATGCCCGCTTGATAGTCTGACTTGACCATCTTCGGCCCCATGAGCGACATCATTGGACTGCCGCCCATACCGCCTTCAATGGCCGCCAAGAC
The DNA here is from genome assembly GCA_965659195.1 of Litorivicinaceae bacterium. Taxonomy (GTDB): domain Bacteria; phylum Pseudomonadota; class Gammaproteobacteria; order Pseudomonadales; family Litorivicinaceae; genus HIMB30. Next base: position 161,699 of record CBFHVZ010000002.1, read on the forward strand.
GCGGGCTGGGTCTGCGCCGAGCTCTTTGGCAAAGGCTAAGGATTCAGCAACCCCTTGGATGGTGATGACCTGCGCAATCTGGTTACATAGCTTCGCGATTTGCCCGTGGCCGGACTCGCCGACGCGTGTAATTTGTTTGGTGTAGGCGGCCATCACGTCTTGTGCTTGATCGCACGCGGCTTTGCTGCCACCGATCATTGAGACCAGGGTGCCACTTTCAGCAGCCCAAACCCCCCCAGACACCGGCGCGTCCACCAATGAAATTTCAAGACGATGCAGCGCTTCGGCCATCGTTTCGGTAGCAGTGGGGTCGATCGTAGAATGATCGATCACCACCGTGCCAGGCGCTGCATGGTGGGCGATAGCCTGCTCGTGGCCCAACAGGACTTCGTGTACATCGTTTGTGCTTAACACGTTCGTGATGATGATTTCAGACTGTTCAGCGACTGTTTTTAACGAGGTGGTCGGCGTGGCACCGTCAATGACGAGATCTCGAGCTTGTTCCTCAAACACCGAAGCACGCCGTGCGAAAATGGTTAATGTGTGGCCTTGTTTAATCAAATGCCGAGCCATGGGCAGACCCATGGTGCCTAACCCGATGAAACCGATTCGATATGTCATGCGTTTATCCTGGGGAGATGATCGTTATTTTCTGCCATGGTGCCGTTAATTTCGGCGCTCCCGCAAGCATTCTGTGGATTTCTGTCGCGGTTTCTTCAACACTTCACAGTCTTTTCGTTTCAATTCGATCATTGGAGAGTGCATGGTGCGTTCGAACACTCAGTCGCCCCCTTGGCAGGCCTATGGCCTCGGGTTACTTGGCGTATTGTGCTTCGCGGCCACCTTGCCTCTGACCGAGATTGCGCTTGCCGATTTCAGCCCGTGGTTTATCACCGCGGCTCGGGCTGGGATTGCTGGAATATTGGCGTGGGTGGTGGTGGGGATCCGTCGCAGGCCGTGGCCTCAGCGCACAGAGATGCGCGATCTGTGGATGTGCGGCCTTTGCCTAGCATATGGGTTTCCGCTCAGCATGGCGCTCGGATTGCAGACTGTGCCGGCGTACCACGGCGGGGTCGTGCTTGGCATTTTGCCATTGGCGACGGCCGGGTTGTCGGTTTTAGTCCATGGGTACCGTGCTCGTTCTCTGTTTTGGGTGTGGGCGGTGTTTGGAAGTGTCTTGGTCTCCGTCTTTGCATGGTATGAAGGTGAGGGAGGTTGGGTCGCGGGCGACCTGTGGTTAGTGGCCGCGGCCTTCTTTGCGTCCTATGGCTATGTGCTTTCTGGTCGATTGTCAGTCAAGTATGGCGGGTGGTGGGTTATTTCTTGGTCACTGATCGTTTGGCTGCCAGTGAGCACGATCCTCTGTATTTTATCTTGGCCTGCGTTTTTGCTGTCTCGACCGCTCGACAGCTTGGTCAGCCTGATGGCCTTGGCTATTTTTTCGATGTATCTCGGATTCTTTGCATGGAATCAAGCCCTGGCAATGGGTGGAGTCGCTCGAATCGGTCAAGTGCAGTTGTTTCAGGTGTTTCTCACGCTCTTTTGGTCGGCCATCTTGCTAGACACGGATTTGCCCACGCACAGTTGGTGGTTTGCGATTGCAGTGATGATCACTGTGTATTTTGGACGGAAGGCGGGCTAGTTCGGTTGCCTAGGCTTGCTGCCTGACCTATCGTTTGCATTCCATGGACGGAGCTAGATCAGTGAATAAGAAGGAGTCCCCGGCATGGATACCCGTATTGCATTGCTACCCGCCATGGGCATACCTCGCCCATACCACGAAACAAATCCTCTGCAGATCGTCCCAGCATCCTTAGACGATCCTGGCCCAGAAGAAGTTCTGGTTCGGATCTTGGCCGCGGGTGTCTGTCACTCAGATTTGTCCGTGATTAATGGCGACCGACCCAGACCCACCCCGCTGGCCTTGGGACATGAGGCAGTGGGCGAAGTGGTGTCTGTGGGAGGGGCCTCGGATTTGAAGCCAGGGCAGCGCGTGGCAATGGTGTTTGTGCCATCGTGCGGCCATTGTCCTTGTTGCGCAGAAGGGCGCCCCGCACTCTGTGAGCCGGGGTTAAAACACAACACAGAAGGCACACTGCTGTCCGGTGGCATTCGGATTCGTCACCAAGGGCAACCGATTTTGCATCACTTGGGGATTTCCTGTTTTTCAGATTACGCCGTCTGTCATCGACGGAGTCTGGTGCCGATCGAGTCAGATTTGGACCCGGCGATCCAAGCGGTTTTTGGGTGTGCTGTCTTGACTGGATGCGGTGCAGTGCTCAATACCGCTTCGTTACGCGCCGGTGAGCGCGTGGCTATCGTGGGGCTCGGAGGTGTGGGATTAGCGGGTCTATTAGGTGCGGTAGCCGGTGGTGCGAAACAGATTATTGCGATTGACGCCAATCCAGGGAAAAAAGAGTTGGCGCTGTCGCTTGGTGCGGATCACTTTGTGGATGCGAGAGATCCCGATGCCGCCGCACAGGTCAAAGCACTGAGCGAGGGTGGGTGCGATCTTGTGGCTGAGTTTGCCGGGGTCATGCCGGCGTTAGAGCTCGCGATCGAGGTCACGCGGCGCGGCGGTCGAACCGTCACTGCCGCCTTGCCCAATCCAGACGATCGATTGGCGTTGCCTGCTGCGCGCTTGGTGGCTGAAGAGAAAGCATTGCTTGGTTCATATGTTGGCAGCTGTGTTCCGTCTCGGGATATTCCAAATTTCATTGCGCTTCATCGACGGGGGCGGTTGCCTGTGGATCGGATGATTTCGCATCGCTTGGAACTGAGCGAGATCAATATCGCCATGGAGCGCTTGGCTTCCGGTGAGGCGGTCCGACAAATTGTGTGTTTTGCCTGAGGACAGTTTTATGCAGTATCAACCGCGTTCCTTTATCAACGGTGTCTGGGTTGGCGCCCAATCCGAAAAAACCTTTAACGTCATCAATCCAGCCACCGGATCGGTCGTTGCTGCCGTGGCGGATTTGTCGCCGTCGGAGACGGTCGCTGCGATCGATGCCGCAGAGTCGGCCTTTCCAGCGTGGTCAGGCCTGACCGCAAAAATGCGCGCGCAAATCCTGAGGCGATGGTTCTCACTGATTGAGACCCATGCCGAGGCTTTGGCAGCGCTGATCACCGAAGAGATGGGGAAACCCTTGGCTGAAGCCCGTGGCGAAGTGGCTTATGGCGCAAGTTTCGTGGAGTGGTTTGCCGAAGAGGGCCGGCGCATCTACGGTGAAGTGATTCCGCCTCACATGACTGACAAGCGGGTGATTGCGATCAAACAACCTGTGGGTGTGGTCGCAGCCATCACCCCTTGGAATTTCCCGTTGGCCATGATTACCCGAAAAGTGTCTCCGGCGCTTGCGGCAGGCTGTACGGTCGTGGTGAAGCCTTCAGAGGATACACCTCTGACGGCATTGGCATTGGTCCAGCTGGCCCATGAGGCCGGCGTACCGGCCGGGGTTTTGAACTGCGTGACAGGCCTCGATGCGGCCGGTATCGGTGCGGTACTGACGCAGGATTCTAGGGTGCGAAAGGTCACCTTCACAGGCTCAACGGCTGTAGGGAAAATTTTGTATCGTCAGTGCGCCGATACGGTGAAAAAGCTGTCTCTTGAGTTAGGCGGGAACGCCCCTTTCATTGTGTTCAATGATGCAAATCTCGATGCGGCGGTTGAGGGTGCGATGTTGTGCAAATTCCGCAATGCGGGGCAAACCTGTGTCTGCGCCAACCGAATTCTGGTGCAAAGTGGTATCCACGATGCGTTTGTACAGGCCTTTTCCGATCGCGTGGCGGCACTGCGTGTGGCAGCAGGTGACTCAGATGGTGCCGAAATTGGTCCATTAATCAATGAAGATGGCATGGCAAAGGTGCAAGCTCACCTAAACGACGCCTTAGAGAGAGGTGCTCAGGTGGTGGTCGGAGGCGTGTCTCATACCGCGGGGCCATTATTTTTCAGTCCGACCGTTTTGACCGGAGTGACGCCGGATATGCGGATGGCGCAAGAGGAAACATTTGGTCCGGTCGCGCCCATTTATCGTTTTGAAACGGAAGAGGAAGCCATTGCCTTGGCCAACGATACGCCCTATGGGTTGGCAGCCTATTTCTATACCGAAGACTTGTCTCGCACATTTCGGGTGTATGAGGCCTTGGACTACGGGATCATTGGGGTAAATACAGGAATTATTTCAACCGAAGTCGCGCCCTTTGGCGGAGTGAAGGAATCGGGTCTTGGTCGTGAAGGGGGACCCCATGGCATTGAGGAGTTTGTGGAAGTGAAATATGGCTGCATTGGACTGACGTCATGAGCGGATCGTTTGAACAAGGATTGAAAAAGCGCCGCAAAGTGATGGGCGATGCCTTTGTTGATAAAGCACTGTCACAAATGACAGATCTGACCGAACCGATGCAGGATCTAGTGACGCGTGTGGCCTGGGATGAGATCTGGAATCGAGATGCGCTGTCGGATCGTGAGCGTTCGCTGATTAACCTTGGCATGATCGCCGCATTAAATCGTCCCACCGAATTTAAAGGCCACGTGCGCGGTGCGTTGAACAATGGGGTGACTCCTGAAGAAATTCGGGATGTCTGTATGCAGGTCGCAGTGTATTGTGGGATGCCTGCCGGGCTCGAAGCGCTTCGCCTGGCGATATCGGTCATGGAGGACGAATGACGGAAACAACGACCACAGAACCCGATCAGGTATTGGTGTATGTGCACGATCCTATGTGCAGCTGGTGTTATGGCTTTGCGCCTACGTGGAATGAGCTGAAGTCACGGCTGCCCGAGGGCTTGGCGGTGGTCTCGCTGCTCGGTGGCTTGGCCCCAGACAATGACGAGCCCATGCCTGAGGAGATGGTGGAGTATCTGAAAAAAACCTGGCATCGAATCGCCGATGCCTGCGGTGTGTCCTTTGATTTCACCTACTGGGATCAGGTGCCCCGTCCCCCAAGAACGACCTTCATTGCCTGTCGTGGCGTTATCGCGGCAGAGCAGGTGGCTGGGCAAGGTGAGGCCTTTACCGAGCGGCTACAGAAGGCCTATTACCAAGAAGCGAGAAACGTGTGGGATCCTTTTGTATTGGCTGAGTTGGCCGAGGGGATGGGGTTTCGTCGCGAAGCGTTTGAAGAGGCGCTGCAATCGGATGGGGTCCGAGCCGCCCACGACGAGCAGCGTGAACTGGTAGGGCGCCTTCAAATCGAGGGGTATCCGTCGTTGCTCCTAATCAAGGATGGTCACGCCTACCCGATTGCCATACGACATGGCGATGCAGCCACCATGGCGGAGGACATTGCTGATCTATTGGCCCCTCATGCGGATTAAACTCAGACGGTAAACTCGCGGGAGATTAACCGAGCCAGAGCCTGTGATACCACAGGCCTTAGTGCGTGCTGGGCTTGTCCATCGGGGAATACTTGATCAGAGAGAATCGCCAGTCGATACGCTTGGATAGGCGGCAAGCAGCTCATGATGTGCAACCGGGAGCGATATGTTTCATAAACCAATTGAACTTGCTCGCGACTCGGTAATTTCAATCCGGTGAACGGTGTTGAGTGTTGAAACGGAATCAGAGCCGACAGCAAGGCTCCGCCTTCTGAAAATACCGTATCCCATGCATCCATTGCGATGCCATTGGACGAGCGTGCCTTGATCGATTCTTCTAGAGCGAGTAGGAGCGCCTCACTGGCCAAGTCTTCAGTTTTCATAAATCACCTGGGTTGTTTTTATGGGTGATGATTCGACTTTAGTGTAGTCGCAGCGCACAATTCAACTGCGAATATCACGCGCTCGGTAGTATTTGTGATCGACCGCTTTAACCCCCAAAAGTTTCCTATGAGCCTTTGACGGCTGCCACAGACAACAGGGAGCGCCTATGTCCTCGACGCTGTTTGATTTTTCTGCGTTTGACGCAATTACTCAACGCCTAATGGCCCAATCTCCAGATCGGGCGCGAGCGGTGATGGTGGAGAACAACGCGTACTATTTATTGGTGAATTTCCACAATGCGCTCACCAATATGGTTGAGTTCGCCAACTGCCACGACAGTGAACTCGAATCCTTAATCGATGAAGTTGCCGCTGAAGTAGAACGCATCCAGCAAGTGAAGGGTACGCGATGGCTAGATGACTTTATGACTCAAACCAACGAGCGGTCTAGCGGGCACTGAGCCACTCAGACAACCGTTCGGCAATCATCACGGTCGGCGCGTGCGTGTTGCCGCTGGTAATGGTGGGCATTACAGACGCGTCGGCAATGTATAGATTGTCGACGCCGTGTACCTTCAAGTCATGAGATACGACCGCCATGGGATCGCGTTCATCCCCCATTTTCGCGGTGCCAACCGGATGAAAAATGGTGGTAGCGAGGTCGCCAGCGGCCTTCAGCAATGCTTCGTCTGACTGGATGTCAGCGCCGGGCTTTAATTCACTGGGTCCAAATGGGACTAACGCCTGGTCTTGCATTAATTCTCTCGTCTTCCGCATCGCATTCAGGGCGACGTCGCGATCCGAGGACTCGCTCAAATAGCGTGGGTCAATAATCGGCGGAGCATCTGGCGAAAGGCCGCCGAGATGAATCGATCCGCGACTGGCGGGTCGAAGATGGCAAACGCTGGTGGTGATGCCCGGGAACGGATGCAACTTCGTTCCGAGTTTATCGGCCGTCATCGGTTGCACATGGAACTCAAGGTCGGCTCGATCGACCAAATCGCTCGATTTAAAAAACGCACCTAACTGGCTGGGCGCCATAGAGAGAGGGCCACTTTGGGCCACCGCGTACTGGGCTGCCATTTTGAGTCGACCGAGCCAACTGTTGGCTTGGGTGTTGAGAGTGTCTCCCTGAGCCAGGCGGTATTGGAGTCGGATTTGCAGGTGATCTTGTAGGTTCTCACCCACCCCAGGGAGGCACAGGTAGGGTGTGATTCCGTGTGCAGACAAAACCGGTTCTTGCCCAATACCTGAACGCTCTAAAATAACGGGTGTGGCGACTGCGCCGGTTGATAAAACGACTTCTTTCGCTTTTATTTCAGTGACTTGGCCATTCTTTATAACGCGAGCGCCGATACACTGTGTGCCTTTAAAAAGCAGGGTGTCAATCAGCGTGTGGGTCATCACGTCCAAATTTTTTCGATGACGTACCGGATGCAGGAACGCGCGCGCAGACGACCATCGACGCCCCCGTTTTTGATTCACTTCAAAATACCCAACCCCTTCGTTGATGCCCCGGTTAAAGTCAGGTCGATCGCAGAATCCATGCGACTCACAGACCGATTTGAACTGCTCCAAGATAGGCCATTTCAGTCGTTGTCTTTGCACATGCAGCTCGCCTTCTGCACCGTGATAATCGTCCTCGCCCCCATGATAGGTTTCGGACCGGCGGTAATAGGGGAGAATCTCATCCCACGACCAGCCCGGTCCCCAATGGGTATAGTCCTCAATTTGGCCTCGCATGTAGATCATGCCGTTGATGCTGCTAGAGCCCCCCAAAGTCTTTCCTCTCGGGTAGGCTAGCTTCCGGCCATTGAGTCCGGGCTGTGCGGTGGTGTGGTAGCACCAGTCGGTCTTTGGGTTACCCATGGTGTATAGGTATCCCACTGGGATGTGAATCCAGTGCCAGCGATCTTCTCCACCGCCTTCGACCAATACGACCTCGCGTTCAGGGTCTTTTGACAAACGATTGGCGAGCAAGCAACCGGCACTGCCGGCACCTAGGATGAGGGTGTGAGTCTTTATCGTATTATTCATAGGGCGGTTCGGGCATGGCCACCGTGACTGCTTGTTGTGTCTTTGGATCATACAACACTGCGCCCCCTGATCGAGTGCCTTGGCCAGTGAGCGCGCTGATCACCACCTGATGGGTCACCATGATTAGAGGTGGATCCGATACTTGGATCGAAGCGAGGCGCTCTCGCAGTAAACGAAGGGTCTCGCCTCGATCGGCATGGCCTTGGAAAAATGAGGACAGTCCGTCAAAGGGCATCACAGGCCCAAGCGCCATTTCAGTTGCGGTATCCAGGCAACGACACCATGGGCTCGAGAGTATCTGTGCATTGTCCGCGCCGGCTTTACGAAGTGCAGCTCCGATCGCGCGGGCTTGCTGACGTCCGGTATCGTTTAAGTTTCTCTGCGTGCTGCAATCGTCTACCCGAAAGTTAGCTGGATCCCCGAACCCTGGGGCGATCGCATGGCGGATGAGCAGTGCGGTCCCACGTGTCTTCATGGCGTCAGCGACACTGATCGGTGTCGCGAGCACGGGAATGGCATGAAGCGACATCACCAGCGTCAGCAGTGTGGATAATAGTTTCATCTGTTCAGTCCCCTCGATACACTCGGCCGTCTTTTTTGGAGTCTGTACATGACTGTGGCCGAGTGGTGGATTTTTCTACCTGCGTGTATCGGAATGAACTTTTTTCCCGGGCCCAACAATTTGCTGGCCTTGGTTCATGGCACCCAGACAAACGGTTGGCAGGCGACGCTGGCCGGATTGGCTCGCTTGCCGATGATGGCGTTCATGCTTGTTTTATTGGCTGTCGGGCTCGAAATGTTGTTGGCGATGAGCGCTCGTGCATTTGATCTTTTGAAATGGGTAGGGGCACTGTATTTACTGTGGATGGCGTATCAGGCATTGATTGCTCGCATGGGTGATATCGGTGGATCAGTCGGGTCACTTCGACTGCCGGCGATGATGCGCTCTGAGGCCTTGGTTGCAATTACCAACCCCAAATTGATTTTGATTTTTTATGCGTTCTTTCCTCAATTTATTCGGCCAGAGGAGCCGATTGCGCTTCAGGTGGCTGTGATGGGGGGTACTTTTATCCTGATCGAGGTGGCCGCCATCATGACGTATGGCTTCGGTGGGTTTTGGTTGCAGTCGTGGCTCAAAAATACCGAGAATACGCGTTGGTTGAGTCGATTCACCGCGTTGGCCTTAGCCAGCGCTGCCACCCTAATTTTACTGCCATGAGAGCTGCTATGACCCCCTATGTATTCGGTACGTTATTGATGATTGCGGGCGTACTGATTCTGTCGCCCGACTCGGGGTTGCTTCGGTTAATTGATGGCGATCCTTATGTGATTTCATTTTGGCGAGGCGTGGGCATTGGTGCCGTGGTTTGGTGTTTTGCACTGATCCGATCCAAAGATGAATTTATCCGGCAATTGACGCAGCCAAGTTGGCTGTCCTTGGCCATCATTGTGAGTTTCGGTTTGTCCTCGATGGCGTTCGTATTCGGGGTCACGCATTTGGGTGCACCCACCATGTTGGTGTTTGTGTCGACAACGCCCTTGGCCTCAGCGATTGCCTCTTGGCTGTTTTTCAGAGAGCGAACCGATATGCCCCTCTGGATTGCAATCGCAGTCGGTATTTTGGGGGCGTCCATTGCAGGATCAGGTATTCCGATGGACACACCGTGGGAGGGCTGGGTGGCAGGCGTCTCGGTACCTGTTTTGACCGGTATAGGCATCAGTCTCACGCGTCACTTCCCAGGCGACACCATTTGGCCAATTTACGGTTTATCGAGCTTCATCGTGGCCCTGGTGTTGTGGCTGTTCTTGGACAGTTTAGCCATCCCTGAAGGCACCTTCTGGGCTGTTTTTATTAATGCCTGTGTCGTCGTGCCCTGCAGTTTTGCCTTAATCACGCTCGCGCCGAAATACCTGCCGGCGCCTGAGGTGGGTTTGTATTTGTTGTTAGAGACGTTGATAGGCCCCGTGATCGTCTGGTGGTTGGTAGGGGAAGCACCCCGCGAAAAAGATTTTATCGGGGGCGCCATCCTATTGTCCGCTTTGATTGGATTATTCACCTACCGCATGCATCAGGCGCGTTTTCGTAGCCGGCCTATTCGTTCATGATTTGGGTCATCGCAGACGCGATCTTGCCGATTGCAGGCGTCTTGGCAGTCGGGGTCTTGATCCGCCAAAAGCGATGGATTGACGAGTCGGTGTGGCGGGGGCTTGAGTGGTTGTCGTACTGGGTTTTGATGCCGAGTCTTTTAATTTCCGCCATTGTCCGAGCCCCACAATTGGACGTGCCTTGGCTATCCTTATTAGGGGCTCTGTATGGCACGCTCGCGATTCTATCAATTGCGGGACTCGCCGGATGGCGGCTGGGTTGGTTTGGCGACTCGTTTCCAGCCTTTACTTCGGTATATCAAGGGTTCATCCGCTTTAATACCTTTGTGTCTTTGGCCCTTATGGCGGGCCTCGACCCAACGCGACTACCGCATTTGGCTATAGCCGCTGCTTGCATCATCGTAGTGATCAATTTTGCCTGTGTGACAGTGATGTCATCAGGTCATGCCGATGCGTCTTTGCGGCGCGTGCTCCTTGAGTTACTTAAAAATCCACTCATCTTGGCATGCGTATTCGGAGGCGTGGCTCGCTGGTTGGAAGTGCCCTCGACGTTTCCAATCAGTGGGTTGGCGTTATTGGGTCAGGCTGCTTTGCCGATCGGTATTTTGGTCCTCGGAGCAGGGCTTGATTGGCAGGCGCTCCGGCGAGGATTGGGGTTAACAGTGACGACATCCGTGATTCAGCTAGGGTTCAAGCCGTTTCTGTTTTTGGCATTAGCCATGAGTTTTGCAGTGCCCCCGGAATGGATGTTGGTTGGGTTGTTATTAATGTCTGTGTCCACCGCTCCGTCGAGCTTTATCTTGGCAAAACAATTAGGGGGTGATGCTGGGTTGATGGCGGGTATTGTCGCCACCCAGACGCTTTTGGTTATGGTGACTGTGCCCTGGGTGCTTGCTTTGGCGACCTTATTTGGTTGGCTCACTGTCTAGAGGTTGTGACTAAACCTCGTCGTTGTGGTTTGAATTGAGGTATTGTGATTAGCGAGATTAATGTTTTGCTAACTGGGTTTCTTTATTTTTCGATAGGAGCGGATTCATGATGCGTTTATTCGCAGTGCTGTGTGGTATGAGTATTTTGAGCGGATGCATCTCAATTTTCTAAGGACAGATTATGACCTTTGATGCCAATCGGGTCCGGCTGGAAGCCAATCAAGAATTGCATGCCCGACCTTTTCCCTTATTACCGGCCAGTGTTCGGCTGGTGCACTTGTGCATCCGAGTTTCACCTAAAACGTGGTCGGACGTATTGCCTTGGATTCAGCTTCGAATCACCGATTTGCCCGATGCATTCCATGGTTATTGGGAACGAAGTGGGGCAGAGTCCTGGGTTCGCGTTGAGCGTCATACAGAGTTCGTTGCCATTACCCAAGTGGTGCCTGAGGGTCTCAGTTTTTCAGAAGTGGCCGAGCAAAGTTGGCTCGCGAAAGCCCCTCAGGACATTTTGGTGATGGCGCGGTTAACGGCCTCTGTCGGTGGCGATATCCCGTTGGAAATGGAGGCGGTCAGTGAGCTCCGCGAAGGTGCGGTCATTGCCGGTTCGAATTTTGCGGCCGATACCGCCGGGTTTTCGGCATGGCATGTGGTGTTTCAGACCGATCCGGGTGAAGAATCGGCAGGCCGATTGCTGCAGATGATTCTGGAGATTGAAACGTACCGGACGCTGGCTGTGATGGGCATGGATAAGGTCCGAGCGGCGCATCCTATCTTGCAGACAGTGGCTGGTGAGTTGCCCAACGATCCTGTCAAACAACTCGGCCACGAGGACATGTTGTCGTTGTTGTCGTTGTTGTCGACGCAGGAGTCTCGTTTACAGGATCTTTGGGAAAGACTGGCTTGGCGTATTGGTGCCAACAGCGCCTATCACAACCTAGTGTTTCAACGGATCGAGGAGCTGGATGAAAAGGCCTATCCAGGCCGTGTTGGCTTATCGCACTTTCTGCGACGCAGGCTGACTCCAGCGGTCGCTACCGCAGAGACGGTCATGCGTCGCCGGCGCGAGTTGGCGCAACAGGTGGATGAACGGGCTCAGCTGTTACGAACCCAGCTGCAGTTAAATTTGCAAAGCCAGACGCGCGATTTGCTGGAGAGCCTAGAGCGCTCGGCTGCTACGCAGATTCGATTGCAAACCGCCGTTGAAGGATTATCGACCGTAGCGATTGCCTACTATGGCGTGGGGTTGATTGCACCCGTGATTGAACCTTGGATGCCACCTGCGCTTCAGGATTGGGTCAAGGTGGGTGTGACACCCGTGGTCATCGTGGGTGTCTGGTGGGCATTATCGCGCATTCGGAACCGGTTCCGTCACGACACCTAAGCGTTCTGCTTCTTCTTGGCTGATGATGCGATTGGTACCATCGACAAACACCACTTTTGGCGAGTGACTCATCAGCTCGTCGGTGGTGCACTGGCCAAAGGCGGCAAGAATCAGAATATTGCCCGGTGCCGCACGGTGGGCTGCAGACCCGTTGACAGAGATAATGCCGCTGTGGCTGGGCGCTTCGATGGCGTAAGTGACAAATCGCTCACCGTTGGTGACGTTCCAGACGTGCAGTTGCTCATAAGGCGCGATCCCACTGGCATCCAACAAGACCTGATCAATCGCGCAGGAGCCGATGTAGTCGAGCTCAGCGGCTGTCGTGGTGACTCGGTGTAACTTTCCGGTGAGGACTGTGCGTAGCATCCATGACTCCTATAACAGGGCGCGTAGAATACTCAAGAAAGAGAAGGGATCCAATCGGTGCAGCATTCAAATTGGTCGCAAGTGACCGCCGAGGGTGTGTTGCTTCACTTGTGGATTAAAAGTGGCGCAAAACACTCGGCAATTGCCGGTGTGCATGCTGGACGACTTAAGGTGACGGTAGGCGCACCGGCGATCGATAGTCGTGCCAATCAATGCCTCGTCCATTTCATAGCGGATGTGTGTGGCCTCGCAAAGAACCAAGTCACATTGGTCAGTGGGCTTAAGGCAAAGCAAAAGACGGTACTGGTTCGCACCGAGCAGCCGATGGCGGTGCTCGGTGCAATTCAGGTCCGTCTCAGTCCGACATTAACGCTTGAATGAATTTAGGCAGACCAAAAGCGCCTAGGTGCGCCTCGGGTGTGTAGTACCGAAGATTCGGCAGGGCGTTTGCTCTGGACTCAAGTGAGCTGATCGAAGGCAGATCCAGTTTCGCTTTGGATGCAAACCCCATCGCCATGGAGCCGCCCGCGTAGGTGGGTACCGGCGTCAGGTAAAAGCGCCGGGTGGCGAATACGCCGGCCCAGCGACGAAAGGTTGCCGTGACCTCATCGCCTTGCATGAACGGAACGCCGTTTTGTGTGACTAGTACACCCTGGTCAGTGAGGCTTCGAGCGCATCCCGAGTAGTAGGGGGAGGCAAACAAGACTTCGCCTGGACCAATTGGGTCGGTTGAGTCGGTAATGATGACGTCGTAAGTCGCCTGATTGTTCTCGATGAAGTCTGCGCCATCGGCAATCACTAAGTTCAATCTTGGATCGTCGAACGCACCTTGGGAATGATTCGGAAAGTACTGAACGCACATATCCACGACACTCTGGTCAATTTCCACTTGGGTGACGGTTTCCACAGAGGGATGTTTCAAGACTTCGCGAAGGATGCCCCCGTCTCCACCCCCAATAATCAACACGCGGGTCGGATTGGGGTGAGAGAGCATGGGCACATGAACCATCATTTCGTGATAGACGAATTCATCTCGCTCTGTGGTCTGGATCACGCCATCTAAGGCCATCACGCGACCAAAACGCGCGTTTTCAAAAATCACAAGATCTTGATGGCCGGTATGGGTCTCAAAAAGCACGCGCTCCTGAGTGAAGTTTTGTCCCCACTCAGGGTAGAGCGTTTCCTGATAGCGCATCAGCGGACACGTCCACGACGTTCTTCAGTGACTTCAGACCGTCCAGGGCGGAAATAGCGGCTGAGAATTTCGACCGCACGGTGAGGGTTGGAATCCCCGCACATAAAGACGTCGAAGGCGGCGTAATCTTTCTCGGGCCAGGTGTGAACCGAAATGTGCGACTCAGCCAACACAGCGACACCACTGATCCCGCCATTCGGGGTGAAATGATGCAAGTGAATGTGCAATAGGGTCGCTTGACACTCTTCGACACAGGTGCGCAGAGCCAGTTCCATCCGCTCAAGGCAGTCGAGGTCTTTGGCGTCCCATAAGTCGATGATTAGATGCGTTCCGGCAAAGATTTCGCCGTCGCGATGAATGAAGTGATCGAGTGATTGATCCCGATCTTCGATTTGGTCGTGTTGTGGCCAATTTTCTGTGGCGACGGCAGACAGCAAAGTGCTCAATTCAGGTGATACCCCCTGGATCTAATGAGTTGTATGTCGATTGCGATACACAGCTCATGCGGGGTATCGCGCTAGTAAAAGAGCATAAATCCTCTGTAATCAGCTCAGATGGCGGGAAGTGTAGTCAATTTTGACTCAGGCGCAAGTAAAAAACTTGGAAAATCAATGACCCTAGTGCGAGCGTGTGGGGGAGAGAGCGACAAACCCATCCAAGTCCCGCAATGATTTGAATTCAAGGCCGTCACGACGGATGCCGCACCCTTCTAAGTCAAAGTAAATCCAGCGACGACCGGTTGGGATGCGTTGAACGATGCCCCTGATCTGGCCACGACTGATGACCTTAAAGGACCGTTTGGCAATGCGAGTTAACTCCATCTAACCCTCCTTACACATGATTTGGAGAGTACCTTGAATGAGTTTTCTTGCAAAGCCTGTGTTAGGCAGCTGCTTCGAGACGGTTTGCCTCGGCTTTGTATTCGAGCTTCGAAGCATCGACCAGGGCATTTTGGGTGCGCTTTGCATCACGGAGGGCCTTGCGAGCTAAATAAGACGCCCCGATACCCACGAAAATGATATTCATCAATGCAGAGGGCCAGGCGCTGGAATAGCCACTTGAGAAGGCAATTAAAATGCAGCTCACAACAGAGACGCTGTGGAAGGTATAACCGGTTCCTGAGATCCAGCCTTTCGTCAGGCATAGATAGGCCACGAGATAAACTAATCCGCCGAAATAGCCAATACCCAACATGATGTGTTCCACTGCCTGAGTCACCTTCTATGCAAATGAATGAAGGCGCGCATTTTAGGGCGTTACGATGGAACTGCAAGCCAAAAAATGAACGTAAAAACATTGGGTTAAGGCATTTATTTGCGGGAATAAATATTCGTCCCCGAAAGGTTTTTGCGTTCCGATATAGGAATGAGCGCCTTTAGGGCTAAAGTAGGGGTTCGCGAAGTCGTTCGATGACGAAAGATCGTGTATCGATTGGATCAAAAAGCCGGTTCAAAGTCTGTTGGGAGCAAAGCGAAAAAATGTATCGTACTGAGACAATTTCTTGCCCGTATTGCGGCGAGTTGCAAGACACAGATGTCGATGGGTCAGGCGGTGATCAATCCTACTGGCAGGACTGCCAAGTATGTTGTGCGCCTATCTTGTTCGAGTTAACCGTCAGTCCTTACACGGGTGAGTTTGCGTTGTACGTAAAGCGGGATGACGAATAACGGATTCAGGCCGCGAATACTCGCGACCAGTGCGCGTAGTCGGTCAGTGACAACAATTCATCTGGCGTAAGCGCCATCCATCCATGCGGTACGCCACCACGTACATACAGACAAGGCGATTCCATACACGTCGGCGCAATGTCGGTGGTGAGTAGATGGGGCAGGCCAAATGGTGGGAGCCACGCGGCCTGGTAGCCGGTCAAAAGATAAGTCTGCATAGGTAAGGCCACGCGTTCACCTGAGCCGAGCGCACACGCGTTTCGCCATGGATGAACGGCCAATTTAGGCGCTTTACCCGGGGTTAGAATCAGCTCAGTGGCGAGGATGTCTTGGTCGTTACAACCGAGCGCCACCGCGAGCTGGTCATCGGGTGCCTGCACTTCATATATTTTGGCACTTGAACCCACTCGATCTAAGAACTCGAGCAAGCCCAAGGGTGGGGTTAGTATTTTCATAATTGTTTTTCCTGATGGGCTGAGGATAGCACAGCCTTCGATGTATTGATGTTCAATTGGTGCACATATGCACCAAAGGTGTCACACAAAGAGGATGCTCCTTTGGCAAACTCGCGCGAGTGCTTGCCATTGAAAGGAGTCAAACATGGTGCATTTAGGCGTAATCACCTATGGCAGATTAGGTCTGCCGAAGCATTTACAGTCCACATCAGGGGTGTGTCTTCACCGCCTATCCCCTGGAGATCCCGTGCCCCCAAGTATTTTGATGTTTGTTCACGTGATTGAGGCGAGACCAGTCACGCTCGACCAAGCAGTACATCGAATTTTAAACGCCGAGAATGGCGTGCATTGGGTGATCGATGAGGTCCCAGATACCAATCGAGGGCAGTGGGCCCTAAAAGCGGGTGCGCAAGGTTACTCGTCTGCACCCATCACTCAGGCTGAATGGCAGTCGGCCTTGACTGCGATGCAGGAGGGTCAGTATTGGGCGTCACGGACTATTTTGAATCAGCTGGTTCGAGATCTGGTGGATGAGCCCTCTGTGCCTTTGTCCATTCGGTTGAGTTTGTCGCCCAGAGAGCGGGAGGTGGCGGAATGTGTCGCCAGTGGGTACTCCAATAAGCGAATTGCCCGGCAATTGGCGGTGACGGAACGCACAGTGAAAGCGCATCTGAGCAATATCTTTCAGAAAACGCCGGTTTCAGACCGTCTAGAGCTCGCGCTCTTGATGAAGGGCGAATTGCCTGAGCGGGTTCGCGTAAATCTCTAAGAGCTTCTGGCGATACGCCTCTGGAGTGCGCGCAACTAATTTCTTAAACCGCGTAACCACATCCGGATGCAGATCGTGTGCGGCGGATTGTCCGGTTAAGGCCGCCTCCGCGTACCGAGCAGTATCGAAAATCTTTTGGCCGAGAATGATGTCTCGGTCGATGCGTGCCGATAAGGCAGAGGCGTCTGAGTCAATCGAAGACAGCGGTGTACCAAAATGCAGATGAACACGGCCTTTCCAGCCTGTGATCCCGGCGGCGATGGATTTCACATCTTCTCCCGGTTGCTTTTGATATCGTCCCTCGCTCTCTGTGATGGTCAATTCGCGGGCCTTGGCAGCGGCGCAGGGATCGAACTCATAGCTAATCGAGACAGGAACAATGTGCAGTGCATCGAGTGCGGCATCGAACCCTTCGCTCCGCGATTTGCCGGCCATTGCCAGCATTTTGAGAATCGCCGGATCCGTCCGGTCAATGCCGTCTTTAGCCCGGCCCTCGCGATGGGCAATCCAGACTGATTGCCCATCTTCGATTGACTGGCGGATGTAATTCGAAAGCGTGCTGTAGGTTTGCAGCATCTCTCGTGGGCCGGACACGTTGCGCTTAACAATAAAACTTTTATTTAACCGCATCAGGTCGGCTACGAAGGGTTGGCTGATTAGATTATCACCAATGGCAATGCGAACGGTGTCAAAGCCTCCGTTATACAGGGCCCAATTGACGAATGCGGGATCCATGGCGATATCCCGATGATTACTCAGAAACAGGTAGGCCTGATCTTTTTTGAGATGCTCTAAACCTGAAACCGTGAATGTTTCGGTGGTTTTTTGCAGAACAGAAGCGAGCATCGGCTCGAGCGCTTCCTGAAATTGGCGAACCGTATGAATGCCCGCGCCATGTCGTGTCAATGTCCGTTGGATGCGCTTGGCCAGAAATGGCCGCAACATCGGATAAAGCCGCTTGAACCGCAAGCGACCGACCGCATGGATTACTTCGGGATCTTTTGACAGTCGATCGACCACGGCGCGAACGTCCTGGTCGGAATAGGGTGCAATCTCTGCTGTGTGAGGCATTCGTTATCCTTTACGTTGGGCGGGAGTATACAATGCAGACGGCAACAAGGAATCCCTCCTATGCATCCAAAGTTTCCAAACCCATGGCTCAAATTCCTGGGAAATGCGGACGTCTCTGCCTGCCTAGATGGTTTGGACGGTCGAATTTTTTCGGAGTCGAGTTACCCGGCTGAACCGAATTGGTTTCGTGCGTTTGAGGCCTGCCCACCGGAGCGCGTGTCGGTCGTGATTTTGGGTCAGGATCCTTATCACGGGCCGGATCAAGCCATCGGATTGGCCTTTGCAACCTCATCCTCTGTGCCCACACCCCCGTCCTTACTCAATATTGTGAAAGAGTGGAGCATGGATCTTGCGCGCCCCATTCCAGAACGTCCCGATATTTCTGCTTGGGCCGAAGAGGGGGTGTTGCTGCTAAACCGGGTGCTGACGGTCGGTCCGGGGTCTCCGGGCAGTCATCGTGGGCTGGGTTGGGAGCGTTTAACAGATTTGGTACTTGCCAAGCTTGGTCAGTCCGAGCGGCATATGGTGTTCTGCCTTTGGGGGCGGGATGCCGCCTCGGTCAAGCCGTTTATTGATGTCCGCCATACTCTCATTGAATCGGCACACCCATCGCCGTTATCAGCCTATCGCGGATTTTTTGGATCGAAACCCTTCAGTCGAGCCAACCAGGCTCTACTGGCGCACGGCCAGTCACCCCTTCCCTGGACGGTGACCGGCCACTTGCCGGACAATTTCAAAGGGCGGATCCAACAGCTGTTCTGACGTCAATTCAACCGGGGACAGCACAAGGGCGACGCCTTGATCTTTTTCAAATCCAACATCCACGACCGGGAGCGAATGTCCCTCGATCGCGAGGAATTCGCCGATGGCAATCGGTGTCTCAATAAGGGCTATCTTTAAATACTTTTTGGCCTGTCCCAAGTGCTCCAAGCGCGCCACGATCTCTTGGCCGGTGTAACACCCTTTGGTAAAACTCACGCCGCCCAACATTTGATAATGGGCTTGTTGAGGGATGAGTAGGTCGCTTGCGGCATGGTGGATCATGGCAAAGCCCGCGTTGAGACGTGCAATATCTGCCGATACTTGATGGGGTGGTGTTCGGTGCCCAACGACCCACTCGGTGTGTCCATGCTCCCCGATGTGCCAAAGAGTCTCTTGAGTTTCGATCGACCCTGGTGGCAATGCAGTAGTTGCTGGGCCGGTCAATACGGCCGACAGGGCGGAGTGCTCGATTGTCACCCGCGCCAACATGCACATCGGTTTCAGTTTTTCGATTAACAAGTCGGCGGTGTCTTCTGCAGTGATCAGATACACCTTCTCTCTGTTTTGAAATACCCGTGCTGTGGCAAGCATCCGTCCTTTGGGATTCAAAAACGCTGTCAAAGGTGCTTGGTCAGATGCCTGGCTTAGCAGATCTTGGGTGGATTGCCCGTGCAGTGTTTTTAATGCGTGGTCACCGGACAGTTCAATACAACAAAACGGACTGGATTCGGTCATCTATGTTTCCTTGGGTGCTAGACTCTCACCATAACAGGAGGGAGTATGGACGAACGCATCGAATTCAACCGATTGGTCTGGCATTCACGTAGAGGCATGTTGGAAATTGACGTCATGCTGATGCCCTTCACCAAGCATTTCTATCAGAATCTGCCCGCCGCCGACCAAACGGCGTATCGACAGCTTTTGGACTGTGAAGATCAAGACATCTGGGAATGGCTCCGAGGGTTCGAGCTGCCAGAGGATCCGGAGTTGGCCCGAATTGTCCTGCGCATTCGGGAAGCGGTTGGCGACTTGTCGATTCCCACGGAGTAGTTGGGTCTGTGTGGGTTTGTTGGTTGGACGCATCGCGTGGGCGCTTTAGTCTGCGGCCGATTCATAATCTTCGGTTGAAGCGGACCGATCAAGGACTCTGTGTGCAGACGCCACGCGGACAGGTGCTTTGTGCGCCCGATGACATCGGAATGTGGGCGTTAGGCGCCTGGCTCTATGTTTCATTTTCAGTCGAAGGCAGCCGATTGCACTTCTGGGGAAGTGTCCGTGATCGGGGCATGCGTCGACTGCAAAGTCAGCTGGTGGTCAATTAGCGGTCTCGGTCTGGCCGTAAGATCGTATCTTCGGGCAGCTTTGACAGGTCCGGATGGTTCAACGTGTAGTGTAGGCCTCGACTTTCTTTCCGCTTCAATGCGGAGCGAATAATTAATTCAGCCACCACCACTAAGTTACGAAGTTCAATCAAGTTGGCCGTGACCCGATAGTTGGCATAAAAGTCTTGAATCTCTCGCGCCAAGAGCTGTGCACGATTGAGTGCGCGTTGGAGGCGTTTATCGGTTCGTACAATGCCTACGTAATCCCACATAAACCGTCGGATCTCTGCCCAGTTGTGGGCGATGACTACGTTTTCATCGCTGTCTGTGACCTGTGAGGCATCCCAGGGTTCAATCGATTGGCCTGAGGGTGTTTCACTCCAAGCCTCGGCAATATGCGTGGCCGCGGCTCGGCCGTATACAATGCATTCCAACAAGCTATTGCTCGCCATGCGGTTCGCGCCATGTAATCCGGTTGACGACACCTCGCCCACGGCATAAAGCCCAGGCAAATCGGTCTCGCCGTGCAAATCCACCAAGACGCCCCCACAGGTGTAGTGCGCCGCGGGGACGATGGGGATCCAGTCGCAGGTCATGTCGATTCCCAGCTCCAATAGGCGTTGGTGGATGGTTGGGAAATGGCTGCGGATAAATTCAGAGTCACGGTGGGTGATATCGAGATATAAATGATCCGCCCCAATGCGCTTCATTTCATGATCGATGGCGCGCGCCACGATATCGCGCGGTGCCAGTTCCGCGCGTGGGTCGAATCCCGTCATGAATCGGGTGCCATCGGGCAATCGCAGCAAGCCACCTTCACCCCGAACGGCCTCAGAAATAAGAAAGGATTTCGCATCCGGGTGAAATAAGCAGGTTGGATGGAATTGGTTGAACTCCATGTTCGCCACTCGACAACCGGCACGCCATGCCATGGCAATCCCATCACCACTGGCACCGTCCGGGTTGGAGGTATAGCGATACACTTTACTGGCTCCGCCGGTGGCCAATATGACCGCTTGAGCCTCGAAAGTGTCGACCTCCCCGGTCTCGATATTCAGGACGTGACAGCCTCGAACGCAACGCTTACGGGCCCCTCGACCTTGCTCGACACACAAATCGACTGCGATGTACTTGTGGTAGAAGATTAAATTGTCAGCGCTCGCCGCCTGGCGGTCCAGTGCGTCTTGGATGGCCCATCCCGTCGCGTCGGCGGCATGCAAAATGCGTCGGTGCGAATGCCCCCCCTCTTGCGTGAGGTGGAATGCTTCGTCTGATCGGGTGAACGCGACGCCTTGATCGACAAGCCAGTCGATCGCCTCCCGGGCGTGGCTGACCACATGCTCTACAACGTCGCGGTGACAAAGGCCAGCACCGGCAATCAGCGTGTCCTGCACATGGCTCTCAATGCTGTCCTGATCGTCTATTACGGCTGCAACGCCGCCTTGCGCCCAGCGGGTGGAACCTCCGGAGGGATCTTTG
>CBFHVZ010000003.1:0-81125 GCA_965659195.1 Litorivicinaceae bacterium
CTTGATTCAACTGATCGCACAAGATCTCAAGGTCTGACACCATGTTCGATTGGATCAACTGAAATCCGGGGACAGCCAGCTCTCCTCCGAGGTCGAATAAACGATGCTGGATGTCAGTTAATGGTTCGATCAATGGTTCGTCAGTGGGAAGTTCTGCGAGCAGCAATCCGATCCAAGAGTTGAGTTCATCGATGGTGCCGACTGCTTCAATACGCGAGCTGTCTTTAGTCGTTCTAGACCCGTCACCGAGACCCGTCGTGCCATCATCGCCGGTTTTGGTATAAAGCTTTGTCAGTCTGTTACCCATTGGATTCCTTGTGGCGTGTTGATAATTGCTCAAGTGGTTTTCGTATGATCATCAAAAGAACGAGCCCGGGAATGACCATCAGCGCAGTAATCACGAAGAATAGCGCCCAATTACCGCCTGTCCAGTCCACAAACCATCCTCCGCCGGATGCCAATACGGTCCTTCCGGCATTTCCGATAGAAGCGAGGAGTGCATATTGAGTTGCAGAGAAGGCTTTGCCTGTGAGTGCTGTCAGGAAGCTCACAAATGCGACCGTTGAGAATGCTGTTGTGAAGTTGTCGGTCAAAATTGCCAGTAACAAGATGGATTTGTCGGGTCCAGCCATCGCAAGCCAGGCGAATAATAAATTACTCCCCGCCATTGCCACTCCACCGATGAATAAACCGCGTGTGACGCCGAGACGGACGTTAATGACACTGCCAATCAACGCAAAGATACAGGTTGCAAGTCCACCGTATAGTTTTTGGTAAGTTCCAATTTCCTCGTTCGTGAAGAGCTCTTTATAGAACACGATCGACATGCGTCCCAAGAACGCCTCTCCTATTTTGAAGAGGAAAATAAATACAAGAATATAAACGGCAAGCTTAAACCCGTGATTTTTGAAAAAGTCAGCCATTGGCTCCCAGGCAGTCACCGTTAACCAGATCTTAAGACGCTGGGTTTTTGATTGGCCACTTCGTGCGTAACTCGCTTCGATGTCTCTCTGAAGAGACTCGCGGTCAGTAACTGGCTCAGTTACAAAGCAGGTCGCGACCATGAACGCCAGTAAACACCCAGCCAACATGAGATAGACCGTGTTCCAACCAAGTGTGTCTGCATATGCAAATGCAAAATATCCTGGAAAGGAGTACCCAGCCCACCAGCCGACTGTTGCCATCGCTGAGGCGGCAGGTATGGACGACTGACTTCCGTAGGAAAAATGGTCGACCCGAAATGCGTCAATCGCGATGTCCTGAGTTGCGGAAAAAAGGGCGATTCCAAAGATCAGGAGTCCGACTAAAAGTAACGAATCAGCTGGGGAGTGGATTGTTGCTAAGTAGATAGTCAATATGACCATCGCACCTTGGGTGATGAGTATCCAACTTTTACGTTGGCCAATACGGGTAATCCCGGGAATATTGACTCGGTCAATCAAGGGGGCCCATAAGAAATTAAATGCGTAGATCCCGTAAGCAATACCAACAAGACCGATGTCAGTTCTTGAGACGCCGGTGTCTTTGAGCCAGGCGGCCAGCGCCGAAGCAATCAAGACCCAAGGAAACCCGCTGGCGCAACCCATTAGGAAGACCCATAAGATACGTTTGTCGAGATAGGTTTTAAGAGTGTCGTTGAGTGTCATACGCCGTCCGGATCAAGCACCCATTGTCGGTCGCTTGATCCGAAAGGCAAGGTCTTTTAGACGCGAAGGCCGCCGTCAACTTCGATGACTCGACCGTTGACGTAGTCATTTTCAAGAATAAATTCAACGGTTTGCGCGATTTCATCTGGCTGACCAAGACGCTTCGCTGGAATGCCTGCTGCAATTTTTTCTAAGGCTTCTGGTTTCATCGTAAGAACCATTTCAGTTCCAATGTATCCAGGGGCGATCGCTGCGCATCGAATTCCTTGACGCGCAAGCTCTTTAGCCCAAGTAACAGCCATCGCTGCAACGCCAGCTTTGGTTGCTGTGTAGTTGGTCTGGCCCATGTTTCCATGACGTGAAATCGATGAAATGTTGATGATACATCCACCGTTGCCCGCTTTAACCATTTCCGTGGCAGCTGCGCGGCCACAAAGGAATGTTCCTGTCAGGTTGACATCAATAACTTGCTGCCAATGTTCAAAGCTCATGCGTTTTTCAACAACACCTTCTTTGACTTTTAAGAACAATGAATCACGTGTGATACCTGCATTATTAACGACTGCGTCAAGGCGACCGGTATGTGCTGCGATCTGAGCGAAGGTCTCGTCAACTTCGTCTTCTTTTGCCACATTACAAACCCAAGTGGAAACTGTAGCGCCCGCGTCCTCAATCAGCTTTTTTGCTTCAGCGAGAGTGTCTGCATTCATATCAATGAGAGCGATATGAGGTTTTTTTGGTGCGAGACGAAGAGCCATTGCTCGGCCGAGTCCTTGGGCACCGCCAGTGATGACGATAACCTTGCCGTTAAGATCCATGTGAATTCCTTAATCTGTATCAGTGGTGTCGTTGCACAAATATTTTTGTTGCAATGCAATATCCTGTCACGCAGTTTAGTTGCACTGCAAAAAAAAGCTACCCCTCTTTGGTTTGTGTCTGACAAATCTGTATCCTGCCTTTGGGAGGAATCGTGATGCCTTTGATCATTTTTATGCTCGTGCCTGTCGTTGAGATGTGGATACTGATTGAAGTTGGTGGTTGGATTGGCGCCTTGCCGACGATCGCTCTTGTCGTATTGACAGCAACTTTAGGATTGTCACTGCTCAAGCGTCAGGGGCTCTCGACGTTGATGAGTGCGCGACGCAAGATGGATGAAGGGTCAATTCCCGCTTCTGAGCTCGTGAGTGGCGTGATGATTGCCGTCGGCGGGGCTCTTTTGCTTACGCCTGGTTTTGTGACCGATGCCATTGGGTTCGCATTACTAATTCCCCAGACCCGTCAGTGGCTTCTCTTCAAATTAATCGATCGGTATCGCGACAAAATCGTCATCGAAGGTGAATTTCATCGAGTCGATGATAGAAATTTTTAGTTCGACTGTTGAAAAAAATAAACGCGTCTCCATCAACGGGATTGTCCTGGGGACAGGTAGTCCCTGGCGGTTAACCCCCCACAGGTGAGCTAAGGAAAGCGTTCCAACTCATTGGGTTGGGTGGGTCGAGGGAAGGCGCAAGCCTGAGTTCATTTTAAAAAATTCGGAGATATCAGAAATGAACATTCGTCCACTCCACGATCGCGTCGTTATTCGTCGCATGGAAGAGGAAACTAAAACGGCCGGTGGCATTGTGTTGCCGGGATCAGCAGCTGAGAAACCAAATCGCGGTGAAGTCGTAGCCGTCGGTACAGGCAAGCCACTGGATAACGGTGAAGTGCGTGCTATGGCCGTCAAGGCAGGCGATCACGTGGTCTTCGGTCAGTACTCTGGCTCGAACACCATCAAGGTAGACGGTGAAGAACTTCTGATCATGAATGAATCAGAAATTCTTGGTGTGATCGAAAAGTAAGACTCCCAGACAAAAGGATTTTCAAACAATGACAGCTAAAGACGTAAAATTTGGTGATGAAGCTCGCCAGCGCATGCTCGCCGGCGTGAATATTCTGGCCGATGCGGTAAAGACCACTCTGGGTCCTAAGGGCCGCAACGTGGTTCTGGATAAGTCGTTTGGTGCACCGACCGTGACAAAAGACGGTGTGTCGGTTGCCAAAGAAATTCAGTTGGCCGACAAGTTCGAAAACATGGGTGCTCAGATGGTGAAGGAAGTGGCTTCCCAAACCTCTGACGTCGCAGGCGACGGCACCACCACGGCGACTGTATTGGCACAAGCGATCGTCAATGAAGGCTTGAAGTCAGTGGCAGCTGGCATGAACCCAATGGATTTGAAGCGCGGTATCGACAAGGCGGTGAAATCAGCCGTTGAAGCGATCGGCGGCATGGCGAAGCCTTGTGCTGACTCGAAGAGCGTGGCTCAGGTGGGTACTATCTCTGCGAACTCCGATGCAGGCGTGGGCGCCATCATCGCAGAAGCCATGGAGAAGGTTGGAAAAGACGGTGTGATCACCGTAGAAGAAGGCTCTGGCTTCGATGACGAATTGGATGTGGTTGAAGGCATGCAGTTCGATCGCGGCTACCTGTCACCGTATTTCATCAACAACCAAGACAACATGTCGGCTGAACTGGAAGATCCGTTCATCCTGTTGGTGGACAAGAAGATTTCCAACATCCGTGATCTGATTCCAATTCTGGAAGGCGTCGCTAAGGCCGGCAAGCCATTGTTGTTGATCGCTGAAGATGTTGAAGGCGAAGCCCTGGCTACCTTGGTGGTAAACAACATGCGCGGCATCGTGAAGGTCGCTGCAGTGAAAGCACCTGGTTTCGGTGACCGTCGTAAGGCCATGCTGCAGGATATCGCTATCTTGACTGGCGGTACTGTGATTTCTGAAGAAGTGGGTCTGTCACTGGAAACTGCGACCTTAGATGATTTGGGTACTGCGAAGCGCGTACAGATCTCGAAAGAGAACACCACCATCATCGACGGCGCAGGCAAGAAAGAAGACATTCAAGGCCGCGTTAAGCAGATCGAAGCGCAAATCGAAGAAACTTCGTCAGACTACGACCGTGAAAAGCTGCAGGAGCGCAAGGCGAAATTGGCCGGCGGTGTGGCAGTGATCAAAGTCGGTGCAGGTTCTGAAGTCGAAATGAAAGAGAAGAAGGCACGCGTTGAAGACGCATTGCACTCGACTCGCGCTGCGGTTGAAGAAGGCGTAGTAGCCGGTGGTGGCGTGACTTTGATCCGTGCACTGCAGGCGATTGGCGACCTGAAAGGCGACAACGAAGAGCAGAACGTGGGCATTCAGATTGCGAAGCGTGCGATGGAAGCGCCTTTGCGTCAGATCGTAACCAATGCCGGTGGCGAAGCCTCAGTGGTGGTAGACAAGGTCAAGCAGACCTCTGGCACCAGCGGCTTTAACGCAGCGACAGGCGAATACGGTGACATGATCGAAATGGGTATTTTGGACCCTGCGAAAGTGACTCGTTCAGCGCTCCAAGCTGCCGCGTCAGTTGCCGGTCTGATGATCACCACTGAGTGCATGATCACTGAAATCAAGGAAGATAAGCCTGCGATGCCTCCAATGGATCCAGGCATGGGCGGCATGATGTAAGCCGATCCCTGTGATCGAAAACCCCGGAGGCATCCGCCTTCGGGGTTTTTTTATGCCTCTTGGCAGGCGCGGCAGCGGCCCTGGATCTCGATGGTTTGATTAGATACTGGGGAAAAGTTGTCGTTGTTAGGCAATATCATAGCGGTTGAGGCATCACAGGCCTCGATCACCTGATGGCAGTCCGTACAGGTTTGCAACACATGGATGTGATGATCATGGCGGTCTTGGCATACCAAGTAGCTGCTTGACGAGTTGAGTTTGTGCACCACACCGAGGCTCACCCAGAAATCGAGCACGCGGTAGATCGTACTGATATTGAAGACATGGCCATCGGCATTGAGCTGTTCTTGAAGCGCATAGGCACCCATGGGCTGCCCATTGTCCGGCAGTGCTTTGAGAACCGTGAGCCGCTGAGGCGTCAGAATCTTATGGGCCGCTTCGCACCTGGCTCGCAGCTGCGCGTTATCGGTCGCCATCGGCATTGGGAACCACCGGAATCAGGGATTCATCGAGTTTCAACGTTTCCACCTCAATATCGACCAGTGTGTAGCCGCTGTTGGCCAACTCGAATTCTTGAAGCCCCACTGATAAACGTCCTCTGACCACAATCGGTTGGTACAAATCTCGTAATTCAGTCGGGCTCTGTCCGGCATCAACCATAAGGGTTTGGTTCAGTGGGGGCGGGGGAACATGGATGCACTGGCCCGCTTCAGGGACCAATAAAAATTGAGACACGTTTTGGCCCTGGGACTCGAGAGGCACCATAAAGCCAGCGAGCTCAATGGTCTGTCCTTCAAGTTCGGGGTTAAGTGCTTGGCCGGCTCGGTCGAGATTCGCTTGAAACGTCGGGTCGAACATCAAATCGAATGAGATGACATCGGGCAAGAAATCGTAGGCCCCCGCCGGAATGAGACTGTCCCAGTTATCGGCCCAGCGATCAAAGTCAGCAGGTGTGGGCTCTCGCTCCATAGCCATCAGTGACCAAGCGACTAACAGACCGGCTGCGACCTTTGAGACATCTTTGACCAGACTCAATCGAGTAATCCTTGTTGCAGTGATCGACGGTACACCATGATTGCAGGCCACAGACTCGACAGCAATCCTGCAAGAACAATGGCGCCCAGCGTGATTGCCTCTGAGCTTGTGAGAAACGCGATCTCAGGAACGATGCCGAGTGCCTCAGTCAAAGGTTCGGAAGCCATTGCAGTGACAGCCGTGAGAACGCCTAGGGCAGAGAGGCTCGATAGGACGCCAATGGCAAATGCCTCGAGCATCACCCAGCTTGCCAAGTGCAGCGGTGTGGCGCCGACAGCTCGCAGAATAGTCATTTCGCGAGTACGCGCATCGAGACCTGTGAGTGTCATAGTAATCAAGCCGATGAGTGCAATGACGATAATCATGCCGCTTAGAAACTGAAAGACGCGATCGATCATGCCAATGATGGACCAGAGTTCTGCTAAGGCGACTCCGGGGATGACTGCTGAGATCGCCTCTTCAGGGTAGGCCGCTAAGTCATGCATTAACTGAAAAATACCAAGCTTGGATTTTAATCCGACGTAGGCGGCGGTCACGGTTTTAGGCGTCAGCGCATCGGGTGGCAGTTGTTGGAGGTCGAGATTATCGAGGTTGAAGACGCGCGACCCACTTTGCCAGCCCAGATGAATGAGTTCATAGCCATCGAGTCCGACAAACACAGCGCTGTCATTGGGAGTGCCGGTCGGCTCAAGAATCCCGGTGACGACAAAGGTGAAATCGTCGTGTGTTTTGCCAAGGCCTTGTCCTGAGCCGTGCGTTAGGTAGAGCTCGGTGCCTAGGGTATACCCTAATTGCTCAGCGACTCGAGCGCCGAGAACCACCTCATTGAGGGATGCAAAGGGTTTACCTTCGGAGAAGGCTAGAGAACGGTCTCCGGCGTATCGTACGTGCGCAAAATAATCGGCAGTGGTGGCAATCACCCGATGGCCTCTGTGACTATCGCCCAGGGCAATTGGTACCAACCAGTCGATTTCAGAGCGTTTTGAGACCGCTTCGACGGTTTGCATGGTGATGTTGTTGGTCGGTCGGCCAAGGTGGAAGCCGGTGTAAAGCACTAACTCAATGCCTCCTGAGCGAGGCCCAATAATTAAATCAACGCCACTGATGCTTTGTGTAAATCCATTCTCAGTCGCTTTCTGGATACGCTCGATGCTGAGCAGTAAAACCAATGACGCAGTGAGTGCCACGGTGACCAGGATCACTGGCAATGCGCGTGCGCGAAGCGAGGCAAGCGCGAGGGCCATCATGTGGGTGTCGCCTCAAGTTCTATGACCCGATCAAACCGTGTGCGAAGGCTGGGATCATGACTGACCATCAATATGCCTTGCTTGGTCGTGTCGAGGCTTGTGAACAACTCGTCAATAAAGGCGTCAGTCGATTGGGGGTCGAGTGCGGAGGTCGGCTCATCGGCAATGATCAGTTCGGGTGTGCCAAGGAGCGCGCGGATGGCGGCAACCCGCTGCTGTTGTCCGATGCTCAACCGATTGGCCGTGGCTGCCAGCTGTTCAGGGTTCAATCCCAGTGTGCCTGCGAGGCGAGCAATTTCATCTGTGACAGAGGGGACTGATTTACGGCGTTTGGCCGAAAACTGGACTCCGAGCGCCGCATTTTTTTGTCCGCTTAAATACGGAATTAAGTTGAGTGTTTGGAAGATAACGCCCATGTGGTCGGCGCGACGGCGATCTAACAATCGGCCGGATAGCGTCTGGTACTCCTCGCCGAGCAATGCAATGCGGCCTTCGGTGATAGGGAGAACGCCGGTGATAAGGTTGAGTAGGGTGGTTTTCCCAGATCCCGAGGGCCCCACCAGCAAGACCCGTTCGCCGGCCCTGATTTGAAAGTCTGGGAACGTCAGGCCGGATCGATTGGGGAAGTGATGCCTGAGACCTTCGGCTTTGAGAATTACCATTCCAGTGTCGGTGAGTTCCGTTTCAGATTCGCGGATACGGCGGTTGATCCAATAAGCCCCTCGACCTGCACGGTTTCAAGGTGGTCACCGTAGGTTTCAAATGAATGAAATTCAATCGACGTCAACTGGCTCGGGCTCCCGCAGTTAAAAGCGTACTGGAGAATAGCATCTTGATGACCGCTGTGGTCATGACCGTCGTGTCCGGCATGCGTGACGTTCTTCAAAACACCCTCAAACCCTGTCAGGGTGCAGGCCGCGGCACTGGGTAAATGGAACAGTGCATCAAACGCTTCAAGTTGCGCGATCGCCTGCTGTCGGGTTTTTTTTTGTTCGGCATCAGCGCTGTGATCATGATCATGTTTGTAGTCATGATCATGATCGTCGGACGAGTGCCTGCTCAAGGTAAGTTGCCCAGCCACCATCTGGTAGGTGATCTGTAATTCAGTGCCATCGAGGACCATCTGAACAAAATCTGTTCCGTGCACATGTGCACCAGCGTGCCGTACTTCGCTCGCGGTTACCGGAAGTATTTGGGCCAGACTGACGGCGGCCAAAGGCACTAAAAATTTTCTCATCGCGGATTCCTCTTTCTCCTATTGCAATAATATTGCATTAGTGAACCGAGTCAGCAAGAGGCAAAAAAAAGCCCGCGAAATGCGGGCTTTCCAGATTAGGCAGCAAATTGCTCTGCCACATAATCCCAGTTCACGAGTTCCCAGAATGCTTTTAAGTACGCTGGGCGCGCGTTTCTGTAATCAATGTAATAAGCATGTTCCCACACATCGCACGTGAGCAACGGGGTCTTGCCATCAGTCATAGGATTGCCGGCGCCAATGGTCGACGCCAGTTCTAATTCACCGGCCGCGTTCTTAACCAACCAACCCCAACCAGACCCGAAGGTGGTGACAGAGGTTTTGGTGAATTCTTCTTTAAAGTTTTCGAACGAACCAAATTTAGCGTTGATTGCGTCTGCCAGCTCGCCTGTAGGTTCGCCGCCACCGTTGGGTGAGAGGCAGTGCCAGTAGAAGGTGTGGTTCCATACCTGAGCGGCGTTGTTGAAGATTCCACCTGATGAACTTCTGATGATGTCTTCCAATGACTTGCCTTCAAACTCGGTGCCGGGCACCAGGTTGTTCAGGTTGTCCACATAGGTCTTGTGGTGTTTCCCATGATGAAACTCGAGTGTTTCTTCTGAGATGTGGGGTGCCAATGCATTTTTGGCATAGGGTAAAGTGGGTAGTTCAAACGCCATGAAAACCTCCAAAACGGTAATGCAGGGGCAAAGGTTGGGGCGTGTATGTGACAAATCAATGTTTTCTCGTGGTTCGTACTTCGTTTTATCCACTGATTGGGTACACTCTCTAACTCAAATGGATGAGTCATGACCCGAAAAGAACCTCAATTTAACGATGAAGGCAGCGCAACGGTTCTGGATGTTTCGCCGACGGAAACTCTTGCTGACGCCCTGCCATCGTCAGAAGCGACTGCACCCCCTGTAAACCGCACGCCCTGGTTGCTGTGGTTTTTGGTGGTTATCAGCTTGGCCTTGTCTTTCGGTATGGCATTTTTTGGTCTTGACGAGGCAGGGCGCTATCAAGCGGCTTTGGATCGAGCTGAATCCCAGGCTGCAGCCTTGGAAGAGACCATCGAGCGGTTGAATAAAGCTCAAACGCAGGGTATCGGAGAGTTGGCACAGTCGGATGCACAAATGCGTCAGACCGTTGCATCTCTTGAGGCTCGTTTGCAAGGCGATCTCGAGAGCCAGCTTGCCCCACTTAAATCGACTCAATCGGACTTGGCAGAGGCTCAGAATGCGACATCGCAATCTATGAACTCGCTGAGAAAAGTATTGGATGAACGCCTTGCCCTGGTATCGGAGCAAATTAATATTGAGCGCAATCGGATCGATGAGCTAAGTGGATTAAACTCTGCGCTGCAATCTTTGGAGAAGATCGCCCAAACCACGCAACTCTCTGTTCAGAGCATACAGACCTCTATGGCTCAACTTTCTGAAAACCTTGAAGCGATAGAGCGAGCGCAGCAGCAAGACCGGACTCGAGTTGATCAAGTCGCGTTTGAATTGGGTGCGGTCGAGGAAAATATCACTCAGTTACGAAAAGATCCCAGTCAGGCTCTGGCGCTTGATCTGGCCGTCGAACAAATAGAGCGGTTGTCAGTTGAAGTTTCCAAACAAGGGCAGCTCTTGCAGGCCGTGGATGCCAGCCGTAAGCAATTAACACAACGATTGATCGATCTGGATGAACGGCTCAATCTGGCATTACAGCCTAGGGAGTAGGTATGCGTCGGGTCGTATTTAACCAAAAAGGAGGTGTGGGTAAATCCAGTATCGCCGTCAACCTAGCAGCTGTAAGTGCCAGTAAAGGCTTGCGAACGCTTCTAATTGATTTGGATGTGCAGGGGAATAGCTCGCAGTACATTCTGGGTGAAAAGGCGACCGAGTTGCCGGGGGTAGAGCAGTTCTTTCAGCAACAACTTTCGCTGTATAGTCGAGAGCCGATTGAGTCTCTGATCCACGACACCCCTTTCGATCACCTGTTTTTGATGCCCTCAGGCCAAGGTTTGCTGGAACTAGAGCACAAGCTCGAGAGCCGTTATAAGATGTACAAGTTGAAGGAAGCCCTTGCGACGCTCTCTAATAACTTTGATCGAATTTATATCGATACGCCACCGGCCCTTAATTTTTTCTCCCGATCAGCATTAATCGCGGCTGAAAGGATTTTGGTGCCCTTTGATTGCGACACTTTCTCCAAGCATGCGCTTTATCAACTAATTGAGACAGTGACCGAAATCCAGACCGATCATAATGCCGACTTGCTGCTTGAAGCCGTTGTACCTAATCAAGTCCCGGCACGGGGTAAGGTGGCGCATGGGTTGATCGACGAATTGAGGGCCGATGGATTGCCTGTGACTCAAACCCTTCTAGGATCCAGTGTGGTCATGCGAGAATCGCATGAGGCGTGCAAGCCTTTGGTGCATTTGAATCGCTCGCACAAATTGAGCCAAGACTTCATGGCACTTCACGGTGAGCTTGAGGCCACAGTTTGAGCGATCCTAAATTGAGCGCTATTGCCGCACTTTTGAATGCGATGGAATTTCGACTGCGTGAGATTGGCGCATGGTCTGATGAGCGTCCTGCTCCCGAAGCTTTAGCCAGTACCCTGCCATTTTGTTACGACACGCTAGAACTTGAGTCCTGGATTCAATTCATTTTTATTGGCCGGATGCGTGAGCTGATTGAGCAGGGGGATCCGTTGCCTAAGTCCTGTGGCATTGCACCCTACATGGAGATGTTGGCCGCTCACGGTCGAACCACAGATGCAGAGTTGGCGCAGCTGATTAGGGAGATGGACGATACGTTGTCGCCGTGAGCCAAGGACAAAAAAACCGCCCGGTGAACAAGTCAAAGGACGGTCTTTTTACGATTTGGTAGCGGGGAGAGGATTTGAACCTCTGACCTTCGGGTTATGAGCCCGACGAGCTACCAGGCTGCTCCACCCCGCAATCGAGGCGCGAATAGTAATGAAGCGAACCTGTTTCGTCAAGTAACACTGAGATAGAAAAAGGACATAATTTGAATGCGCCGCCTCTTCTAGAGCCACGAATTAGATCTAAGCGTTATAGCTTGATGACGCTCGAATGGTCTTGCGACAGTCAGGATTTAATCTCCTGGTTGGAGATACAGCAAGAACGAGCACCGGCTTTCATGCGTGAGATCTCACTGGTGATTCAGCCTGAACCGGGCATCGATGCCTCAAAAATTGAGGCTGCATTACACTCTATCGACGCGCTAGGCATCGATCTCATCGGTTTAACTGGAGATCCGTCTTATCGAAGTTTGGCGGATCGGTTGGGTTTGGTATGGTTGCCAGACTCACACGTCGGTGGATCCTCGGAGTTCAACACGAGTGGGACAACTACCTCAGATTCAACCACTGAGAATGCGGAGTCCGTATGCTGTGCGCTCGTGGTGCAAGGCCCGATTCGTTCAGGTGTCCAAATATACGCCAAAGACCGAGACTTGGTTGTTATGGGCCATGTCAGTGCTGGGGCCGAAGTTATGGCGGATGGTCATATACATGTTTATGGACGCTTGATTGGTCGAGCTGCTGCCGGTGTGACTGGTCAGCCAGGCGCCTCTGTATTTTGCCAGTGCTTCGAGCCGCAATTGGTGTCGGTTGCCGGCGTGTATGTGGGATCAGAACAAATTCCAGAGGAATTTCATGGTGCTTCGGTTAGAGTGAGTTTAGAAGCAGGTGGTCAGGCACTTTCGTATACGGTTTTGTTATAGAGGAGAACACATTTGGCAGTTGTTGTGACGGTGACTTCAGGAAAGGGTGGCGTGGGGAAAACAACTTCCTCTGCAGCGCTTGCGGCGGGCCTTGCACAGGCCGGACGTAAAACGGTAGTCATTGATTTTGACGTCGGGCTTCGAAATCTGGATTTAATTATGGGCGTTGAACGAAGGGTGGTGTTTGACTTTGTCAACGTTATCCAGGGTGAAGCCACCCTTAACCAAGCCCTAATCCAAGATAAACGCAATGAACATCTATCGATTTTGGCGGCGAGTCAAACTAAAGACAAAGATGCGCTGACTGAAGAGGGCGTCGAACAAGTGATTAACGCACTTGCCGATATGGGCTTTGAGTACATAGTGTGCGACTCGCCGGCTGGTATCGAAAGAGGCGCGACCATGGCGCTTCATTTTGCAGACCATGCGATTATTGTAACTAACCCAGAGGTGTCTTCAGTTCGCGATTCAGATCGTATCCTCGGGATATTGCAGTCGAAATCTAAGCGAGCCAAAGAAGGTGGACGTGTCGAGGAGCATCTTTTGATTACCCGGTACGATCCGGTCCGGGTTGAAAAAGGTGAGATGCTTTCCACCGAGGACGTCTGCGATATTTTGGCCGTTGATTTATTGGGCGTCATCCCCGAATCGAAAGCTGTACTTAAGGCCTCAAATACCGGTGTGCCGGTGATCTTGGACCAAGAATCGGATGCGGGTCAGGCGTACGAAGATGCAGTAGCTCGCTTTTTGGGTGAGGAGCGGCCGATGAAGTTCACTACGGCCAAAAAGCCAGGTCTTTTGCGGCGGATTTTAGGAGGAGGCGACTGATGGCACTCTTTGGATTGTTCGGTCGCAAAAAGACCAGTTCGGCATCGGCCGCAAAGGAACGGTTGCAGATCCTGATTTCACATGAGCGACAAAATCGTCAGGGACCCGACTTCCTACCTGAGCTTCAGCGTGACATTCTTGCGGTGGTAAAACGCTATGTGTCCATTTCAGATAATCAGGTTACGGTTCGGTTGGATCGTACCGGAGACGCCTCAGTTTTAGAGCTGAATGTGACCTTGCCTGAGCAGTAGCGTGCATTTTCTCTGGTATGACTATGAGACCTCAGGGCGTGATCCCGCCTTCGACCGCCCGATCCAAATCGGATGGCAGCGGACCGATGCCGCCTGTCAGCCGATAACGGAGGCTGAGTCGCGTTATATTCGGTTGCCTGATGATGTGTTGCCCTCACCCGGCGCGATGATGGTACACCAAATCTTACCTGAGGTTCATCAGCGGCATGGCATGAGCGAGGCGGAGTTGGCGGTGTTATTGGATGAGCTGATCAGCTCCAACACGTGGGTGGCTGGCTACAACTCACGCGCATTTGATGACCGATTCACGCAACATGTGTTTTTTCGATCGCTCCGTGATCCCTATCGTTGGCAATACGCGCAAGGACGAGGCCGCTTCGATCTCTACCCAGTGGTTTTATCTTTTTTTGTATTTCATCCGGAGGCGATTCTTTGGCCTGAGGATGCCGATGGGCGACCGCGATTTAAACTCGACCGCCTTGGACCTTTGAACGGCCTTGATCAGGGCATTGAGCGGGCGCACGATGCCGCATCGGATGTGGCGATGACCGCGCGTCTCGCAGAACGGCTTGCGCGCGAGAATCCGGATCTTTTCCAAGAGGCCTTAAATCGGACCGACAAACACCAAGTGACTGAGTTGATTCGATCGGAAGGGCGCAGCCATGGATTGCTCGAAGTCACCCCCTTTGCTGGATGGAGTCAAGGGTACGCTCGGGATGTGTGGATTCCGTTTCGGTTAACTGAGAAATCAAATGATTATGTGGCCTTTGATTTAAACCAGGATCCGGATGACGTGCTTTCAGCGTTGGGTGATGCGGTACAAATCGCCGACCCCATCGAACAGCGGAAGCAGGTTCGGGCGATCGGGGCCTATACCGTCCGTATTAATGCGCAACCGATGCTGTTTCGACGTGATCAATTGCATCCGGACACCTTAAAGCGGTTGGCGGATTATGGCCGCGACGTACAACGACAGCAGGGACACCTGGATCGATGGCACCAGATCCAAGGCTCAGACCTGTTTAAGACACTGTATCAGCAGGCTCTCCTTCTGTTTTCAGAACACACGGATGTGTCTGAGATTGGTGATGTGGATGGCAGCCTATACCGCGGTGGCTTCCCCAGTGATCACGACCGCAATTGCCTGGAGAGCGCGCCTTTGATGGATCCTGAGGCTCTAAAGATTTGGATGCCCAGGTTTGATGATCCCCGGTATGGCGAATTGGTGTTTCGTTATCGTGCCCGGAATTTCCCAGAGAGCTTAACGCCCGTGGAATGGAAGCGCTGGCAGTCGATTCGTCGGCAAAAGCTGACGGGTTCGGGTCCTGGTGTGACGATTGAAACGCTTCAGGCAGAACTCATTGCGCTCGGTGATCAGGCACTCGACTCTCATCACTTCGATCAATTGCGTCAGTTTTCAGCTTGGTTGGATAATCAGCCTCCAGTCTGAGAGGCAAACAATAATGCAGATAATTTCTCGGGGTGACTTCTTCGGTGGCTTGACGGCCGCCGTGGTCGCGTTGCCGTTGGCGCTAGCCTTTGGTGTGGCATCGGGTGCCGGTGCCGCCGCCGGTCTCTATGGGGCCATCGCCGCTGGGTTTTTTGCGGCTTTGTTCGGGGGGACGCCGAGTCAGGTAACCGGACCGACCGGGCCTATGACGGTGGTCATGGCCGCTATCCTGACGCAAACCATTGCCCAAAGCCCCGAGAACGGATTGGCCATTGGATTTACCACTGTGATTCTGGCGGGGTTGATTCAAATGGCGGCTGGATTTTTAAAGCTCGGCCGTTATTTTGTCATGGTGCCCTTCCCCGTGGTCTCCGGATTCATGAGTGGGATCGGTGTCATCATTATCTTGCTTGAGATTGGTCCTTTGCTGGGCGCGGACCACCTTAATAACCCGTTGGATGCGCTCTTGGCTTTGCCCTTTACGCTGTCAAATTGGTCGGGCGATGCGGCATTTTTAGGCCTCGGTACGCTCGCACTTTTGTTTCTGTGGCCGAATCGCTTTCAAGTATTACCCGCCCCCTTGATGGCATTGATCGCGTTTTCGTTTTTCTCCCTGGGTGCGCCCTTCGATGCCGTGGAGCGTATCGGTGAGATACCGCGTGGATTGCCAGAATTTCACTTGCCTGCGATTTCTTTAGATTTGCTTTCAACCATTGTGGGATCTGCGTTTCTGTTGGCGGCTTTGGGCTCGATCGACTCTCTACTGACTTCGTTGGTCGCCGATAACGTGACGCGAACCCAACACGATTCGGATCGAGAGCTGATCGGGCAGGGTATCGGTAACACCGTGGCTGGCTTGATCGGAGGTTTGCCCAGTGCTGGGGCGACGATGCGTACCTTGGTCAATATTCGGTTGGGTGGCCGCAGCCGAGCGAGCGGGATGCTGCATTCCATTATTCTGGCCGCGCTGATGCTGGGTGCAGCACCTCTGGGTGAGGCGATTCCGTTGGCAGTTTTGGCTGGGATATTGCTGAAAACGGGTTTCGATATCATCGATTGGAGTTTCTTGACCCGCCTCCACCGAGTGCCACTGTTTGCCAGTGCGCTCATGCTGGTGGTGTTTGTGACAACCGTTACTGTGGATTTGATTACAGCAGTCGCGATTGGGGTCTTTGTGGCCAACTTAGAGACATTGCATCGATTGAGTGAAATGCAATTGAAGGACTTCAAAGCCGGTCGCTCCTCTGGAGAATTGTCGGGGCTCTCGACGGAAGAGGAATCACTGCTCGATCAATCCGAGGGGCGGATCTTGGTGTATCAACTGACAGGTTTTATGTCATACGGTTTGTCGCGCGGGATAGCGCGCCATTTTTCACAACTCTCCGACCATCAGGTTTTGATCATCGATTTCAGCCAAGTCACTCACTTGGACTTATCAGCCGCTCTGACCCTGACGGAAATGATTGAGGATTCAAAAGATCAGTCGCATGACGTGTTGATTTCAGGATTGGAAGGCCCACTCTTGGCATCCACTCGTGCCACAGACTTGCAAAAGTTGATCGAGCCTCAATGGCGTTTCGCAACGCGCATTGAGGCGATCCAGGGGGCGCTTAATTTGTTAGACGCGTCGCCTTCAAGACGATCGGATTGGCAATCCGCGCTCTGAGGTAGCCGGCAAACTCTGCCTGAGTCAGTCTGTCTAAAGCGTCTGCCTGTGTCAGCCGATCGTCAAACGCACGATTCAATCCGATGGCCTGCCAGATGGCACTGCTCAGCTCACCTTGGGTTTGGGGCGGACTTCTAAGTTCATTAATCACCGATTGCTTGGCGGCGTCGAATTGCTCGGACGGCATGGCCTCAACGTCATCCGCAAAGCCCTCGAACTCGACCAGCATGGCAGCGACCAAAGCCTCTGGGTTAGCGACAGGCGATTGAATCGCACCGGCGAGCATGGGGGTATTTAATAATGGAAATGCGGTCGCAAAGGTGATGTAACCCAACTGCTGCTCGGTTCGTAGGGCCGTGTAAAACGGCGCCTCCAATAGATTGCCTGCTAGAGCATTCAGGGCTCTGGCCTCTGCCGACTCATCCTGATCAACATAGACCACGATGGCTGCTTCATCGGGATGGTTGTATGCAAACTCCAATGTGCGCTCTTGACTCCAGGGCTCTGTCCGCGGCGTGACAGCCACGGTGTCGGGATCCAGTGGCAATCGATCTGCAATGGACTCCAAAAAAGCGGTACCAGTTTCTACCGAGACAGGCCCGTGTACGAACAGTTCTGCTCGAACGCCTGCAAAGAACGCCCTTTGATATTGATGGAATACGGCGCGATCGATCTGCTGAAAGGCGTCACGGAGCTCGCTTTTCGAATAGCCCAAGGGCATTAACCCTGAGGTCAGCTCGTTAAACAACCGGTTGAA
Organism: Litorivicinaceae bacterium; assembly: GCA_965659195.1. Lineage (GTDB taxonomy): Bacteria > Pseudomonadota > Gammaproteobacteria > Pseudomonadales > Litorivicinaceae > HIMB30. The sequence goes on from CBFHVZ010000003.1 coordinate 17,350, forward strand.
GGGGCGGCTCGAATCCTGCGCGTCGAGCTCCTGGCCTTTGAGTCGAGACAATCGCTCCCAAGTGCCCTCGTCGACCAGCCCAATCGGTAGGTCAGCCATGACTTTGTCGACCAGTGCGGTCAGAGGCTGATGGTACCCCGAGAATTCCAAGGTGATGCCCGATTGAGTGGCACTAGCGGAAAAACCTACGCCTGCTAAAGCGGCTTCGTAGGCGATGGGATTGAATGCGTCATTTAACGCACTCGCCAGTAGGTCCGCCAACACAGACGCCTCCGGAGATTCTGAGGCCAGAGGCGTTCGAAGTCGGATAAACAACTCGGTTTTGGGTTGATTAAACCGCGTTTCTGACAACACATAGCCGGTCCACTGATCAGAATCCATCACCAAAGTTGGTTGTGTGTCTGGGCGAGCTGAGGCGGTGACCTGCAGCGGGTCTGCCACCGGCTGGATGAAGGGGTTTGGCCTTGGCATTGAGACCACCGCCGATGGGGTCGTGCGTGCTGCCTGAAGCGGTATTAAGCGCTCAGAAGGCAGTGAGAACACCCGGATCTCAGTGGGATAATGGGAAGTGACCGAATCTGGTTCGACTTCAGGCGCGGTGACTCGCAACAACATTCGGTCGGGAGTGAGCCAGGTCAGAATGTCTCGCACCAGCGCGTCATCGAATTGGGTCAACAGTCGACCCCGTGTGAATAGCTCACGCGCCGGAATGGTGTGGAGGCGATCTGACAATTGGGTGACTAAGCCTTGCGGAGACGATTCCTCAGCAAATCGGAAATCAATGTCGAGCGTGGTTTTCAGTTCTTGAAAACGCCATGCATCCAATCCTTGACGCTCAATGGACGCGAGCGTGCTGAAGATTTCTGCCAATACGCGATCTCTCTCTCTAAAGCCTTGGGGGGTTAAACTGACACTGACCGAGAACGAACGGCTCTCGGTCATCCCAATGCTTTCGCCTGCCGACAGACCGTTAGCGAGTCCTTCGGCCTTCAGATAGGCCAGAAGACTGCCTTCGCCTTCATGACCGAGTAGGTGCCCGATGTATTGCAGGGGTGCATTACCTGCCATGGCATCGGTATCAGGGACTGGAAACAGGAGGGTTAAGCGACGCGACTCAGAGACAGGGCGCGATTGCACTACCAAGGGCAGTCGGTCGAGATCGAAGAGAGGCAGGTCTAAATACCCCGGGCCTAAATTTCGATTAGGGACCGGTTCAAACCGCTCGCGAACCATCGTCTCCAACGTATCGAGATCCTCTTTCCCGAGTACTACTAAGGCCATCCGATCGGCTGAGTATTCTTCAATGTAGAATTGGTTCAATGCCTCGACCAGCCCTGGCTTTTTCAGGGACTCGAGGTTGCCAGCGCGAAACTGACTGAACGGATGCGCTTGATTCAGCCCTTGTTTTGTCGCCTCAAAGCTCCTTCGTGCCTCGTCTTTCAATTTGGATTGATATTCCGAGTGGACTGCATTCACTTCACGATCAACGTACTGCGGGTCCATGGTTGGTGCGACGAAAAACCGACTGAATCGATCCATCGCACCGGCTAACCCGTTCGGGTCAACATCGAAGAAATAGTTGGTGTGTTCAGGTGCGGTGTAGGCGTTGTGGCTGCCGCCTTGTGTTGAGATGTACTGCTGATATTCGCCGGCTTCAGGGAATTGATCTGTGCCTAAAAACAGCATGTGTTCGAGAAAATGCGCGAGACCCGGAAAGTCAGCGGAATCATCGTTGGACCCCACATACACATCCAGAGAAGCAGCTGCCTTGTCGGTGGTGGGATCAGAGATCACCAACACTTTCATTTGGTTGTCGAGCTGGAGGTAGCGGTAACTCCGGTCACTCAGTCCGGGTGCGATGACCTCGGCATGAGCCAGACTGATTACGCCAAAAAATCCTGCAATTACCCACAAAGCGCGCATGTCACCACCAGTATTTATTCCAGTTTTCCGGATTGGCCCAGAACTTCGGATTATTCCAAGCCCGTGTGTGATTGTAGGTGGCGAGCGTGTAGTGAAAACTCAAGACCACTTGGTCTTGAACATGGCAATTTTCACCGCGGCGAAATCCTAATGCGAAGAGGGCTTCGGTCGATATCTGCTCTGAGACCAAGCAAAAGATGTTGCCGATCAGTCGGTTTCGAAGCACACCGAGTGCAGTGAGTTGCTCTGGGGTGTCCAAGGTCTCAGCCCACAAGGCTGCATCTGGGGTGGCTAGCGTCCAATCGGCCAAATCCGCAGGACTAAGCAAATCGACCTGGCAGTCTTGATGTGCCCTGTAGTCCTCGACAATTAGAGGCAGGGTGCGCCCAATGACCCAGAGTGAGGCGGGTGCACGCTCTGACAGCCAGGGTGCGATTAACGCATCGGGGGACAGCTCGCTCACAAGACTTCAGGGTCCCGGATGAAGCACGGCTTGTCCGGCGTTGAGTGTGCTTTGGAGTAGTGATACCCCTGATAGTCAAAGGCCAACAATTGATCCATAGAGTCCACTGCCGCCTCAACGATATAGCGGGCCATTAAGCCCCGGGCACGCTTCGCATAAAAGCTGATGATTTTGTATTCGCCGCTTTTTAAATCTTTAAAGACGGGCGATATCACAGGGCTTTTGATCGCTTTAAAGTCAACCGCCGCCGCATATTCGTTGCTGGCAAGATTTACCAAGGTCTGCCCATCCAGCGCTTGGTTTAATGCATCCGTGACCTGAGATTGCCAGTAGGTGGGCAAGCTCGGTACCTCTGGGTCGGTCATTTTGGTTCCCATCTCAAGACGATAGGGCCGCATGGCATCCAGGGGGCGCAGAATTCCGTATAGACCGGATAAGATCCGGACGTGATCGTTTAAGCGCGCCAATGCATCAGAAGACAGTGATTGTACGTCTAAGCCTTGATAGACGTCGCCGTTAAAGGCGTAGACCGCCGGCAGTAACTCAGGCGCCGAGTGATCGAGTTGCCACTCTTCGAACCGTGCGGCATTTAATGCCGAAAGTTTGTCTGACAATTTCATCAAGCCTGCGAGGTCGCTTGGGCTAAGTCGGCGCATCTTCTCAGCCAAAACGCGCGCTTCAGTGAGAAACTCGGGGGTCGATGCCGCGGGCATTTCGGCGGTTCGTTCGGTGTTCAGTGATTTGGCAGGTGAAATAATTGCGAGCATAAGGGCCTCGTACTACTTGCGTCTTAACTCAATTAAGTTAACACTGGATTTCTATTCAATATTTGGACGAATGGACTGTGATCCAAGTAACCCCGGACATTGCTGCCGGTCGAATCTACGATGAATTGATCAACGCCGATGGATCGCCGCGTCCTGGCGCTCACAGTCTACTGAAATTTCTCCAAGAGCTCTCCCCCGAAGTATTGGCCGAAAAGGGTCAGGCACTAGAGGCCGTTATCAAAAGCCAAGGGATCTCATTTTTGGTCTATTCGGATTCATCCAACATCGACCGCTCATGGCCGCTTGATTTGGTGCCCAGGGTGATGTTGGAGTCTGAGTGGCGACAAACAGAACAGGGGCTTAAGCAGCGACTAAAAGCCCTGAATATGTTTTTGAATGACGTCTATAACGACCGTGCAATCTTGCACGATCAGATCGTTCCGGCTGAGTTGGTGGATAACAGTCCACACTATATCGAGATGGCGTCGGGGGTTCGGCCTCCTTTTGAGACTTGGGCGCATATTTGCGGATCGGATCTGGTTAAAGATCACTCCGGACAATTGTTCGTTCTCGAAGATAATTTGCGAGTCCCGAGTGGTGTGTCCTACATGCTTGAAAACCGCTCGGTGATGAAACAGGTTTACCCGGAGCTGTTTCGGAACCAACAAATTTTACCGGTCAGTCGCTATGCGTCTGATCTGCTCGATATGCTGAGTGCGCTGTCACCTCGGCCGGTTGATCATCCAGTGATCGTGGTGTTGACTCCGGGAATTTTTAATTCGGCCTATTTTGAACACAGCTATTTGGCGCAGCAGATCGGCGCTGAGTTGGTTCAGGGCTCGGATTTGTTTGTAGACACAGACGATTGCGTTTATATGCGCGCGGTTGAGGGCGTCAGCCGTGTGGATGTGATCTACCGGCGAATCGATGACACTTTCATGGATCCAGAAAATCTGAATCCAGAGTCTACGCTCGGTGTGCCCGGTCTGATGCGGGCTTGGCGGGCTGGCAAGGTGGCGATCGCCAATGCCCCTGGCAGCGGTGTGGCCGATGACAAAGTGCTCTATGCCTATGTGCCAGAGATCATCAAGTACTATTTAAACGAAGAACCGATGTTATCGAATGTCCCGACCTATCTGTGTTCGAATCCAGATCACCAGGCGCATGTGTTGGCACATTTGGACACCTTGGTAACCAAGCCCGCGGATGCATCAGGTGGTTATGGCATTTTGGTTGGACCGCATGCGACGGATGAAGAATTGGTGGCGCGTCGTGCCGAAATTCTGGACAACCCACGCGTTTGGATTGCCCAACCCACACTCTCGTTATCAACCACCCTCACGGTGACAGAGGCCGGTGACCTGTCGCCTCGGCATGTGGATCTTCGGCCCTTTGTGCTTCAGAGCTCGGATCAATGGTGTTCGACCGGCGGTTTGTGTCGAGTGGCGCTGACCGAAGGGTCTCTGGTGGTGAACTCGTCACAGGGCGGGGGCTCAAAAGACTTCTGGGTGATCGCAGACGAGGAGGCCCGTTGATGCTTTCGCGTGTCGCGGATCATTTGTATTGGCTCTCGCGCTACATGGAGCGCGCTGAAGCAACCGCGCGACTCGCGATCGCAGCCTCCGATACCATTTTGGATTTGCCCTCGGCGGTACCCTATCACTGGGAATCGCTCATGCCCGTCTTTGGCGCACGTGAGGTCGATCATGTGTTGACCGAGTCTGAGGTCATGGAACAGTTGGTGCTCAGTTTGGACAATCCGAGCTCGATTCGGTCGTCCGTAGCCTGTGCTCGGGAAAATGCCCGCGTGACGCGAGATTTGATTCCTAAAGATGCCTGGATTGCATTGAATGAGCTGCACGGTTTCATCGAGCGCCAGTCGTTCGCAACCTTTGATCGATCCAGCCGCGTCCGTCTGTTAAAGCAGGTGATCTCTGCCTGCCGTTTGTGGCACGGGTGTTTGATGGCCAATCAAGCCCGGGATTTGAGCTGGCTGTTCCTGCGCCTCGGCGATCGGCTCGAACATGCCGACATGGTGTCTCGGTTCGTCGATCCACGAGTGACACAAATGGTCCCGGGTCAATCGGCACAATGGGCCAGCTATGAAGCCATTGGGTGGCAGAACTTATTGTCTGCGCTTGGAGGTGTGGAGCTGTACCGAAGAAGTGCCAGTAATCGATTGCGCGGCGCCGATGTACTCGGATTCGTGTTGCGTGATCCAAACTTCCCGCAATCGATGGTGGCGGCGCTCTTGCGGATTCAGAAAATGTTGGCGCAAATTCCGCATCGTCGTGTGCCAGATGATTTGGTGCAAGGTATTGTCGACGGCCTGAATGCCCTAGATTTGGAACGGTTAAGCCCTGATTTACTGACAGAAAATATGGACTGGATCCAGCAAGGCTTGGCGGTTCTGCACGAACGGATCGACACAGAATATTTCAATGTTGGATCCTCTGAACGCTAGCTAGATGCCAAGGCGATCAGAACTCGGTATCCTCTCCCCCTTTGCCGATGGGTTAAACGGTTGACCGAATCTTCCTCATTCACAGAACGACTGTCTGCGACCTCCCAACAGCGATTGGGTGTGCGGGGCCTGAGCAAATTTTTTGGTGACTTCGCGGCGAACCAAGACATTACCTTGTCGGTGGATCAGGGCGAAATTCATGCCTTGCTCGGTGAAAATGGTGCCGGTAAATCGACACTGGTGAAGTTGATTTATGGCATTTTGACCCCGGATGCCGGTCGCATGGAGCTCAATGGGCAGCCGTTTGCACCGAAAAGTCCCAATGAGGCGCGGGCCTTGGGTGTGGGCATGGTGTTTCAGCATTTTGCCGTGTTCGAGGCGCTGACTGTGCTTGAAAACATTGCGTTGGGCTTAGACGGGCGTATGCCGGACGATGCACTAGCCAACGATGTCCGAGCGATCTGCGATACCTACCGCATGCACATCGAATTGGATCGTCGGGTCGCTGATTTAGGGGCCGGTGAACGGCAACGGCTAGAGATTCTTCGAGTGCTGCTGCAAGACCCGACGCTTCTGATACTCGATGAACCCACCTCGGTCCTGACGCCGCAAGAAACAGAAGAGTTGTTTGCGACGCTCGAGCGCTTATCCGATGAAGGTCGTTCAGTGATTTACATATCCCACAAGCTCGATGAAGTCCGCTCATTGTGTGATCGTGCCACGCTATTACGGGGTGGTCGGGTCGTTGATGTCGTTGATCCGCGCCAAGAGAGCGCTCGCTCCTTGGGTGAGAAAATGATTGGCGAACGTTTGAGCGAGGCTAAACGGGCCGCTCGCTCCGAGAAAAGCGAGGCGGTGCGCTTAAGTATTCAAGTTGGTGAAGTCCGCCCAATGTCTGAGCGGAGTGTGGTGTTAACCGACCTGTATTTGTCTGTGGCGCCGGGGTCGATCGTCGGCGTGGCTGGCGTGGCGGGCAACGGTCAAGACACCTTGTTTGATGTGTTATCGGGTGAGTTGCCGCTCGATAATCCGGAGTCCATTTTGTTGGATAAGCAACCGGTGGGGGATTTGGGGATCGAGGCGCGTCGGCATTTGGGACTTCTATCGGCGCCAGAAGGCCGTTTGGGTCATGCAGCAGTGCCGGATTTGACGTTGTGGGAAAACGTGATTTTAAGTGCACGACACACCCGCGGCATTTTGAAGAATCAACACGTGATCAGCGGAACCCAGGCCAAGCGATTTGCTGAAGACATCATGGCGACCTTCGACGTGAAGGCTGAGTCGGTTCAAGCCAAAGCCTCGAGTTTGTCGGGCGGTAATCTGCAGAAGTTTTTAATCGGCCGAGAGTTGCTCGGTCATCCTCAAGTGTTTGTGGTGTCAAACCCGACTTGGGGCGTGGATGCCAAAGCGCAGCAGTTTATCCATCAAGCCTTGATTGATTTAGCCGATCAGGGATGTGCGATTGTGATGATTAGCCAAGATATCGATGAATTGCTGTCGATGACCGATCGTATTTGTGCGATCTGTCACGGTCGATTGAGTCGAACCTTTGAAACCAGTCAAATGACGCCGGAACATTTGGGTGTGTTGATGCTGGGGCAGGAGTCATTTGATGCTTCGGTTTGAGCCCAGAGCCGAAATCAAATGGCATCACGAATGGTTAGCGGTGGCGGTTGCACTCGGGCTGACGGCCGCGACGGTCTCTGCCATTTTGATGTTGCTGGGTTTGGATCCGGCTTCAAGCCTTCATCGAATTGTGATTCGGCCGTTATCGAGTGAGTACGGCATCAGTGAGTGGATCGCGAAAGCCACACCTTTGATCATTATCGGCGTGGCCTTGTCGCTTGGCTTTCGTGCGGGTGTGTGGAATATCGGCGCAGAAGGGCAGTTGGTCGTGGGCGGGCTGACCGGTGGTGCAGTGGCCCTGGCCTTGTATGGCGTTTCTGGCTGGTTTGTGTTGCCGTTGGTCCTGCTCGGTGGGGTGCTTGGCGGGATGGCATGGGCCTCGATCCCGGCATTTTTTAAAGTGCGCTTCAACGCCAGTGAGATCTTAGTCAGTTTGATGCTGACCTACGTTGCGATCCTTTTATTGAGTGTGATGGTGCACGGACCGCTTAGAGATCCCGATGGGTTTAATTTTCCGGAGAGCCGTCTGCTTCATGATGCCGCACGATTGCCGCGGCTATTCGATGCCGGACGAGGCCATGTCGGGTTCTTATTTGCATTGTTTTTTGCGGTGTTGGGCACTTGGATCGTGAAGCGGTGGCACCTAGGGTTTTCGATGAAAGTATCCGGCTTGGCACCTAAGGCTGCCGAATTTGCCGGATATAGCCGCGCTCGCACGGTGTGGGTCGCCTTGCTGATAGGTGGGGCCTTAAGCGGGCTTGCAGGCGTCATTGAAGTGACCGGTAATATCGGCCAGTTGGTGCCAAATATTTCGCCTTCTTATGGCTTTACCGCCATCATCGTAGCCTTCTTAGCCAGATTGCACCCGCTGGCGGTTGTGCCCGCGGGACTTCTCGTCGCGCTCTCCTATATTGCCGGTGAAGCCGCCCAGCTCTCGCTGGGCATTCCGGGTGCCATGACACAAGTGTTCCAAGGGTTATTGCTGTTCTTCTTGTTGGGCGCCGCGCTTTTAGTCAATTACCGTCTTCGTTGGGGAGGGCCGCATTGATGGATGCAACACTCATAGGCGCCATCATCCACGCGATTCTCGTGGCCTCGACGCCCTTGGTCTTTGCAGGGTTGGGAGCATTGATCCAAGAACGGGCCGGGGTCCTGAATCTTGGTATTGAGGGCTTGATGATAGTCGGTGCGTTGGCTGGCTTCGTGGTTGCCTTATCCGGCCAACCGTTGGCATTGTCTGTGGTGGCAGCGGCCGGTGCGGGAGCCGCTTTAGCCTTGATCTTTGCATTATTGGTGTTGCGACTGGAAGCCAATCCTGTGGCGACCGGGTTGGCATTAACCTTGTTTGGTCTTGGTGTGGCCGCGTTATTTGGCGCTCAATACGTCGGTGCCTCGGCACCTCCGGTCAAAGCCTGGTCGATTCCGGTACTGTCTGATATCCCCGTCATTGGCCGTGCGTTGTTCGCGCACGATCCTTTGGTGTACGCGTCTGTTTTGTTGGCAATTATGTTGTGGTGGTTTCTTAACAACACCCGAGGCGGATTGATTCTGCGTGCGGTCGGTGAGGATCATGATGCCGCCCATGCCATGGGTTTTTCAGTGATCGGGGTGCGCTTTTTAGCGATTTGTTTGGGCGGTGCCATGGCCGGTGTTGGCGGGGCGTACTTAACCCTGGTGCAAACGCCCATGTTCGTCGAGGGCATGACCGCTGGTCGCGGTTGGATCGCCCTGGCTTTGGTGGTGTTCGCAGCATGGCGTCCGCTCAGAGTCTTGCTCGGCGCCTACTTATTTGGCAGTGTCACTATATTGCAGTTGCACAGTCAGGCATTGGGGATTTCGATTGCCGCTCAATGGCTTTCGATGTTGCCGTATTTGGCCACGGTAGTGGCTTTGGTTGTCATTTCCGCGCGCGGTGTTCAGGGGACTTCAGCCCCAGCTTCGTTAGGGAAAACGTTTCGTGTCTCACGTTAGTAAGGAGTCGCCCATGAAGGGGTTTGGTACAAAAGCAGTGGCCTTAGTGGCCGCATTGGCGTTGGCTGCCTGTTCGGATAACGAGCAAGCCAGTGCGCCAGAGGGATCGTCGGATCGTGTAAAAGCCGGCTTTATTTACGTGGGCCCAGTGTCTGATGGCGGCTGGACCTACGAGCACAATCAAGGCCGCTTAGCGGTTGAAGCGGCTTTTGGCGATAAAGTCGAAACCACTTTTGTCGAAAGCGTATCTGAAGGCCCAGACGCCGAGCGCGTGTTGAGCCAGATGGCCAATGATGGTGCCGATATCATCTTTACGACGTCGTTTGGTTTTATGAACCCAACGGTCAAGGTGGCTGAGCAGTTTCCAAATGTGAAGTTCGAGCATGCCACCGGATTTAAGCGGGCTGATAACTTAGCGACCTATTCATCGCGGTTTTATGAAGGCCGTCATGTGTTGGGGTTGATCGCGGGTAAGATGACCAAAACCAACACCATCGGTTACATCGCGTCTTTCCCAATCCCTGAAGTGGTGCGTGGCATCAATGCGGCTTACTTAGCAGCCAAGAGCGTCAATCCAGACGTTCAGTTCAAGATCATTTGGGTATCAACTTGGTTTGATCCAGGTAAAGAAGCCGATGCAGCGAAAGCGCTGATCGATCAGGGCGCTGATATTTTGATGCAGCATACGGATTCGCCAGCGGCCATGCAGATCGCCGAGCAGCGGGGTATTTTCGCATTTGGACAGGCGTCAGATATGGCAGCTCATGGCCCGAACGCGCAGTTGACTTCAATCATTGATGATTGGGCCCCTTACTACATCGAGCGCGTGGGTGCTGTCATTGACGGGACGTGGAGTTCAATCGACACCTGGGGTGGCTTCAACACAGGTATGGTGGCTTTGGCGCCATACGGTGCGGCTGTACCTGAGGACGTGAAAGCCATGGCTGAAGAAGCGCGTATTGCGATTTCGGAAGGTCGTTTGCATCCGTTCACGGGCCCGGTCAACAAACAAGATGGTTCACCTTGGTTGGCGGCTGGCGAGACAGCCGATGACGGCACCTTGCTTGGCATGGACTTCTATGTCGAGGGAATCGAAGGATCGCTTCCTTCAGGAAAGTGATGAGACGTTGAGTCTCTGGTCGAGCCGGCGCGTGAGCCGGCTCACCACAGCCCAAATCACGACGGCCTCAATGCACAGCACAAGAAGGGCCGCAAACATCAGGTCTGTTTGACCTCGTCCGTTGGCATGCAGCATCAAGTACCCTAAGCCACTCGATGAGCCGACCCACTCGCCAACCACCGCACCGATCGGTGCTACGGAGGCGGCAATCCGTAATCCCGACAACGCATGGGGCAGTGCCAATGGTAGGCGCACGCGCCAAAATAGCGGCCACCGCTTGGCGTGTAAGCTGATGAAGGTGTCGTTCCATCCGTCTGGCATCGCGCGAAAACCTGAAAGCGTGGCGGCTGTCACCGGGAAATATACAATCAGTGTGGTCATCGCCAATTTCGAGGCGAACCCATAGCCAAACCACAGCATCAGAAGCGGCGCCAATGCAAAAACAGGCAGCGCCTGGCTCATTACCAAAAATGGCAAGGTGGCTTTTTTGAGTGACTCTGACGTCGCGAGTGCACACGCGGTTAAAAAGCCTAAAGCACCCCCTAAGCCAAGACCGGCCAAGATTTCGGCTGCGGTGACACTTCCGTGAAAGAGCAGTTGCGCGTGGCGTTCGATCAGTGTGGTCAACACGCGGTCCGGGCCGGGCAAAATAAAGTGCGGTAACTCAAACGCCCAAACGATGAGCCACCACAGAGCCAGCGCACCCCCTAGGGACAGGATGCGCGCTATCACAGGCCAACCCCTAAGGCGTCCAATAGAACACGGTCATCTTCAAATTGAGTCAGTTCAAATGGCCCGGTGAGATCGTTCTCTGTTAACACCATCGCGTGAGACAACCAGTTCCGTGCATCGAGCGGGTCGTGGGTGACCAAGATCACCGTTTGTTCCGACAACAGTTTTCGACAGAGGCTGGCCATATGAATTCGTGTTGAGCGATCGAGTCCGCTGAAGGGTTCATCGAGTAAGACGCAGTCCGCTTTTTCAAATAACACGCGAGCCAAGGCAACGCGGGCTCGCTGTCCGCCACTCAAAGTATCAATGATGCGCGGTCCAAAGCCTGCTAGGCCCACGTCTATCAAACGTTGTTCGATTTGTCCCGCATCGGCTGGTGTGACCGATTCGCCGCGTAAGCGATTTCCAAGGCTGACGTTCTCGGCCACCGTCAACCAGGGGAGGAGCACCGGTTGTTGGGCCAAGTAAGCGATGCGGTCCGATTCAATCTCAATGTGCGGATGGTTGGCTGCATGAAGGATGGCTTTTAGCAATGTGGATTTGCCAGTACCGGATCGACCGAGCAGTGCCACTTGTTCGCCTTGCTTAAGATGCCAGGTGACACGCGCTAAGGGGGGGTACCCCGGATAGCTTAGGTCGAATTGAGTGATCGAGAGCATGACTGTTCCCCGCGAAGAGTACGCACTCTACCGCGGGAGACCGTGGGTGTCATGTCAGGGCGTGTGCGTTCGGTAGTGTTCGGCGATTTTGGCGCCTAAAAGTGCAGACAGCATTTGTGATTCGGCCGATGCGGACTGCATCGACAGAGCAATCGGGACACGTGCACCGAGCACCACGCCACAGCTGGATGCGCCAGCAAAATACTCGAGTTGCTTCGCCAGCATGTTGGCCGACTCATTATCCGGAGCCACTAGAATGTCGGCCGGACCGTGCACGGCGATGTTCCCGTGTTCGCTCACAGCCTCATCAAATGCCATCGGCCCATCCAGTCGACCGCCTTGAATTTGCTTACGATCGGCCATTTTGCAGAGTGCGGCTGCATCCAGTGTGGAGGGGTACTCAGGATCGATCCGATTGACCGCAGAAATCAGTGCAACCCTTGGGTCTTCAACACCCATCAATCGAGCGAGATCGATGGCGTTTTGCACCATGTCCACTTTGTCCTCAAGTTGAGGGCGGTGATTCAATACCGCATCGGTGAGCCACAAAGGTTTTTGGTACAGCGGGACCTCAAAGCGGAACACATGAGACAAGCGACGCTTGGTCAACAGAGTCGTATCCGACCGAATCACATCGAGTAATTCATTTTTTTCCAGATTACCGCGACACAGCAGTTCGACTTTACCCTCGCGTACCCACTGAGCGGCCAGTTCGGCTGAATGATGGCTGTGAGAGGCATCCTGGCAGGTGAACTGGCTCAAATCGATGCCAATGGACTGAGCCAGGGGTTCGATCACGGTCATCGGGCCAATCAGTACTGGGTCGACCGCGCCGGTTTCTTTCATCTTGAGCGCAGAGAGCAAAGAGGCTTCCGAGGTCGGATGCACGCAAGCAGCCATGACAGGCGGCGATGGCTGGATTCCCGAAACGAAGAGCTTGACCCGTGATTCAGGGTCAAACAAGTTCAGTTTTGGTACGCCCATCTTGGGTCGAATGACTTTCTCGGTAGGTGCCATCACTCGGGCTTGACCCACAACCACGGTCTCATTGTGTTGATTGGTAATAACGCAATCGAGAAGCAAGCTGTGCTTATCGTCCTGTTTCTCAACCACAGTCACAGAGACTGTGAGAGTGTCACCAATGTGCACCGGGCGTTTGAAGCGAAAGCTCTGTTCTAAATAAATCGTGCCCGGTCCTGGAAACTGCGTCCCAAGCACGGTCGAGACCAGCGATCCGCTCCACATGCCATGGCCAATGATGCCGTGGAACATCGATTCGTTTGCAAAGGCAGCGTCTAGGTGGGCGGGATTAATATCCCCTGAGACAGCGGCAAACGCTCGAATGTCGTCTAAGGTGAGCGTGCGCACGAGCCGTGCACTGTCGCCCACGGCAATGTCTTGATACAGCACATTCTCAATCAGGTCGGTATGGGTCTTAGGCTCGGTCATTAGGGCACCATATGCTCGCCGCAATCGACATAGAGGGTTTGTCCGGTCATGCCGGTCGCCAAATCAGAACACAAGAAGCTCACTAAACCGGCCACCTCATCTTGATGAGCGAGGCGCTTTAGTGGAACCCGTGAACGCACGTCTTCCATTAATTGGTCAAAGTGCGCGATACCTGAGGCCGCTCGGGTGGCAATCGGACCGGGTGATACCGCGTGGACACGAATGTTGTCGCCACCGAGCTCGGCCGCCAGATAGCGCACGGACGATTCCAATGCGGCCTTGACGGGTCCCATTAGGCCATAGTTTGGGATTGCTAGGTGCGCGCCCAAGTAGCTCATAGTGATTAGCGCACCGCCATTTTTCATCAGCGGTTGTGCCAGATGGGCGGCTCGAATGAACGAGTGACAAGAGATGTCCATCGCCTGCTTAAAGCCTTCGGACGAGGTGGCGTGAATTGGTGCATGCAAATCCTCAAGCGGCGCAAATGCAATCGAGTGAACCACAAAGTCCAGTCCCCCTAAGCGGTCGTAAGCGGCTTGAAAGGTTGCCTCAAGCTCACCCTCGGCTTCGACATTTAATTCGAGGAGGGGGATGTCGAGAGGGGCGGTGGCCGGCTCAACGAAGGTGCGCGCTTTCGCATTCAGGCAGGTTCCGATGACTTCGGCGCCGAGTGATTTAAGAGTTTTAGCCGCAGCAAATGCGATCGAATGTTCGTTGGCGAGCCCGATGACTAGGCCTTTCTTTCCCTGAAGCACGCGAAACCTCCTCCTGATTTGTGCATTGCATCATCGTGCCATGGAATTGTGACAATTCCATCAACAAATCCACGTTTGGTTGAATTAGATCCAACGAACACAACCCTACCGGTATGGCGAAATGGCTAGATTGGTTGTTGTTGGTGGTGATTGTGGCGGTCAGTGTGGCCTCGCCGCTGATCGTTTTAGATTTTATCAGCGGTCGTTACTAACTTAGATCTGTCCCACACCTAAGGCTTTTTCGAAGGCTTGAACACGCGCTTGAATCCTTGGGTCGTTTGGGATTAGCTCGAGCAACATCCGTTCCGCTGCAAGGGCCCTAGGTAGGTCGCCGTTTTGTTCAAAGATCATGGACAGTCCCGAAATCGCCCCGAAGTGTCTAGGTTCGCGTATCAGGGTTTCTTGGATATCTCGTAGGGAAGATTCAAAGTCGCCGATCATGAAGTAGGTCGTCGCGCGCCGGTTCCAGGCTTCTGCAAATTCAGGCGCCTCATCAATCACCGTCGTGAAGTGATCAATGGCGGTCATGGGCATGGCAAGGCCCAGTGCGCGCATGCCCGCATCAAATTCGGCTTGCATGTGTTCGGCACCGTCTGGCAGTGCATACCAACGAGCCCAGATTTGGTTCTGTACTTCAGCCATTTCGATGAGGTCGTCGCTGGCTTTGAGTTCTGCAAACAGCGCATCGAGCGCACTTTCTTCCGAAACAGCCAGGGAAACTGGAACCCATGCAGCCCAGATCAGTGCGTACATCAAAAAACGAGGAAGTCTCTGCATCGCCAGCTCCGCTGATCTTTTTTGACAGCGTAGTTGGGATTTAGTGAGGATGAAAGACCCAATCGCACAGATTCAGTCTGAGAAAAGAGTTGGCGCGCTCGAGAGGATTCGAACCTCTGACCGCCTGGTTCGTAGCCAGGTACTCTATCCAGCTGAGCTACGAGCGCGTCAAGGGCGTGAATACTAATAATTTTCTGATAAATTGCAACCCAATTCACTCGGCTCGGCCGATTTTTCGAGGTGTTTATTATTATGCCAACCCGATCGCCCCGGGCAGTTGCGGGTCTTGCGATGCTGTCCCTTGGATTTTTCGATGGGATTCTGGGCGTGGCTTGGCTGGGGGTGTATGTCACTCTAAACACACCGATTGAGTCGCTCGGATGGGTGCTGGCCGCCGTCGGGTTGGGCTCTGCTCTCGGGTCCGCGATTGCGCCTTTGGCATTGACTCGCTGGGGGCATCTGGCGCTTTTGGTGACGGCATTGAGCTGCCAGGCGCTTTGCATGCTGGTCATGGGTCTTAGTCACACACTGTGGGTGTTCGTTCTTTTATACGGGGTGAGAGGTGTCGTGAATGGCATGGCCCATGCCACATTGAACGCATTTTTCGCACCACGAATCAGTGCCCGCCATTTGATGAACGTGCATGGTGGATGGGGCTTGGGTACGGCAACCGCCGGACTGATAGCAGGTACATTGATGGCGGGTGGTTGGCCTTGGTTTTCCATTTATCTGATCGGTGCGGGGATCAGTGGCGTGGCCGCACTCTGGGTGTATCGAAGTGCCACACGGCTCAGTCATTTGCAGGCTCAAACCGCACTTGAAGGGCTTCCTTCCTCAATGTTACGGGGTCCGGTGATTGCGCTGATTCTTGGCAGTGCCGTCTACGTCGGTTTAGAGCAAGGTGTCGGTAATTGGTTGTCGACTGTGGTGGTCAATATAGGTGGCGTGCAGTTGGGTACGGCTGGCGCCATGACAGCGACTTTTTGGGGTGGGCTGACGGTCGGTCGGTTTGTTTTAAATCGTCTTCCGGGCAACGAAGTTCAGGTGCTGAAATGGTCTGCCCTCTCAGTGTTTGGATTATTACTCGGATTCATGTGGCTGCCGGTTGTGGGGCAGTGGATTGCGATCGGATTGGTCGGTCTTTCAATGGCGCCGATTGCTCCCTTTGTCCTGACGGTGGTCAGTCGTGCGGTACCGAGTCATCGACGTGATGCGGTGATGGCCTGGCAGATTTTGGGTTTTTCAGTCGGGGCAGCTACGGTGCCTGCGCTGTATGGCGTGGTTGCCGACGCCTTTACGCTCGGTGCGGTACCGATTGCTTTTGCGGTCTCTGCTGCCTTGCTTCTCGGGTTGTTCTGGCCCAATCTGAAACGTGTGCATTGAGGAGATAGCATGCTGTTTGCGTTAACCCAGTTGCTTGTGTGTCAGTTGGTGGGCGAGATTCTCGCTCGATTGTTTGATTTGGCGATTCCAGGGCCCGTGATTGGTATGGGATTGTTGCTGGCGATTTTGCTCTGGCGGCCCACCCTCTCAGAGACTCTCGAATCGACAGCCAATGGCATTTTGTCGCACCTTTCCTTGTTATTTGTGCCAGCCGGCGTGGGAGTGATTGCTCACTTGGCGATTCTTGGGGATGAGTGGAAAGCTATTTTGGGTTCACTGATTGGGAGCACGGTCGTGACTGTCCTAGTCACCGGGTGGATTCTTCAAAAAATGCACCGGAGCGATCGCGATGGAGCCTAATTTTAATGAAGTCTGGGTCTATCTGTCGGCCAGCCCGCTGACCGCTTTGACGGTGACCTTAGTAGCCTATCTTCTTGGCGATTGGCTGTATCAGCGATCGGGTCGGATGCCTATTCTCAACCCCGTGTTGATCGCCGTGGTTCTGATTACGGTCGGCCTGACAGTCACAGGCATCGATTATTGGACTTACTTTGAGGGAGCTCAGTTTGTGCACTTCCTATTAGGTCCAGCTACGGTGGCGCTCGCGCTGCCGGTCGCGAAACTTTTGAAAAATATGAGGGGGGGCTACAAGGCGCTTTTGGTGTCCTTGCTATGCGGCTCTGTGACAGCCGCGGTCAGCGCGGTGGTCATTGCTGATTTGCTTTCCGCTTCGCATCAGACTGTGATGTCTCTGGCGCCGAAGAGTGTAACGACCCCCATTGCGATGGGTATTTCAGAGCGCATTGGTGGGTTGCCCTCCCTGACAGCTGTCTGCGTCATTATGACCGGCGTGATCGGAGCCATTCTGGGGCCTTACGTGCTTAATGCGGCGCGCATCACGTCGTGGGATGCGAGGGGCTTTGCGATGGGTGTGGCTGCTCATGGGATCGGCACCGCGCGGGCCATCCAGATCAATAAAGATGCCGGAGCCTTTGCTTCATTAGCTGTGGGGTTGAATGGTTTGGCAACCGCCACGCTGATTCCAATTTTTTGGGCAATATGGCAATGGTGGGGTGGAAGTTAACGCAACCGCTTAACAACCGCGTGTGACGTGTTAAACTCCCGCCCCTCATGGAGACGTGGCCGAGAGGCTGAAGGCGCTCCCCTGCTAAGGGAGTATAGGGTTTGTAGCCCTATCGAGGGTTCGAATCCCTCCGTCTCCGCCATTATTACGGGGTGTTTACCGCCCCAATCCCTGTGACCCCCGCGCTGCTTTCAACCTCGGTTGGACGGGCGTTACATTGGGTGTGGAATATGCAATCCTAAAGGATTGCTCAAATGGATGGCCGCTTTAACGGAATCGTTGACGTGGGTCGAATGGAAAACAGTGATATTGAAAGAAGGGAGTCAGGCGATGCGAATCGGAGCCCTCAAAGAGGTGTTGCCCGGAGAAGCCCGAGTTGCAATGACGCCGGAATCGGCGGTTCAACTGCAAAAATTGGGTCATGACTGCTTTATCGAAGCAGGTGCGGGTAGCGCAGCTCGGTTTTCAGATGCGGACTATGAAGCGGTCGGCGTGACAGTTGTCAAAAACGCAAAAGCGCTCTGTAAAGACGTGGACGTGGTGGTCAAAGTTCGCCCGCCTCAAGAGGCTGAGCTGAAGCTCATGAAGGCGGGTCAAACGCTGATCGGCTTCTTCAATCCGGCGGCAAATGAGACGCTTTTGAACCAGGCGCGCGATTTGGGCGTCACGGTCATGGCCATGGAGATGGTGCCCCGTATTTCTCGTGCGCAAAAAATGGATGCCCTGTCCTCAATGGCGAATATCGCTGGGTATCGCGCGGTTATTGAAGCAGGCAACAACTTTGGGCGCTTTTTTACGGGCCAAGTGACAGCGGCAGGGAAAGTCCCGCCAGCTAAAGTACTGGTTGTGGGTGCCGGTGTGGCTGGCTTGGCAGCAATTGGTACTGCACAGTCGTTGGGCGCTATTGTCCGTGCGTTTGATGTGCGTCCTGAAGTGGCCGAGCAGATCGAATCCATGGGCGCTGAGTTCCTGTTCCTCGATTTCGAGGATAGCCAAGACGGTGCGGCCACAGGCGGTTATGCAGCGCCCTCAAGCCCTGAGTTTCGTGAGAAGCAACTGGCCTTGTTCATGGAGCAGGCGCCCGAGATTGACATCGTGATCACGACCGCACTGATTCCAAACCGAGAAGCCCCTGAGTTGTGGACCCCTGAGATGGTGGCTGCGATGAAGCCAGGCTCAGTGATTGTCGATTTGGCAGCGGAGAAGGGCGGTAACTGCAAGTTGACCGTGGCAGACGAAAAGATCGTGACCGAGAATGGCGTGACGATCATCGGCTATACCGATTTCCCAAGTCGGATGGCGGCGCAAGCGTCAACGCTGTACTCCACAAATATTCGTCACATGATGGCTGATCTGACACCGAATAAAGACGGACAGATCGTGCATAACATGGAAGACGATGTGATCCGGTCTGCGACCGTGACTCATGCGGGTGAGATTACCTATCCGCCACCGCCACCCAAGGTTCAGGCCATCGCCTCTAAGAAAGTAGAGAAGGCGCCTGAGAAAACGGCCGAAGAGAAAGCGCAAGAAGAAGCAGATCGGATGGCAAAGGCGGGTCGTCAACAAACCACCCTGTTGGTGATTGGCGCGGCCTTGATGGGTTTGATTGGGCTCTATGCTCCCACGGACTTTATGCAGCACTTTATCGTATTCGTGTTGGCGGTGTTCGTCGGATTCCAGGTGATCTGGGGTGTGGCGCATTCATTGCATACGCCTTTGATGGCGATTACCAATGCAATTTCTGGAATCATCATTTTGGGTGCGTTACTCCAAATTGATTCTGATATTCCAGTAGTGTCTGTTTTGGCCGCGATATCGGTATTGATCGCGACCATTAATATCGTCGGTGGGTTTATGGTGACCCGTCGTATGTTGCAGATGTTTAAGAAGTCGTAAGCGGGAGAAAGATATGACAGTGGGATTGCAAACCGCAGCCTATATCGGCGCGACTGTACTATTCATCTTGGCCCTAGGTGGTCTTTCAAATCAGGAAAAAGCCAAGCGGGCTGTTTGGTTCGGCATCATCGGGATGGCGATTGCTGTCCTTGCAACCGTTGCCGACGTTCGGGTGTCTTTATCCGGTGTTTTGATTGCCATGCTGGTGATCGGCTCGGTGATTGGCGTGATCGTTGCACAGCGTGTGGAAATGACCGGGATGCCACAATTGGTGGCCGCGTTGCACAGTTTTGTGGGCTTGGCGGCTGTCTTCATCGGCATCAACTCCGATCTGTCGGTGCATGATTTTGCCTCAAAGGCCGAGCAAATTATCCATGAGGTGGAGGTGTTCTTAGGTGTCTTTATTGGCGCTATCACCTTTACCGGCTCGATCATCGCGTACGGCAAATTGGCCGGAAAGATCGGTGGTAAAGCCTTGATCCTGCCAGGTCGCCATCTGTGGAACCTGCTGATGGTCGGTGCTTCGTTCGTTTTGTTGATTATGTACATGAATCACGCCGGGTCCTGGACGCTGTATTTGATGACGGCCTTGGCCTTTATCTTGGGGGCTCACCTTGTGATGGCGATCGGCGGCGCCGACATGCCGGTGGTGGTTTCTATGCTCAACAGCTATTCCGGCTGGGCGGCGGCCGCAACCGGATTCTTGCTGGGTAATGATCTATTGATCGTCACCGGCGCCTTGGTCGGGTCATCGGGTGCGATTCTCTCGTACATTATGTGTAAGGCCATGAATCGGCAGTTCTTGTCGGTCATCCTGGGTGGGTTTGGCGATGCGTCAGGACCTCAGATGGAGATTGAGGGTGAGCAAATCGCCATTGATGTCGATGGCGTGGCCAGTGCGCTGGACGACGCGGACAGCGTGATCATTGTGCCTGGCTACGGCATGGCGGTGGCTCAGGCACAGCAGTCAGTCAGCGAGTTGACGCGCCGTCTTCGTGCGAAGGGTAAGAATGTGCGCTTTGCGATTCACCCGGTTGCCGGACGTCTTCCAGGGCACATGAACGTGCTTTTGGCAGAAGCCAAGGTGCCGTATGACATCGTGTTGGAAATGGATGAGATCAACGAAGACTTCCCTGATACTGACGTGGTGATTGTCATTGGTTCGAATGACATTGTGAATCCGGCGGCTCAGGAAGATCCAAATTCACCGATTGCTGGCATGCCCGTACTCGAGGTATGGCGAGCCAAGCAGGTGTTTGTCTCTAAACGTGGCCAGGGTACTGGCTACTCAGGCATTGAGAATCCGCTGTTTTACAAAGAGAACACACGGATGTTTTACGGTGATGCCAAAGCGAGCTTGGATCAGTTGTTAACGCAAATCCACTGATCGAGGCGCGCTGTGAATGAAGGCCCTTTGCTGTAGTGAAGGGCCTTTTTTTATGGGTGATTTATCCCCACTAACAAGGGGTTTAGGAGGTCTGTATGACGCAAACAACACAGCTTAATGTGCTGGGTGAGCCCTTGATTCCTTGCTCGATGGATCCCCTGACAGGTTTTTTCCGAAACGGTTGTTGTCAGACCGATGCCTCCGACCGGGGGAGCCATGTGGTCTGTGCAGTTATGACCTCTGAGTTCCTCGAGTTCTCCCTAGCTAAGGGCAATGACCTGATTACACCGCGTCCAGAGTTTCAGTTTCCCGGATTAAAGCCGGGCGATCGCTGGTGTTTGTGTGGGCTTCGATGGGTTGAGGCCCTCCGAGAGGGCGTAGTCGCCCAAGTGGTCTTAGAGGCGACACATGAAAAAATTCTCGATCATGTCAGTCTCGAAACACTGGTGCACCACGCGTATCGAGCGCCTGCTTAGGCTCCGCTGGCTTTACCTCACCTCCTCAACCACCTACTCTGTGCCCCTCAGGGACGGTGTCCCATGACCATGAAGGATCTGATCAATGGCGAATGTAAAGATTGCCCCCTCGGTATTGGCCTCTGATTTTGGCCGCTTGGCCGATGAAATCCGTGCGGTGGATGCTGCTGGGTGTGATTGGATTCACTTGGATGTCATGGACGGGCACTTTGTCCCCAATTTGACGTTCGGGCCGCCGATTATTCAGGCGGTGCGTCATGCGACCGACAAGCCCTTTGATGCGCATCTGATGGTCAGTAATCCGGATCGACTCCTGGCGGAATATGCCAAGGCTGGTTGTAACTTAATTACTGTGCATGCAGAGGTGTGCGATCACCTCGATCGGACATTGGCGCAGATCCGTGATTTAGGGTGTCGTGCGGGCGTGTCGTTGAACCCCCATATGCCCGAGGATTGTCTTCGCTACGTACTGGATCGTGTGGATCTGGTGCTGGTGATGAGCGTCAACCCAGGCTTTGGAGGGCAGTCATTCTTGCCGACTGTGATCGATAAAATTGCACGGATTAAGCAATTGCTCGATGGCCGAGCCGTCGACATTGAGGTGGACGGGGGTGTTACACCTGAGACCGCGCCTTTAGTGGTTGAAGCCGGTGCTACGGCCTTGGTGGCGGGCTCTGCAGTGTTTAAAGGCGGTAACGAAGACGCCTACCGTAAAAATATTGAAGCCATTCGCGCCTCGGTTGCACCGCTTTAGACGCGATCACGAATGACGCCCCGTACAATGCCGAGCACTTCGACGTCGGCATTGTGAAACACCATGGGCTCCATCTCCGTGTTGGCCGGGATCAATTTAACGCCGTCCGGTTCTAAGCTCAGGGTTTTTAAGGTCACCGATTGCCCATTGATCCGAACCACCACCTTTTCTCCGTGTTCGGCCGTCTGCGATTGTTCAATGATGACTAAATCGCCTGGCAGGATATTGGCATCCCGCATGGAGTCTCCTCGCACCCGAAGTGCATAGGTGTTCCGCTTCACAAGTCGCGTGGGGACGTCGATGGTTTCGGTCTGCTCAAACATGTCGATAGGCTGGCCACAGGCGACCCAGCCGAGAACCGGTACCGATGTCATGGTTTCTTCGATTAGATCGCAGTCGAGGTATTGGGTAAGCGGTGAAGAGTGTTTGGTTTGTGGCAATAAGATCGTTACCATTGAGCCTTCCCTTAAACAAATGACTGGATATTTATACAGTACGTGAAGCCGATTGCCAACCTGTCTCAAATTGACATCGATCCCAGTGTGCCTTGCTTTGTGCCGTTAGGCGGCTCGGGCGAGATCGGTATGAACTTCAATTTGTACGGCTACCAGGGGCAGTGGTTGGTGGTAGACATGGGTATTACCTTTGCCGACGACACCACCCCACCGGGCATTGATGTCATTTGCCCTGATATTTCCTGCCTTCGGTCGGTCAAAGATCAGATTGCCGGGATCGTCATTACGCACGCCCACGAAGATCATGTGGGTGCGATTCATTATTTGTGGCGGCAAATCCAGAAGCCTGTGTATTGCACGGCCTTTACGGCATCCGTGGCCCGGAGAAAGCTAGGGGAGGCTGGGCTCTTGGATCAAGTGCCCTTGGTTGAGGTATTGCCGGGCTCGACACAGGCGATCGGACCGTTTGAATTGGAGTGGGTGACCTTGACGCACTCGATTCCTGAGGCCAATGCACTGTTATTGACTTTGGGCCCGGTACGGATTTTCCATACCGGCGACTGGAAACTGGATCCTCATCCGCTCGAGGGGGCTCATTACGATGACCGTCGATTGATGGAACTGGGTGAGTTGGGGATCGATTATCTGGTCGGTGATTCCACCAACGCCACGGTCGAGGGATGGTCAGGGTCTGAAGCCGAATGTCACAGTGCTCTGTTGCGCGTGATTGCCGAGCAAAAGCATCGCGTGGCGGTGACCTGCTTTTCATCGAATACAGCACGGCTTTCGGCAATTGGGGATATTGCGCACGAGACGGGTCGGCGTATTTCTGTGTTGGGTCGAAGTTTGTACAACTACCTGCAAACCGCTAAGTCGACAGGCTATCTGAAACACTTCCCCGACTTGGTGCCTACAGAGGATCTCGACTATCTGCCTAGGTCCGAGCAATTAATTCTGGCTACGGGGTCACAGGGCGAACCTCGAGCGGCCATGGCAAAATTGGCCAAAGGCGAGCATCCCGATTTGTTGCTGGAACCAGAGGACACCGTGGTGTTCTCCTCTAAGGTGATTCCGGGCAATGAGAAGAAGCTCTATCGGCTGTATGACTTACTGGCCCAAAAGAAAATTCATGTGGTGACCGAGCAGGATGCCCCGATTCATGTGTCCGGCCATCCCTGCCGGGATGAGCTTCGTTGGATGTATCGAGCGCTGCGGCCGACACATGTCATCCCTGTGCATGGTGAAGCGCGTCACATGATAGCCCATGCCGAGTTGGCAGAGTCCTTGGGCCTCAGTGCGACTCAAGTAACCAATGGGGACGTACTGAGTCTTTCGGCTCATGCGCCGGAGCAGATTGGGCGGGTTCAGACCGGTCGGCTGGGATTATCCGGGACCAGTTTGGTGCCACTGAGCGATCGCGCACTGTCCGAGCGCCGCGCCCTCGCCGACGGTGGCTTGATCACCTTAACCTTGGTGCTGGATAAGAAGTGTCGATTGATCAGCGAACCTCAAATGCAGTGCGTTGGGGTGCCAACTGGGGAGGTGGAACTCGATTCGGTTACCGCGGATTTGGCCTTAGCTGTTGAAGATATACTGAGTGAGCAATCCTCTCGAGTGCTGCAGTCGGATGAGTTGTTGCGAGAGGCATTGCAGCGGGAATTTGGACATATGCTCCGGCAGTGGCTGGGCATCAAGCCACGGCAGCTGATTCAGCTTGTGCGAATTTAGTTTTAGAAACCTTTTCCAAGATCGGTGGCTCGAGTACACTACTTTAGTTGGGTGTATTTTGTTCGACAATTAGACGCACGGTACAGTGTGGAGAAAGGGCATGGGACAGTGAAAGCACAGGATGACGTTTTAAAAACGCGTGCATTGGCGATACTTCGGGTCATCGAACACGGTGAAGAGGTGTCACAGCGAGATATCGCCGAGAAGATTGATTCGAGCTTAGGTACGACCAACCAAGCGTTAAAATCATTGATCGATAACGGAATTGTTCAGGCAGAAGAGGTGACGACCCGGAAGGGGAAGCGCGGGTTTCTGTATCATTTGACCGCACGCGGTATCGAAGAAAAGTTTAATTTGGTGCGTGATTGCCTAATGCGTTGTCAGCGTGACGCGGAAGAAATTGCATCAGAAATTGAGCGCCTTAAAGCGGAGCTGAACCACCGCTGAGATTATTTCGAGGATGAGCCGTGCCGGTGGTTGAGTTCTTCTGGCCCGAAGTAATGCTCTACCCCGACTGAGATGGCATAGCACGCCAAGGATGTAGTTCTCGGAATTTTGAACTCTTTCCCGTCGCGCTCGCCTTTCTCATAGTACTGAATCGTGCGTTTTTTCAGGCCGAGTTTTTTTGCCGCCTGCTCTTGGGTTAGTCCGCAGGACTTGCGCCACGCTTTGAATTCCTTTGGAGTCATGGGCTTGCCAGCCTTCCTTTGGGTCAAATACTCACAAAGTTCGCAATTATCCTCGCTTTTTTACCTTTAATTATGAACGTTTTATGATTTTTTAGCGCACTTGGTGCGTGCCTTGGGCGCGGGATTGTGTCGATCTTGATGCATCTCAATGCGTCAGTGGGTCGCCTCGGGCAACATAGAGGTATGACAAATACAGATGCACTCGCCCAGTTTGGCCTTTTTGATCGGAATGTGCCGAGGTACACCAGTTATCCTCCAGCGACGCAATTCCGGGAAATTCCTGACCCCTCCATCACCGAGCGTTGGTTATCTGAACTGGATCCTAGAGAGCCGATTTCGTTGTATGCCCATGTGCCGTTTTGTCGACGGGTTTGTTGGTTCTGTGCGTGCCGAACTCAGGGGCTAGGTAATGACGGCCGGCTCGATACTTACCTCGACGTATTGACCACCGAGGTCGAGCGAATCGCGGATCTTCTGCCTAACGAGGTCAAGGTGTCGCGGCTGCATTTTGGGGGTGGGACGCCCACTTTGTTGAGCCCCGATCAGTTGACGCGGTTGATGACGTCGATTCGTGATGCATTTTCGATCACCTCAGACGCCGAATTTTCTGTGGAGATCGACCCGAATGAAATCGATGCCGCTCGACTGGATGCGCTCATGTTGGGCGGACTAAATCGGGCCTCGATAGGGGTCCAGGACTTTGATCCCTTGATCCAAAAAGCAATTGGACGCGAACAGTCCTACGAAGTGACTCGGGATGCCGTGCAGTTGCTTCGAGAACGGGGCATAGGGAGCTTGAACGCAGATATCTTATATGGGCTGCCGCATCAAACCGAGGCGCGATTGGTTCGGTCGATCGAGCAGTTGGTGAGTTTGAGCCCAGATCGGGTCGCCTTGTATGGGTATGCTCACGTGCCTTGGGTTGCCAAGCGCCAAGTGATGATTCCAGATGCGGCTTTGCCCAGCACGGAAGCCCGTTTTGAATTGTCTGAATTGGCGAGAGAGACCTTCGAGTCTCACGGCTACGTGGCCATCGGTATTGACCATTTTGCGTTGCCAACGGATGGATTGGCGCTCGCTAAGAACTCGGGGCACCTTCGCCGGAATTTCCAAGGATACACCGATGACACCGCACCTACTTTGATTGGGCTCGGTGCGTCTGCTATTTCAAAACTCCCTCAAGGTTATGTGCAAAATGATCCAGGGACTGGGGGCTATCAGGATCGGATTCGCGCCGCTCATTTAGCCGGCACGCGCGGTCATGGATTTGGTGGCGAGGATTTGGTGCGCGCCCGAGCCGTGGAAATGTTGTTGTGCGACTTTGCCATCGACTTAGACCGTCTTGAATCAGAGGGCCATACCTCCATCGAGACAATCGCATCGACTGCCGCCTTGGTGGCCGCTCATTTTTCTCCTTGGGTCAATTACGCCAATCGCCGTTTGACTCTCCAATCGGATGCGCGGCCGCTGGCACGAATTGTGGCTCAGTGGTTTGACGCGTATGAGGTCGCGAGTACCGCCCACAGCTCTGCAATCTAAGATGTGAGTTCGTAATAAAAACAAAATGGCGTGCCGAGGCGGGCCATTCTGTTTTCATTCGCTTTTTGTTTTTTTTGCGCACATATTGCATTACGCATAATTTGCACCTATAGTTAAGACTCTGGCTACGTAACAACCGAAATGGAGGTGCATTATGATTCCAGTGGGTGTTGGTAAAGGCCTGGTTGCTTCTTACGGGCATATAGCGGAGCGTGAGCTCAAAGCGAAGAAAACAAAGAAGACGGTTGGCAATCAAAGCCGCAAGGGTTGGGCAGAGCGTTTGTTCGGTATCCAATCCTAAAACGACGAAGGGCTCGCACGGAGGCGAGCTCTACCGCGGATCGCGGATCGCGCGTTTCAGCGCTAGTTTCAATGACTCAGGCGGATGTTTCGCCACTTCAAACAGCCGTGCTCGGCCTGCCTTGGCGACCGGTTTTAAATATTCCTCAATAGTCCAATACCAGGGCCTTAGACCGTAGTCGTCTACAAACACGCGAGTGCCAGGTGCTGCGTGACGAGCTGCCGCAAGCGCACAAGCCACCCGAAAGCGTCCATCAATGAGAATCAAATCTGGATCTGTGTTCTGCGACCAAGGCGTTAGCGCATAACGTGCCCAGCGATCAGCTTCTTTAAGCGTTTTTGGGTATCCCAACAGGGCAGTCGGCCCAATGTTGACGAAAATGGGCCGCCAATCGAGCCGAGGAGCATCTTTCTGTATGTGGTAATCCACGGATTGGAGAAAGGCGCGATCGGACTCGACACTGGTTAGGGTCTGAAGGGGCATAGTGGCAGCCAAACGCGTCGATCCGCCTGCGCCGTACTCGAGGAAGTGATCACTGTCTGCCAGTAGGGTGTTTAACAGAGATGCTGATTTTTCTGGCATCCAGGGCGTTCGAGCGATGTCTCGCTCTGGGGGTGGCACAAACTGTGTATTCATCCACCAAGCTTAGCGATGAGAGATGACAGTTTGATGACCGAATTTGGTGTCCCGAACAGGAATTGAACCTGTGACCTACCGCTTAGGAGGCGGTCGCTCTATCCAACTGAGCTACCGGGACGTGCTCACCCAATCGGTTCGAAGGATGTGCAATCGATTGTCTCCTGTCAAATGAGTAATTTTTTAACAATGCCTTGATCTGTCTTCATTTCTTGGTGGGCCGAGTTCGGCTACACTGCCTCCATGCTAAACCACCACACATCCTTGGTTTTTGAAAACCTCCGGTCAGAACGAGACGATCGAGTGTTGTTTGAAAACCTAGGCCTTTCCTGTCCGCCTGGTACGCTGCTTCGAGTCGCTGGACCCAATGGGGCTGGAAAAACCACGCTATTGAGAATTCTGGCTGGCTTGTTCGAAGCCGATGAAGGTGCGGTTCAGATCGACGGAGTAACTCATCGTGAGAGCCTGACCCACGTTCTCTATCTTGGGCACAAACCACAAGTGTCTCGAGATCTCACCGTGATGGATAACCTATTTTTTCTGACTGGAGCCAGTTCGGATGGGCTTCGCGATGCGTTAAAGGAAGTGGGTTTGAATGAATATCACGACAGTCTGGTTCGTGAACTGTCTCAGGGGCAAGGGCGCCGGTGTGCGCTGGCTCGACTGTGGTGTACCGTGGCACCTATTTGGATTTTGGATGAACCCTACACCGCACTGGATGTGGATATGGTGGGGCAGCTCGATGCGCGCATTAATCAGCACATAGGCCGGGGCGGGATCTGTTTGTTTACTACACACCAGCCACCGCAATCGCTCACCTTTGAAACCCTGGAGCTCGGCCGTGTCCGTTGAACGTCGGCTCATCGCGCGTGAACTGAAGCTCGTGGCCGCGCGTCCGGGTGATGTGTTGAAGCCGATGTGGTTTCTGATCCTGGTGATTTCGATGGTGCCTATGGCGCTAAGCCCAGACTCCGCACTCCTCGGAGAGATTGGATCGGCGATGATCTGGGTGGCGGTGCTGCTGGCGCTTCTGCTGAACACCGATCATTTGTTTCGGGATGACTACACCGACGGTGTACTTGAGCAGTGGTTGTTTTTTGATCGACCTCTAGCATGGCTGGTGGTCATTAAGTTGACGACGCATTGGATGCTATACGTCCTTCCCTTGATCTTGATCACCCCAGTGGCCGGACTGATGCTGGCAATATCGGCTGACGTCATATGGGCTCTTTTGATAACCTTGTTAACGGCGACGCCAGCCCTCACCTGCTTTACAGGTCTAGGCGCTGCTTTGACACTTGGGACTTCGCGGTCCGGCGTGTTGGGTGTGCTGGTGATGATGCCTCTTTTTGTGCCGGTCGTCATTTTGGCGGCGGGCGTGTTGATCAGAGCCATGGATGGAGCGGATGCGGTGCCCTTGTTGGCATTGCTTGGGGCGTTCAGTGTGGCTTCGGCCTGCTTAATGCCATTGGCCGTGGCAGCGGCACTTAAATTGAATATCGGAGGTTCAAACTAGTGAGTTGGCGCTGGTTTCATCAATGGGGTTCGCCGAAGTGGTTCTATGAGCGTGCGGGCCGCTGGCAGCAGATCGCCGGATTTTTGGCATTCAGTTTATTGGTCGTAGGCACCTTGTGGGGTCTCGGGTTTGCGCCCGTTGATTACCAGCAAGGCAATAGTTATCGCATCATTTACATGCATGTACCGGTCGCATTTTTGGCGCAGGCACTCTATGCCGCCATGGCGGTCTGTGCTGTGGTGTTGTTCGTGTGGAAGATGAAGCTTGCGGATCTTGGGATTCAGGCGATGGCCATTGTTGGGCTGGCATTCACTGTCCTCTCCTTACTGAGTGGTGCGATCTGGGGTAAGCCTACCTGGGGCACCTATTGGGTGTGGGATGCGCGTCTGACATCGATGTTGATTCTTGCCTTTCTATATCTCGGGATCATCGGGCTTCGGTCGGCCATCGCAGACCCTGAGCAAGCTGGGAAGGCCTGCGCGATTTTGGTATTGGTCGGTGTGGTGAACTTGCCCATCATTAAATACTCGGTGGAGTGGTGGAATACGCTGCATCAGCCAGCCAGTCTGAAATTGACCGAAAAGCCTGCCATGCCTGCTGCGATGTGGGTGCCTTTGTTGGTCAACATCATCGCCTATTACGCGGCAGCGGCTTATTTCATATTTGGCTTGATGCGCAATCTCGTTTTAGAACGCGAGCGTCGAGCCAGTTGGGTAAAACAGGTGGTTGGACGTGATTGAGTTCCAATTTGAATCGGTGATGGCATTTTTTGCCATGACCCCCCATGGGCCCTTTGTGTGGCCCACGTATGCGCTGGGTCTGGTCACTTTGGTGGCTTTGACCTTCATGGTGAAAAATGGGCATCGGCGCGCATTGCGACGTATTCGTCGCCAGGTAGAACGGGAGGCCTCACATGAATCCGAAGCGTAAACAACGGTTGTTCATCATTTTGGGACTGGTCAGCGGCTTGGGCGTGGCGGTTGGCTTGGTGATGTACGCACTGAGCCAGAACATCAATTTGTTTTTTACGCCCACGCAAATGGCCAGTGGTGAAGCACCTGAGGCGCAAATGATTCGGATCGGAGGCATGGTCGCAGACGGGTCGGTCAGCCGCGATCCTGAGAGCCTAAAAGTCGCGTTTGATGTGACGGATTTCGACAATGCCGTCCGTGTCACTTACACCGGCATCCTGCCTGACCTGTTCCGAGAAGGTCAGGGGGTTGTGGTGCAAGGCCGAGTCACCAACGGTGAGTTTGTCGCCTCCGAAGTGCTCGCTAAGCACGATGAGAACTACATGCCACCTGAAGTGGCTGAGGCGCTTCGTCAGTCGGGTCAGCTCGATAAGATCATGCAAGGAGTCAAACAATGATGATTCCTGAAATCGGCCACTTCGCGTTGGTCTTAGCGTTTGCGATCGCCATTTGCCAGTCGGTCTTCCCGATGTATGGATATTTCACGGATCAAAGGGGGTTTGTGGCGACTGCGAAGCCACTGGCCTTGCTTCAAGGTTTGGCCGTGCTGATCTCGTTCCTTGTTCTGATGTACGGATTCTTAGCGCACGACTTCACGGTCAAGAACGTGGCGGATAACTCCAACCTGGACTTGCCTTGGTATTTCCGGATGAGCGCGGTGTGGGGCTCCCATGAGGGATCCTTGCTGTTGTGGGCGATGATCCTTGCGTTTTGGGGTGCGGCGGTCGCACTTTTCAGTCGCGGGATCCCGCAAAAGATGAGCGCCCTAGTGCTTTCAGTGATGGGTATGATCGCCGTGGGGTTTCTGGCCTTCATGCTGTTTACCAGCAACCCCTTTGTGCGAATCCTGCCGTTTGCACCGCCTAACGGCGCGGATTTGAATCCCTTGCTACAGGATCCCGGTCTAATTTTCCATCCACCGATGTTGTACATGGGGTATGTGGGTTTATCGGTGGCCTTTGCCTTTGCCATTGCTTCGTTAATTTCAGGTGAACTCGATGCCAAATGGGCGCGTTGGTCTCGCCCGTGGACCACAGTTGCTTGGGCATTTTTGACTTTAGGCATTGCACTGGGAAGTTGGTGGGCATACTACGAACTTGGCTGGGGTGGCTGGTGGTTCTGGGATCCGGTGGAAAACGCATCACTGATCCCCTGGCTCGTCGCGACGGCCTTGATGCACTCGTTGGCCGTGTCTGAAAAGCGCGGGTTGTTCCGCAGTTGGACGTTGCTGCTGGCCATTGCCGGATTCTCGTTGTCGCTACTCGGAACGTTTCTGGTGCGATCGGGTGTTTTGACCTCAGTACACGCCTTTGCCAACGACCCAGATAGGGGTGTGTTCATCCTTGGATTTTTGGTGGTGGTCATCGGTGGGTCGCTGACGCTGTATGCGCTGAGGGCGGGCGTTGTTTCAAAGCCGGGTCAATTTGACTGGATTTCTCGCGAGTCATTTTTGCTGTTCAACAACTTGGTGTTGACCGTCATGGCCGTCAGTGTCTTGCTCGGTACCTTGTATCCGCTTTTGGTAGACACCCTAGGTGGCGGTAAGGTCTCGGTCGGTCCACCCTTCTTCAATGCCGTTTTCGTACCCATGACCGCAATTTTGGTCAGTGGCATGGTATTTGGGCCCTTGTCGATGTGGCGGAAGTCCGATGACCCGAAATTATTCCGTCCCCTAATCGTGACTTTGATCGTCAGTGTGTTGGCCGGAATAGCCTGGCCTGTCATCTACGACGGCGAGTTCGCCATCGCCACTGCGATCGGTACGGCGTTAGCGGCTTGGTTGACGATTGGCACAATGATCGACGTGGTTCGTAAATCGTCTCTGTATGGAGGGTTTCGGGCCGCACTCGGTCGTGTTGAACGCGGCACCCTAGGCATGTGGCTCGCACACATTGGGGTTGCTGTGGCCATTTTTGGCGTCGCCGTGCTTGAGAATCACACGGAGCATCGCGACTTGCGGATGGGTGTGGGTGACACGCAAATGCTTGGCCCATATGACGTGCGCTTGGTTGATTTGCAAGTCGTCGAAGGGCCTAACTATGTCGCTGACCGTGCCATCTTCGAGGTGTATCAGGGCGAGAAATTGTACAAGCGTGTGATGCCAGAAAAGAGACGGTATAACGCGTCAGGCATGGTGATGACCGAAGCGTCGATTGATACCGGCTTTACTCGGGATGTTTACATTGCCATGGGTGAGCCCCTCGGCGGTGGGGATTGGGCGGTTCGCTTATCGATTAAGCCATTCGTCAATTGGATTTGGGCGGGTGCTTTTTTGATGGGCTTAGGCGGCTTTGTGGCGATCACCGACAAACGTTATCGGCGTCGTGAGGTTGATGAGACCGCTTCTGATTCGACCGAAAAGCCCATTGCTGAGGCGCTTGTATGAAGCGCCTATCCTTGTGGTTGCCTTTGGCCATTTTTGCCATCTTGGTCGGCTTCTTTTTCAGAGGGCTGAGCCTAGACCCGAATGCGCAGCCGTCGGCCCTGATTGGTAAACCGGTCCCTGGGTTTCAATTGGCTGACTTATATACCGGTGAGACCCTGACTCCGGCCGACTTCCCAGCCGAGCCGTTTTTGCTGAATGTGTGGGCGAGTTGGTGCATCACCTGCCAGGTGGAGCATCCGTATTTGACTCAGATTGCGGAGGCCACGATGCCGGTCATCGGTCTCAATTACAAAGACACGCAGTCGGCAGCGGTCAATTGGCTTGCCAAACTGGGCGATCCCTATGCCTTTCATTTGTTCGACCCAGAGGGCCGGATGGGGCTTGATCTCGGAGTCGCCGGTGCACCGGAAACGTTCCTAGTGGATGGCAGCGGTATCATCCGTGCGCGGATCCAAGGTGAAGTCAACGCGCGGGTATTTGATGCAGAAATCCGGCCCATCCTTGAGGAATTCAGACCATGAGATGGCTCTGTGCTTTGGTGTTGACCGTGTGGACTGCGGTCGGCTGGGCGGCGATCGAAACCTACCAGTTTGATACCCCCGAGCAAGAGGCTCGATTTAGGCAGTTGGGGTTGGAGCTTCGTTGTCCGAAGTGTCAAAACCAGGCGATTGGTGATTCGGATGCGGAGATCTCCGGCGATTTAAGGGCCGAGGTCTATCGGATGTTGAAAGAAGGCGCTACCGACCGGGAAATCAAAGACTTTATGGTCGCCCGGTATGGTCGCTATGTGTTGTATCGCCCCCCACTGGACCGCCAAACATTGGTGTTGTGGTATGGCCCCGCCATCTTCCTCGCGATGGGTGCGGTGTTTGTGGTGCTCAGAATTCGGAAATCGAAATTAGCGCTTGAAAAAGGAGATGAAGACGCATGATTTGGATGGCGCTAATTGCCTTGGTGTTTGTGTTGCTGCTCTGGTGGGGCCTTCGACACTATGGACGCCAGGGTGCTTTGATTGCGGGCATGTTGGGTACCGTGATGGTTGGAGGTGCCGCCTATCTTTACTGGGCGTTGGGTGCTTATGAAATGGCGGAATCGACCGCTGCACTGAATGCATTGCCAGACCGTGAACAAGCGTACGTGGTAGCACAGGCGGCTCAAGATGAGTTTTTGGCACGCAATCGCGAGCCCACGCAGGATGTCATTAATCTATTTCAAATGGCTTTGGAGCTTGATCCAAACCAAGTGACAGCGCTTGGTTCCCTGGGGATTATCGCATTTGAAAGTCAGGACTATGGTCAAGCCATCACGCTCTGGAGTCGGATGCTGGGTCAACTGCCCCCGGAGTCTGAGCAGGCTAATGCCATATCCATAGGCATTGCACGCGCCACGCAGCGTCTTGAAGAACGCGAAGCCGCCAAAGCCGCCTTGCCGGCGGCTGAGATTACGGTGGATTTGGCGTTGAGTTCCGGACTGCCCGCCAGCATGCAAGACGCGACGGTATTTGTGTTTGCGAGAGAGGTGGGTGGTGCGCCACGACCGGTCGCCGCACGTCGGATCGCCGCCACTGAACTGCCTTTGACGCTGACCCTCAGCAGTGCCGATGCGTTGATGGGCGGCCGGTTGTATCAAGGCCTGCAGGTCGAGCTGCAGGCTCGGATGACGACCGGCGATGCCTCTGGAACGACGGGTGATTGGTTTTCAGAGTCGCGTGTACTCACTTTGACTGCAGAAAACGCAGCCGATTTGATGATTTCACCGCCGACCCTATAAGACCAAACGCGTCTTGTAATTACAGGGTGTCCCTGCATACTGACGACTGAACTGAAGGATCAGTCGAGAAGTTATCAGTCATGGCAGACGGCTTAAGCTATGTGGCGTTTTCGCCAGGGCCTGGTTTGGCAGAACAAATCAGTGCGCATGTGGAACGTCAAATCATTCAAGGCACACTTAAATCCGACGAGCGAGTGCAGGAATCCCGTGTTTGCAAAGAGCTCGGGGTCTCTCGAGGCTCCGTCCGTGAAGCCTTTCGTCTCTTAGAACGTCGTCGTTTGTTGTGTTTGGTGCCTCGACGAGGGGCCTTGGTCACTCAATTGTGTCCCGCGCGCGTCTCCGATGTCAGTGCGTTGGTACAAATCTTAGTTTCTCCGGTGGTGTCTGACTTGGTGCCGAACTGGAATGCGGCAAAGTCGGAGCGACTGCATCGTGCGCTTAACGAATCAAAAGCCCGGTTTGGGGCGATGAGTCCGATGAGCGCTTTTTTGTTGTTGTGCCAACTGCATGCCAATAAGGCCTTTTTCGAAACACTCACAGACCTCGCGCCGACCTTTGATCGCTTATTTGCGAAATTAATTCGGCTGGAGGCGTCTCGCGCAAAAAGTCTGGAAGAATCCGTGATTCAAGAGCTGATACCGGCACTTGAAAGCCAGTCGGCCGAGGTCAGTCAGCGCGTCGCCATCTCACTTTGTCGTCAACTTGAACGCAAATATCTTGAAACTCTTAGGCGCACTGGCTAGCTTCCTCGTATGACTCGAGGAAAGCACAGCCTGTGCGCTTAAAAAGTATCAAACTGGCCGGATTCAAATCCTTCGTGGATGCCACGACGGTGCCGTTCCAATCGAATCTGACGGCCGTGGTTGGTCCAAACGGCTGTGGCAAGTCCAATATCATCGATGCGGTACGCTGGGTGATGGGCGAATCCAGCGCGAAACACCTGCGTGGTGAATCCATGGCCGATGTCATTTTTAATGGGTCGGTCAGTCGCAAACCGGTATCGCGTGCCGCCATTGAACTCGTTTTTGACAACAGCCAAGGCCGCGCGGGTGGCGAATACGCGCGTTTTTCTGAAATCTCAGTCAAACGCGAAGTGACTCGCGACGGACAATCCAAATACTTTCTAAATGGAACCAGCTGCCGACGACGTGATGTCACAGATCTGTTCCTAGGTACCGGGTTAGGCCCTCGGTCCTATGCCATCATCGAGCAAGGCATGATTGCCCGAATTATCGAGGCCAAGCCCGAAGAACTGCGGACCTATGTCGAAGAGGCCGCGGGTGTTTCGAAGTACAAAGAGAGGCGCCGGGAGACGGAATCTCGAATGGTTCGGACGCGAGAGAACCTAGAACGGTTGACCGATTTGTCCGATGAGCTTGGACGGCAGCTTGATAAATTGAAACGGCAAGCGGATGCAGCCGCGCGCTATCAGGTGTTAAGAGCGGAAGCCCGAGACCTAGAAGGGTTGAAGCTATGGTTGGAACTGCAATCTGTTTTGTCGGAGTGTCAGAGTCAAACGGAGGCGTTGCGAGACGCTGAACGGAACTTAGAACAGTGTCAAAGCCGTCAGGCGACCCACGAGCGCACCCGGATTGAGCAGCAAGTGGCCCGTGAAGGTCTGAATCAAGAGGTAGAGGCTGCCAACGGCGCCTATTACAGCCATCAGGCTGATTTATCTCGACTCGAGGCCACCAAGGCCGCCTATCACGAGCAGCTCCAGTCGTTGAAAGAACAACACGCCAAGGCGGTCCAAGAGCGGGCGCGGTTGGAGACCACCTTAGCGGCAGACCGTCGCCTTCTGGCAGACGCCCAAGCTGCCTTAGATACCTTGGCACCCGAGCGTGACCGGTTGCAGGCTGATTTAGACCAAGTCCAGCGTGAGATCAGCCGACTGGAAGAATCTCTCGCTGCGACTGATTTGGAGCGAGGGCATTTGGCTTCGGAGCTGGGTCGCGTTAAATCGGAATTAACACGCTTGGAAACCGAACGGGCGGGCCTAACCCGACAAACGCAATTAGAGACCGCACGTCGAGCGGATTTGGAAAAGGCCATCTCGCAGCTTTCAGACACCGATCCAACCCAGATCGTTGCCCTCCAGTCGGAAATCGCTGCCATCGAGTCTGAAAAGACGCGGCGGGAGGCTCAGCTCAAAGAGGCGGACGAGGCGTTACTTGAGGCCACTGGGGTACTTGAAGAGAAAAGCACGCAATGCGCCGAGTCTCAGGCGACCGTCAACAGCTTGGAAGTGGAGTTGGCGCGAATTGATCGAATCTTAGCGGCGGAAGCGCGTGTTGATAATCAGGATATTGAGCAATGGATGTCAGGACTCGCAGGGTATCAAGGTCGTGTGTTGTCACTCATCGAGTTACCCGCTGAAGCACGGTCTGGTTTCGAAGCGTGCTATCCAGAATGGTTGGATGCCTTTGTCGTTCAGGATTTATCCGCGCTTGAGCCGACAGAGATCCCGCTCGGGGTGCGTGTGCTCTCGCTCGAGGGTGTGCGTGGATTGCAGCAATCGCTCAAAATCAGCCAGGCGCCTTGGGATCACGAACAGGGGTTTACCAATGCTGGCCTAAAGTACGGTCCAAACTGGATCGAGCGGGTGTCTGGCGAGGCGACCGGTCTGTTGGACTTAAAAGCCAAGCGGCCTGAGGTAGAGGAAGCGCTTCGATCCGCTCAGTCGACTTACCAAGCACATGAACGTGATCGTGAACTGGCGGAAGAAGAACGCGATCGCAGAGCCAAGGCGCAACGCGCGTTGGCTGAGCAGGTGGCTGAGCAGCACACCGCTTTGATTACGGCGAGTCAGCGGTTGGCAGGCCTTGAGGCCAAATCGCGCGAAGTGGCTGAGTCGAGAGCGCGCCTGACCGCAGAGCAGCTTGCGCTGGCTGAGTCAGCGAATCAAGTTACCGAGGAGTTGAGCCAACTCGACCAACAGGTGGCAGAAGTCAGCGCATTAAAGACCCAGTTGCAGGCTCAATTGACGCCACTGCACCAATCCCTGGACCAAGAACGATCCACCCTGGCCGAGCTTCGGGTGAAAAGTCAGCAATTGGGTCGTCAGGATACCGAGTCTGCGGTTCGCGCCGAGCGGCTGTCGGGACAAATCCAGCAAGCCAATACTCAGATCGCGCGGATCGAGGCCCAGCAGGCCCAGTTGGGTGATGACGAAAGCCGGCTGGCGGCTGAGATTACGGGTGCCGAAGCTGCCCCTTCGGTGAGCGAGCAAGAATTCAGTGAGGCGATCGCAAAAAGCCAAGCACTTGAGGCCGCACTGCAGGCGGCTCGGATCGCATTGAATGAAGCCGATGCCAATTTGCGAACACTGGAGTCGGAGCGACAAGAGCTTGAACGAGAGCGTGAGCGACTGTCGGCCGTACGATCTGAATGCCAATTGAAACTCCAAGCCGTTGAGATTGAGCGAGATCGCTTGCAGGCAAGCTTAAAAGCCCGCGATGAGTCGGTTGAGAAATGGGCGGGCATGGAGTCGCAATGGGCCGACGTAGCTGCCGTGGACACAGAATTAGCACGAGTGCAAACGCGCATTGAACGATTGGGTCCGATTAACTTGGTGGCCGTTGATGAGTATCAGCGTGAACTGGAGCGAAAGAGCGAGTTGGACCTTCAGCATGCCGAGTTAACCGAGGCACTGGAGACCTTAGAAGAGGCGATTAAAAAAATCGATCGTGAAACTCGTGCTTTGTTTCGGCAAACCTTCGATGCGATCAATCAATCCTTCGGTGAGATTTTCCCTGAACTCTTTGGTGGCGGCGAAGCGTGGTTGATGCTGACGGATGACGATCTGTTGTCGACCGGTGTCGCGATCATGGCGCGGCCGCCGGGTAAACGTAACTCCAGTATTTATCTGCTCAGTGGCGGTGAAAAGGCGCTGACGGCGTTGGCCTTGGTGTTTGCGATTTTCCGATTAAATCCCGCGCCTTTTTGCTTATTGGACGAGGTGGATGCCCCCTTAGACGATGCAAATGTCGGTCGATATGCCGAAGCGGTTGCGAAAATGGCACAATCAGTCCAGTTTATTTACATCACGCACAATAAGATTGCGATGGAGCGCGCCAGTCAACTCATGGGGGTGACCATGTCAGAACCCGGCGTGTCGCGATTGGTTTCGGTGGATATTGAACGTGCTGTGGAACTTGCAAGCCAGGAACCTTGATTAATGGAATTCGGATTACGGGAATATTTACTTATCTTAGGCTCGGTCCTGATCGTCGGGTTATTGGCCGATGGCATCCGGCGGACCATTAAGCATCGTCGCCAGGGGTTGAAATTGGACCTGATGGCGTCCCCACCCGAATCACCAGAGCCGAACGATGTCAGTGCACCGCGTCCGGCCAAACGGCCCACCGCAGCTGAGCTCGAGCCTCAGCTCGAGCGTGATCCGCTGCTGGAGTCCACTGACACCAGTCAATTGAATTTGTGGGCGTCCGACATTAAGCCCGAGACCATGAAAGCGGCAGAGCCCGATTTGTGGGCTTCTGAACCTGACGTGCCACTGGATCAGGCGACGCGTCCTGATCGCTTGGACACCGTGGATGCATCGGCAGATGCGATTCTTCCGGATGCATCTGCTGAAGAGTCGGACTGGTTTGCTGAGCCACAGCCGGTGCCGGCGGCAGAGCGCCAAGAGCCGTCTTGGGGCGACGCCTCGATCGATTTTGACGACGACGGTGTGTCTGCACCCCGTCCTGTCGGTGGAGCGGCTCCGTCAGAACCGGAAGAACCCTTTGTGGCTAAGTCGCCTGAGTTTGCTCCAGAACCCGAGCCTGAGAGTGCACCTGAGATTACCCCAACGCCTAGGGTCGAGGAACCTGCAGAGACACCGAGCGCCCATCAAACACATGATGACGATATGGCCATTTTGGCCGACGGTCCGCAACGAGCACCGATCGAAGAAACGAACTCGGTGACCAGTCTTAAGCACACCGTGGGTCGGTTGTTTGGGTTCACTAAGTCGCGGGATACGACAACGGGTACATCCGAAGCGCTACCCACCATGGAGGTGCCGAGCGATGAGGTGACTACGCCCGAGGTATTCGAGGGCGACGATGGGATCGTGGCACCTGCCCGTCCGGTAGAACCCGAGCCCGAACCCAATTTAGACGACATTGTGCTGGTGGAATTAAAGCCGGCACGAAGCGATCGGTTTGTGGCGGTCAATTTACATACCGCCTGTCTTCGTGCAGGGCTTCGGAAGACCGAGCAGGGGTTGTATCAGCGCATTCCGCTCGATCAATCTGCCGCGCCGCTATTCACTTTGGTCAATAGCCTCGAACCAGGCACCTTCGAGACCGATGCCAAGTCGGTCGACTCACCTGGATTTTTTGTATTCGCCGAGTTGTCGAAGCAAGTCGACCCAGTGTTTGCCGTCAACGAGTTGATCTCAGGTGCGCGCAGTATTGCCCGTGAAATCGGGGGGGATGTCTACGACGAGGCCGGTGTCGCGATTTCAAAAGAATGGATTGATTTGGCGCGAGCTCGGGCTGGGCATCAGCAACTCCTGAGACCATGACAGAGACAGTCAAACAGCGTATTGACGCCCTGGTGGAAACCCTGAGGGTCCACGACTACAACTATCATGTGTTGGATGAGCCCACGATCGGGGACTCTCAATACGACGCCCTCTTGGCTCAACTCAAGCAATTGGAAACGGACTATCCTCAGTATGTGCGTGCCGACTCGCCCACTCAGCGGGTAGGGGCTAAGCCGGATTCGGGATTTAAGGAAGTTCGTCATGCGCTGCCTATGCTTTCCCTGGACAATGTGTTTGATGAGACCGAGTTCGATGCATTTGTTGAGCGTGTGGTGGAGCGCGTACCAAATGCGGCTGTGACCTGGACCGCAGAGCCGAAGCTCGATGGATTGGCGCTGTCGGTACGCTATGAGGATGGGCTTCTGGTTCGAGCGGCTACGCGCGGCGACGGAACGACGGGTGAAGATGTCACGGCTAATGTGCGTACCATTCGGTCGATTCCTCTTCGGTTGCAAGGCGCGGACATTCCGGCGGTGCTGGAAGTGCGCGGCGAAGTCATTATGAAAAAAACGCCCTTTGCGGACATGAACGCGCGACTGGCTGCGGCTGGTGAAAAAACCTTTGTGAACCCCCGCAATGCCGCAGCCGGTAGTTTGCGGCAATTGGATCCGACCGTGGTGGCCACTAGGCCTTTGGCCTTCTATGCCTACGGCTGGGGCGAATTGTCAGAGTCTCTGGGTGATGCCCACAGCGAAGTCATGGAGCGGTTAAAACGCTTCGGTATCCCGATCAATCCCGGTCGAGTGCAAGGAAATGCGGCTGAGATGCGGGCGGCTTACCAAACCTGTTTGGCTGAGCGCGATACGCTCCCGTATGAGATCGATGGGCTGGTGGTGAAAGTGGATCCGCTGGTCTTGCAAGAACGTTTGGGCTTTGTGTCCAAAGCCCCGCGATTTGCCACGGCTTGGAAATTTCCTGCCCAAGAGGCGGTGACCGATCTGTTGGCCATCGACCTGCAAGTGGGTCGGACCGGCGCCATCACCCCGGTTGCGCGCTTAACGCCGGTGTTTGTGGGTGGGGTCACGGTCAGTAACGCCACCTTGCACAACTTTGATGAAATTGCGCGCTTGGACGCTCGACCGGGCGATCGGGTCATGATTCGTCGCGCCGGCGATGTGATTCCGCAAGTGGTTCGCGTGTTGGTTAATGAGCGGTCGCGCGAGTTGCCCACAATTTCGATGCCGACCCATTGCCCGGTCTGTGATTCACCGGTCGAGCGAACCGAGGGTGAGGCTGTGCTTCGCTGCAGTGGTGGATTGGTGTGTTCCGCTCAGCGCCTCGAACATCTAAAACACTTTGTGTCACGAAAAGCGATGGACATCGACGGGGTGGGGGAGCGATTGCTGGAGTTGTTGGTCGAGCAATCACTGGTCAAAACACCGGCCGATCTGTTTCGGTTGCAGGCATCGGACTTGATGGGTTTGGACCGTATGGCGGAGAAGTCGGCCAATAATGTGATTTCAGCCATTGAGTCGGCGCGGAAGACTGAGTTGCCTCGGTTCCTTTTCGCCCTAGGTATTCGGGATGTCGGTGAAACCACGGCCAGAACGTTGGCGGAGCACTTTGGCGGGTTAGATGCCCTGATGGCGGCCGATGAAGCTGCGTTGTTGGCAGTCGATGACGTCGGTCCTGTGGTGGCGTCCCATGTATTGAACTTTTTCAAAGCGCCTGACAATCGCCAGGTGATTGAAGATTTGAAGCAGCTTGGCGTGCAATGGCCTGAATCGAGTCCGGTTGTGAAAGAGGCCTTGCCGTTATTTGGGCAAACTTGGGTGCTCACCGGTACACTGGAGACCATGACCCGAGATGAAGCGGCCGAACGGTTGCGCGCCTTGGGTGCAAAGGTGGCAGGATCGGTCAGTGCGAAGACCACAACGGTCGTAGCCGGTCCGGGTGCTGGGAGTAAACTGGCAAAAGCCGAAGCCCTGGGTATTCCGGTTTTGGATGAGGCAGGTTTGATGGAGATCGTGTCATGATCAAAGCCCTTGCAGTCATTGCCGTGCTGTTATTAGCCGGGTGTACGACCGCTCCGCCCCGCAACCAAGACGACGCCTGTCAAATTTTGTCCGAAAAGCCAGGCTGGTATGATGCGGTGTCTGATTCCGCCGATCGCTGGGGTGCTTCCGAGGGTTTGATTTTGGCGTTCATCCGTCAAGAATCGTCTTTTGTGGCCGATGCAAAACCACCCAGAACCCGAATTTTGTGGGTGCTTCCCGGGCCGCGAGCCAGCTCAGCCTACGGCTATCCCCAAGCTAAAGACGGCACCTGGTCAGATTACAAAAAGGCCACCGGCAGTTACCTGGCGAGTCGTGATGACTTTGACGATGCAGCCGATTTTGTGGGCTGGTACGTGGATCGTGCGTATCGGATCGCAGGCATCCCGAAGTCCGATGCCTATCGGCACTATCTGGCGTATCACGAGGGTGTGGGTGGATTTCAGCGGGGCACATTCCAACGGAAACGTTGGCTGCAAGAGGTGGCCAGCCGCGTCAATCAAAACGCCAAAACGTTCGATCGCCAACTGGCCGGTTGCCGAAGTCGCCTTGATTCCGGGTCGTGGTGGAATCCGTTTAGTTGATCCCGTGGCGGATAAGATCTCGGCGGAAGAAACGATCCGGTGCCAGTGCGTCTCGGACTTTACTCGACACAGGTAGGACCTCTCCGCAGATTTGACTGGCTACTATCTCTGCGGTCGTCGGCGCGGTCAGTGTGCCACGAGACCCCTGAGCAGCCAGGATGTAAAGCCCAGGCAAATAGGGCAACGGTGAGCTCGGTTGGAAGGTGGCATCTTGAGTGAGTGGCTTCAGTGGTTCTAACCAGGCGCTCGGATCCGCCAAGGCACCGACCAAGGGTGCATAGTCCGGGGTCGAGGCTCTCAGACTGACCCGATTGCCCAAAATGTCCTCGCGTGAGAACACGGGTGTTTTAAACAGCGCGTTGGTCCGTTCTAAGTTATCCCAGTCGTCTTTTGAAGACGGCGTCAGGTCTGTGCTGTTGGGGGCATAGGTCGCGCCACACGTCGTTTCCCCGTGAACGCCCGGCGCCACATAAGCGCTGCCGCTTAAGGGGACTCTCAGCGGAACAGATCCTCGAACACGGGTGATTTGCCCTCGGATCG
The DNA here is from genome assembly GCA_965659195.1 of Litorivicinaceae bacterium. Taxonomy (GTDB): domain Bacteria; phylum Pseudomonadota; class Gammaproteobacteria; order Pseudomonadales; family Litorivicinaceae; genus HIMB30. The sequence continues at coordinate 59,699 of CBFHVZ010000003.1, forward strand.
CTTTAAGGTTCAAAGGCATGGTGCAAAATGAATGGGCTTCGCCGGCATTGGCCCATACCAGGGTGTCGGTGGCATGCGTGATCGTTTTTTGCTGTGCATCAAGGAGGGTCAGGTGATGGCGTGCATCCTGTGTCAACCCTGACGCTACCTGATGATAGGCCCTGACCTCGATGCCGGGATACGTCAATAACCAATGCACCAGAGCCTTCGGATGCATCCAGCCCGCGCGCGGAATCCATAGACCACCTGAGCTGAGTGCCGTGCCCGCTAAATCACTGGCTTGGTCCACCGAAACCGCTTCGCATACGCCTGGATTGTGCGCCAAGGAATCGATCAGCTTCCGTTGCTGAATGGCCGCCTGCTCGGTTTGTGCTGCAATCAATAATCCACTGGGATGCCAAAGTCCCTCCGGTGCGTCTTTGAGCCAGCTGTCCAAATGCATTAACGCTTGGAGTTGCATAAGACTGGCTGGGGTGGCCTCAACACTCAATTTGGCATAGGCGATCCCTTGCGGATTGCCCGATGCGCCTTCGGCCGGTTGATGGCGTTCAAAGACCGTCACAGCGACTCCCCGTTCGGCGAGTTTTCGGGCCAGCCAAGCACCTGAGAGACCCGCGCCCACAATGGTCACGGCCCGAGGGGCCTGATGCGCAGGCGGCGGGCCCCAGACGTCACGCGTCGGTGAGCTGGCTGGTGCATACTGCCCGCACAATCGTTCGCGTTTTCCTCCGAATCCTGGGACTTTCTGTGTCGAGAATCCGACCGATTCCAATCCTTGGCGAACGGCGCTGGCGGCTGTGTAAGTGCTCAAGCGAGCACCGGGTCTAGAGCAGTCAGCGATCGCTTGATACAGCCTATCGGTCCACATTGATGGATTTCGGTTGGGGGAGAAGCCATCGAGACACCAGGCATCGAAGGGCCCGGAGAGGCCTGAGAAAACGGACTCGGCGTCTTGATAATGAAGGTCTAACACGATCCGTCCATCGGCGAAAATCCGTCGATGCGGGCAAGCGACGGCATCCGGCCAATCGGCTTTAAGTGCAGCCAATAAAGGCTGACAATCACTCGGCCAAGAGAGCGATTGCCACAGAGCCTCGAGTTGGCTCTGACTCAGTGGGTATCGTTCACAGCTCACCCATTGCAACCGAGCACCGGCCGGTGCATTGGCCAAAAAACAGGCGCTGGCCATGATAAAACTCAGCCCGGCACCGAATCCGGTTTCCCCAATGCGCAGAACCTGACCTGATTCAAGGCGTCGAATCTGCTCGGGCAACGCCAAACCCTCGACAAAAATGGCTTGGCGTTCGCCGAGGGGGTCGGTCATGGAGAAATAGGCGTCGTCAAACCGGTCAGAAATCCACTGTGAGGTGGTCGACAGAGTGGCCGGTTCGACCCGTGGATAGGCTCTCACAATCCGCTTGACGTCCGAGTGCGTCTCAGCCTCGGCAGTACAAAGCCCATGAGGATGCCGATACCGAGCGTTAGGGCGCCGATGCCAAACCAGGTCTTGGCAGAGTCATCTTTGGCAATGAGTCGCTCCGCTTTGAGACGTTCATTGTCAGAGAGCAATACCTGACGCTCGGTTTCTAGCGCCAGCAGTCGGTCTCGAAGCGACAGAGCATCGTCACCGGCCAATTGGGCGAGGGCGGCCTCGCTGGCTTGAGCTCGGGCCTCCGATTGTGAAATCTGCGAAGTTTGTTGTTCAAGCGCGGCTTCAAGACGCGTCAGTTCGGTACGAAGTTCACTCACGGTTTGCTCAGCGGCTCGCAGTGACTGCTCGACGGCACGCAACCGATTTTGAGCGGGCTCGGCGTCCATCACATAACGGGTCAAGACGAAGCCTTCTTGTCCGTTGGCATCTTGAATTTTTGAATACCCAGAGGCCCTGGATTCAATCACGGTGATATCGCTGCCTGCGGGCAGAAAGCGAAGGATTCGATACTCTTGCGAGTCGCCCGAACGCACTGGGACCTCTAACGCGTCTGTGATGTAACTGGCCAGTGCCTGCGAGGGTATCCAGATCGCACACAGCCAAACGAGCAGGGGGTGACGCATTAGGAGGCGCCTCGGTCCGATTCTTCGGTTTCTGTTGCGTGGCGACTGATCCATAGACCTTGTGCAATCAGGAAGACAAACGTAAGGCCCAGCATGCCAAATAACTTGAAGTTGACCCAGACCGCTTCGGAGAACGTGTAGGCCACCACGAGATTGATGACTCCTGAAAAAACAAAGAATCCGATCCAGGCCCAGGACAAACCAAGCCACTTCGCTTTTGGCAGAGCCAAGGCATGACCCAGAATGCGTTCCACCAGCGGTTTGTCGCCGATGAAATGACTGCCAAGAAAGGCCAGCGCAAACAACCCATTGACCACAGTGGGCTTCCACATAATGAACCAGCCGTCGTTCAGTAACACGGTTGCGCCGCCCAGAATCACCACCAAAGCCAGCGTAGCCAAGGCCATCTTCTCGACTTTTTTGGTTAGCCAGTAGGTGACAGCCACCTGGACGATGGTCACCGGTATCAATACGGCGGTCGCGATGATCAGGTCGCCGGTCAGCTTATACACGCCAAAAAAGATCAGGATCGGTAGAAAGTCGAGTAACAGTTTCATCGGGTCATCCTAAAGATTTCTGGCATCATACCGGTTTTCAACAACAGGATTCATAGGTCTGCGGCTGAGTTTTTCGCAATCCATCCGGACAATCCACAAGATCGTCTCGTTCAACGCGCGGTTCAGATTGTGGGCAACGGCGGCGTGTTGGTGTTGCCCACAGATTCTGGGTACGCCCTGACCTGTGCTCTCGAAAATAAACGGGGTGTCGATGTCATTCGGCAAATCCGTAAGCTCGACGATAAACACAATTTCACGCTGTTGTGCCGAGATTTGTCTGAAATCTCCACCTATGCGCGGGTTGAAAATCAGATCTATCGGCTACTCAAAGCGCATACACCAGGGGCCTATACCTTTATTTTGGAGGCGACGCGGGAAGTGCCGCGTCGACTGTTGCACCCGAAGCGTAAGCAGATTGGGATCCGCATTCCTGACAATAAAATTGCACAGGCGGTGCTTGACGCCGTGGGTGAGCCCCTAATGAGCTCGACGTTGATGTTGCCCGGTGAATCCTTGCCGATGACCGATCCCTACGACATCCATGATCTATTGGGTCATCAATTGGATGCGGTGATTGACGGTGGATTTTGCGGCTTTGAAGGCACTACGGTGGTCGATTTAAGTGCCGATGTACCGGTTGTGACCCGCGAGGGGGCAGGCGACGCATCGGTTTTTTCGGAATCCTGATAAGCTTGTTACTATTAACGAAGCAAATCTTACGAGGAGTCTCATTTGAGCGGGGTTGATCCCTCCCAACGCGTGCTATCTGGCATGCGTCCGACAGGGCGTTTACATCTAGGCCACTACCATGGCGTCTTAAAAAATTGGGTGCGGCTGCAGCACGAGTACGAGTGTTTTTTCTTTGTCGCTGATTGGCACGCACTCACCACGCATTATCAGGATACCCGGGGCATCGAGCAGGCCACCATGGATATGGTGATTGACTGGTTGGCTGCGGGCATCAATCCAGGATCAGCCACGCTGTTTATCCAGTCTCAGGTGGTCGAGCATGCAGAGCTCCACCTGTTGTTGTCGATGATGACGCCGCTGGGTTGGCTTGAGCGGGTGCCAAGCTACAAAGACCAGCAAGAAAAGCTCAGTGATCGAGACTTAACGACCTATGGCTTCTTGGGGTATCCGTTGCTGCAAAGTGCCGACATTCTTTTGTATCGTGCGGGCCTTGTGCCGGTGGGCGCTGATCAGGTGGCACACATTGAAATCACGCGCGAGGTGGCGCGTCGGTTCAATCACATCTACGGACGAGAGCCAGACTTTGAGGAGTTGGCAGAGTCTGCTTGCGACAAGATGGGTAAAAAGACCGCAAAACTGTACCGTCAATTGCGGAAAAGCTATCTCGAGACAGGGGATCAGGACGCGTTGGCGCGCGCCCAAGCGCTGGTGAAAGAGCAGCAGAACATTACATTGGCCGATCGAGAGCGTTTGATTGGGTATCTGGAAGGCACTGGGAAGGTGATTTTGCCTGAACCGCAAGCCTTGTTGACTCAGGCGGCCAAAATGCCCGGTCTCGACGGTCAGAAAATGTCTAAGTCGTATGGCAACACCATTGGGCTCCGTGAGGATAAGGATTCGGTGGCCACGAAAATTAAGCGGATGCCGACCGACCCTGCGCGGATTCGCCTGTCGGATCCAGGAACACCCGAGAAGTGTCCTGTGTGGCAGTTCCACGAGGTGTACTCCGATGAGAGCACGCAGCAATGGGTACGCCAAGGGTGTACGTCCGCAGGCATTGGCTGCTTGGAGTGCAAGCAGCCGGTGATCGATGCCGTGGTGGTTGAGCAAGAGCAAATCATTGCGCGAGCGGCGCCCTATGAAGAGAACCCTGATATGGTGCGATCTATCTTGTTGGAGGGTGCGGAAAAAGCCGAAGACGATGCGCGTCAAACGCTTCAGGAAGTGCGTCAGGCGATGGGGCTGAGCTACCGGTGATGACACAGGTCCAAGGGGAATTGGCCTTGGCCATGGTGGATGGGTCACCACTCACCACCTTGCCTGAAGACCTCTACATCCCGCCGGATGCCTTGGAGGTGATACTGGAGTCATTCGAAGGACCCTTGGATCTTCTCTTGTACCTTATCCGGCGTCAAAACCTGGATATTGTGCGCATCGATGTCGCAGAAATTACCCGGCAGTACATGGGGTACATCGCGTTGCTTGAAGCCATGCGGTTTGAGCTGGCAGCCGAATACTTATTGATGGCGGCTATGCTGGCTGAAATTAAGTCGCGTGCTCTGTTGCCGAAAACCGAGGTTGCAGATGAGGCCGAAGAGGACGACCCGCGTGCTGAGTTGATTCGCCGGTTGTTGGAATACGAACAAATTAAGGATCGTGCTGAGGCACTGGATACATTGCCGCGGATCGATCGGGACTTCGAGGTGGCGTTGGCCGAGGCGCCGGACACGGGCGCTGAGGTGTTGAAACCGTCGGTCGAGTTGTCTGAGCTGGTATTGGCCTTCAGCGACCTGCTTGCTCGGGCGCAATTGTCAGCGGCGCATCAAATCGCTTGGGAGCCTTTAAGCACGCGCGCTCGCATGAGTGAGATTCTCGCCAAGTTAGGGCTTCGTTCGGAGTTGGCTCTGACGGATTTGTTTTCCATTGAGGAGGGCCGGGCAGGCGTGGTGGTGGCGTTTTTGGCCGTGCTGGAGCTGGTGCGCGAAGGCCTGTGTGCACTGATTCAGTCTGCGCCTGGCAGTCAAATTTATGTGCGAGGCGCGTCATGACCGAGCTGGATTTAAAGCGAATTCTAGAAGGTGCTTTGTTCGCAGCCCGAGAGCCTATGAGTATTCATCGGCTGAAGAAGTTGTTCGGCGATGAGCGCCCACCTACCGAGGGGATGTTGCGCGAGGCCTTGTCGAGTTTGGCGGAGGAGTACGGGGGGCGCTCGGTGTCCCTAGTCGAAGTGGCAGGGGGTTTTCGGTTTCAGGTGGATACCGCTTTGGCCCCCTATCTCGCGAATCTAGCAGATGAGAAGCCTGGCCGCTATTCCAGAGCGACTCTGGAGACGTTGGCCATGATTGCCTATCGACAGCCGGTGACGCGAGGTGAAATCGAAGCCGTTCGAGGTGTGGCGGTAAATACCCAAACCATCCGTACGTTGGAAGAGCGGGGTTGGGTCACGGTGGTTGGGCACAAAGAAGTGCCAGGTCGGCCGGCGTTGTATGCCACGACCACCCAGTTTTTAAATGATTTTGGGCTGAAATCGTTAGAGGATTTGCCCGCAGCAGAGGGATTGATGGTGTCACGCACTGAGGACTTACTGGATCAGGTGATGCACGATGAGTGAACGCTTACAAAAAGTGTTGGCACGAGCGGGCTTGGGTTCGAGGCGTGGGCTGGAGGAAGCCATTACAGCCGGCCGAGTGACCATCAACGGTGAGACGGCAACGCTTGGACAGCGGGTCTCATCTGCGGATGCTGTGACCCTAGACGGGCAGACCATTCCGAGTGAGAGCTTGTTTGAAGAGACACGATTGGTGCTGGCCTATCATAAGCCCGAAGGGGAGATTTGTTCCCGTCATGATACCGAAGGGCGGCCCACCATCTTCGACCGATTGCCTAAGCTGGCCACAGGTCGGTGGATCGCGGTCGGCCGTTTGGATATCAACACCTCCGGATTGATCTTATTGACCACTGACGGGGAGTTGGCGAATCGGTTGATGCATCCCTCAAGTGGAGTGGATCGCGAGTACTTGGTGCGGGTGCATGGCGAGGTCACACCCGACCATCTGGAGGCCCTAACCAGTGGTGTCATTCTGGATGACGGCCCCGCGCGGTTTACCGACATCGTAGTCCACCCCGAAGACGACGAGGAAAAGCGCAATCGCTGGTTTTACGTGGCCTTAATGGAGGGGCGGAACCGCGAAGTCCGGCGTCTCTGGGAAAGCCAAGGGCTGCAGGTGAATCGACTAAAACGAGTCCGCTATGGCTGTATTTTCTTACCCTCTTCCCTAAAACAGGGACACTATGTTGAATTAGGCCAGAAAGAGGTCGATGACTTGGCTAAGTTGGTCGACATGCCTTCTCGCAAAGTGCCAAAAATGTCACCTCAAGAACTCAAGGATTCAAAACGCCGTTTGGGCAAGAAGGCTCAGGCGCCTCGAAAAGCGGGCGCATCGAAAACGACGCCGCGGAAGGCTTCAGCCAAGTCGCACTCCGGCAAAGAGGATTGGACTACGGCGCGGGCCAAGTCCCCACGGAAGCCATCCACTCGCGGGCGTTGAGACGTTGGCCGTGAAATGCAGCGGCCTCTTCGGTCAACCCAAATACAAAAGACTCCGCCACCAGATCAGGGCTCGGTAGCGAGGCGGGGTCTTCCCCGGGCTTAGCTTCTGCTCGCATGGCCGTGCGCGTGCCGCCAGGATTCACGGTCAGAACACGCGTGGTGGAAGTGGTGTCTAGTTCTTCAGCCAGCATCGCGGTGAACATTTCAAGGCCCGCTTTCGAGACCGCATAGGCGCCCCAGTAAGGGTTGACCTCATAGCCGACCGAGGAGGTCGCCATGACAATTCGTCCAGCAGGCGATTGGTCGAGCCACGGCAGCAGCGCTTGGGTTAGGTAGAACACTGCATTTAGGTTGACTGCCATGACATCGGCCCATTGAGCAGGTCGATGTGTTTGGATGGGCTCACGTCCACCGAGGAGTGCACCTACGTGGGCCAGTCCATCGAGGCGTCCGAACGTCTCTCCAATTTGTTCAGCCAGTTCATGCGCACCTTCGGCAGTCAGGCTTTTGAAATCGGTGGCCACGATGACCGGTGTTGGACCGCCGGCCTCAATAATCTGGTCATACACGGTATTGAGCGCTTCCTCGTTTCGCGCCATGAGGATGACTGTCGCGCCCCGCTGTCCGAGGGCGATGGCTAGGCTTCTACCAATGCCGCGACTGGCGCCGGTGACTAAGATGACCTTGCCCTCAAAGGACGGGTCTGGGTTTCTCGCCTTTATGGCCTCGGCCAGATCGACTGTGTGTGTCATGCAGGCCTCCTTGCAGCCAACTGGTAATTGATATCGAGATCGGTCGTAGATCGGCTGAATTGCTGGTACAGCGGATGAAGTACGACCCCTTCTATGGCCTCGATACGAAGACCGGCCGGGCGCAGGCTGGCGGCAATTTCTGACGGTTTTAAGAACCGTACGTAGTCGTGCGTACCCTTCGGGACCCAGCCGAGAATGTACTCGGCGGCAAGGACAGCCCCTAGATAGGCTTTGGGGGTCCGATTGATGGTCGAGATGACCAGGCTGCCGCCCGGTCTCACTAAACTCGCCAGTGCAGCCAACGTTTGGTCTGGATGAGGGACATGCTCGATCATCTCAAAGCAGGTGACCACGTCGTAGAGGCCTGCATGGTCTGCCGCCCATTCTTCGGCCGACGCTTGCTCGTAGCCAATCTCTAGACCCTCGCTTGCCGCATGTAATTTCGCCGTACTGAGCATCTCAGGCGAGGCATCAATGGCGGTGACCTGTGCGCCGCGTCGAGCCAAGGCTTCGGCTGCCAAGCCGCCTCCAGTGCCCACATCCAACACCTGTGCACCTTCTAGCGGGTATTGCGCCTCGGTGAAGTCGATTCGCAGTGGGTTGATTTGGTGTAAGGCTCGCATGGGGCCGGCGGGGTCCCAATAGTTGCGTGCGATGGCGTTGAACTTGGCCACTTCAGTGGGGTCGATGGCGGTTTGCATGGGTCTGCGTTTTCCATTGATTAGGGAAGTCGGCAGAGGATGATAGCGTCCTTCGAGTCGCCTTCACAGAAGCAGTCCGTTTTGTGTGGTTCCGTGCTATGATCCGACGTTTATAAACACCTTAGGAATCACCCGGTATCCATGTCTGATTCGGCCCGCGAAATACTACCGATTAACATCGAAGACGAACTAAAAACCAGTTATCTCGATTACGCGATGAGCGTGATCGTTGGGCGTGCATTGCCCGACGTTCGGGATGGTTTAAAACCTGTCCATCGCCGTGTGTTGTTTGCTCAAAGTGAGTTGAATAACAACTGGAACGCGGCCTACAAGAAATCAGCCCGTGTGGTCGGTGATGTGATCGGTAAATACCATCCTCACGGCGACTCTGCGGTATACGACACGATTGTACGGTTGGCACAGCCCTTCTCGATGCGCTATCCGTTGATTGATGGTCAGGGGAACTTCGGTTCGGTGGATGGCGACCGAGCGGCCGCGATGCGTTACACCGAAATTCGGATGGCCCGAATCGCGCATGAGTTGCTTGCCGATCTGGATAAAGAAACCGTGGATTATGTGCCGAACTACGACGGCACAGAGCGAATCCCTGAGGTATTGCCGACCCGAATTCCGAACCTGCTGGTCAACGGGTCCGCTGGTATCGCGGTGGGGATGGCCACCAATATCCCGCCGCACAACCTCACTGAGGTCATCAACGGGTGTTTGGCGTATCTTGATAATCCGGATGTGACTGTCACCGATTTGATGGCACACATTCCTGCCCCAGACTTCCCAACCGGTGCTCTAATTAACGGCGTTGAAGGCGTCCGCGAAGCCTACGCAACAGGCCGTGGGCGAGTCATCATGCGCTCGCGTTACACGATCGAGGGCGATGACAAGAAATCCATCGTGTTCACGGAAATCCCATACCAGGTCAATAAGGCCAAAGTGATTGAGAAGATCGCTGAGCTGGTGAAAGAGAAAAAGATCGAAGGGATCACCGAACTCCGCGATGAGTCGGATAAAGATGGCATGCGGATCGTGGTGGAACTGCGTCGAGGCGAAACCCCGGAAGTGGTGGTGAACAATCTGTTCAGCCAAACGCAGTTGCAAGCGAGTTTCGGCATCAATATCGTCGCCTTGGTGGACGGTCAGCCGCGCACCCTGAACCTAAAAGACCTGCTGTCTTGCTTTATTCGTCATCGCCGCGAAGTGGTCACCCGTCGTACCGTATTTGAGTTGAGAAAGGCGCGTGAGCGCGGGCATATCCTGGAAGGTCAAGCGGTGGCGCTGGCCAATATCGACCCTGTGATTGAGTTGATTAAAGCATCGGCTAACGCACAGGAAGCCAAAGATCGTTTGGTGGCCACATCGTGGAAGCCCGGTTCAGTGACCGACATGCTCGAGCGTGCCGGAACCGGTGGGATTCGTCCCGACGATTTGCCAGACGGCTACGGCATGATCGATGGCGAGTACCATCTGAGCCCGCAGCAGGCGCAAGCAATTTTGGATCTGCGTTTGCATCGCTTGACCGGTCTGGAAATTGAGAAATTGCTGGCTGAATACAGCCAGATATTAGAAGAAATTGCAGAGCGGGAAGCGATTTTGGCAGACCCGATCAAATTGACTCAGGTGATTCGCGATGAGCTTGAGGCGGTGAAATCACAATACGGTGATGCGCGGCGTTCTGAAATTATTGAAAACCACCTGTCGTTGACTACCGAGGACTTGATTCCGCGTGAAGACATGGTGGTGACCTTCTCGAAAACAGGGTATGCGAAGACCCAGCCGATAGCGGCTTACCAAGCGCAACGTCGCGGCGGTCGAGGCAAGAGTGCCACCAATTTGAAAGACGAGGATGTGGTGGATCTGTTGTTGGTCGCGAACTCACACGACACCCTGTTGCTGTTCACCGACACCGGTCGCTTGCACTGGTTGAAGGTCTATGAAATCCCGATCGCTAGCCGAAACGCTCGCGGCAAGCCAATCGTCAATATGATCGATGCGCTTGAGGATGGCGGTCGAGTGACAGCCGTCTTGGCCTTGGGCGAAGACGATCAGGGCGAGGGCCGCTATGTGTTTATGGCAACAGCCCGTGGCACTGTAAAGAAGGTGCCATTGGAACGATTCGCACGGCCGCGTGCGGCTGGTATCCGGGCCATTGAGTTCAACGAAGACGACACGTTAGTCGGCGCCTCAATCACAGACGGCACCCGCGACATCATCTTGGTGAACTCAAATGGCAAGGTGACTCGATTCGACGAAACCGAAGTGCGGCCCATGGGGCGTGAGGCTCGGGGTGTGCGTGGGATCCGCTTGAAAGAGTCGGGTGAATCGGTGGTCGCTATGATTGTGGCCAATGATGAAGCCACGCTGCTCTTGGCCTGTGAGAAGGGGTACGGCAAGCGCACCTTGGTCAGTGAATTCCCGTGTAAAGGCCGGGGTGCGATGGGCGTGATCGGCATTCAGACGTCTGACCGTAACGGCCCCGTGGTGGGTGCGGCTCAGGTGATCGATGGCGATGACCTCCTGCTGATTACCGATGCGGGCACGATGGTGCGCACACCCTGTGAACACATCTCGGTGTTGGGTCGAAACACGCAAGGCGTGACGCTGATTCGGTTGAGCGACGGTGAATCCCTGGTTCGAGTGGATGCGGTGTCTGAGCCCGAAGGCGATGATTTGGCTGAGGTGGATTTGGCTGAGGATGTCGACGAGGAAGACATCGAATCAATGGAAGCAAGCGATGACGCGGCCGATTAACTTCTGTTCGGGCCCTGCTGCGCTGCCGCTTGAGGTGTTGCAGCGAATCCAGGCGGAATGCATGGATTTTGAGGGTTCTGGCATCTCAGTGATGGAGCATTCGCATCGGGATGACCGCATCGTGTCACTGTTTGCGGATACGGAGGCCCGCCTGTTGCGCCTGTTGGGTATTCCAACCGGCTATCGTGCACTCTTTTTGCCGGGCGGGGCGACCCTGCAGTTTTCGCAAGTGCCCTTGAATCTTTTGACCGATGATCGGCCGGGTGCGTATCTGACCACTGGTGCATGGTCTGAGAAAGCGGTTAAAGAAGCGCGCAAATTCGGCGCTGTCGTCGAAGTGGCGTCCAGCCAGGCGTCTCGTTATACGACCATCCCGGATAAAGCCGAGTGGCAAGTGCCTGCTGATGCCCGGTACTTCCACATTTGCACCAATGAAACGATTCATGGTGTGGAATGGTTTGGATCCTTGGCGGATATTTCGGTGCCTGTGGTGGCGGATATGTCGTCGCACATCCTGTCGCGTCAAATGCCAATTAGTGAGTTCGATTTGATTTACGCAGGTGCGCAAAAAAACTTGGGTACCTCCGGCGTGACGCTGGTGATTATGAAAGACGGATTGCTTGAAGGTGATCCGCAAACCATGCCTGGATTGATGCGCTATCAGAGCCAACTGGATAATGACTCGATGGTCAATACGCCACCGGTGATTTCTGTATGGGTTCTGGCATTGACCCTTCAGTGGTTAGAAGCGCAAGGCGGTGTGACGGCCATGGAGCAGGCCAACCAAGCGAAAGCCAAGGCCCTGTATGGATTGATTGACCGCAGTGATTTTTATCACAATCCAGTGGATACGAAGTGCCGCAGTTGGATGAACGTGCCCTTTGTGTTGGCCGATCAAGATCTCGATGCTGCATTTCTGACTTCGGCAGAAGAGGCTGGCTTGATGAATTTGAAGGGGCATCGCAGTGTCGGTGGCATGCGGGCTTCAATTTACAATGCGATTCGTGAGCAAGACGTGGCCGTGTTGATGGACTTCATGGCCGAGTTTGAGAGGACCCGCGGGTGAAGCAGAATCCAGAGCTGGCCAAAATTCGTGATGAAATCGACGCCATTGACCAAGAAATTCAGCGGCTGATCAATGCCCGGGCGGCTTGTGCCCAACGGGTGGCTGTGGTCAAACAGGCTGAGATGGCAGAAACCGGTTCGGTACCCGTTTATTATCGGCCTGAGCGCGAAGCGCAGATTTTGAGTCGCGTGATCGAACGAAACGAAGGCCCCCTGCCCGGTGCCGAAGTGGCGCGGATTTTTCGTGAAATCATGTCGGGGTGTTTGGCGCTCGAGCGACCCTTAGCCATTGGGTATCTGGGTCCGGAAGGTACGTTCACTGAAGCCGCCGCATTGAAGCACTTCGGGCATGCCGTGGATACGCGGCCGCTCACGACCATTTCTGATGTGTTTAGAGACGTCGATGCAGGCGACTTGGACTATGGCGTGGTCCCCGTGGAGAACTCCACCGAGGGAATGGTGACACACACCCTAGAATGTTTCTTGGATTCACCGCTCGTTATTTGCGGTGAGGTCGAAATGCGGATTCATCAGGCCTTGATGGTCAAGCCGGGCGTGGCTTTGAGTGAGGTCAAATCGATTTATTCGCATCAGCAAAGCTTGGCCCAGTGCCGTCAATGGCTCGATATGCATTTGCCGGGTGTGGAGCGGCACACGGTGTCGTCAAACGCCGAGGCCGCGCGTTTGGTCTCGACAGCAGACGCCTCCGAGGGTCTGGCGGCCGTTGCTGGTGAACAAGCGGCTGAGACCTATGGGTTGAATGTCTTGGCGGGTTCTATTGAGGATCGCCCAGACAACACCACACGCTTTTTGGTGATTGGTAAGCAACTGACGGAGCCGTCCGGTCGAGATAAAACTTCCTTGCTGGTGTCGGTCAAAAATGAGCCAGGTGCGTTGTATCGATTGCTAGAGCCGTTTCAGCGCCACGGGATCGATATGACGCGGTTGGAATCGAGACCGTCTCACTCCGGTGTTTGGTCTTATCGATTCTTTATTGACTTGGTGGGTCATACGGGCGACCCCGAGGTGGCTGCGTTTCTCGACGAGGTGCGTGTGCAGGCGGCCGAGTTAAAGATTCTTGGTTCCTATCCTCGAGCGGTGTTATGACACGCCTGACGGTCATCGGCCTGGGTCTCATTGGTGGCTCTTGTTGTGCTGGCATTAAGGCGCGAACGGATTGGCACGTTGAGGGGTATGCGCGTACGGAATCGACCCGCCAGCAGGCGCTGGCTCGCGGGCTGATCGACCGCGCACACGAGCATATTGGGTCGGCCATAGCCGATGCCGATTTGGTGCTAATTGCGGTACCGATGGGGCAATTTCGGTCTGTGTTCGAAGCCGTCGCCAAGGCCCGCTCTGAGGGTACGGTTGTCACCGATGCAGGCTCGACCAAAGGCAGTGTTTTGGCTGACATTGAGGCCGTCTTGGGCGAGGTGCCCGAATGGTTTGTTCCCGGTCATCCCATTGCCGGCAGCGAGCAGAGCGGGGTCGATGCGGCGAATCCTGATTTGTATGTTGCACACCAAGTGATTCTGACGCCAACACATACGACGGCACCCAGCGCTGTGGCACAGGTCGAGCAGTTTTGGCATGCGCTCGGCGCTCAGGTGTCTCGGATGGATGCTGCGCGTCACGATGAAATTCTGGCTCTGACCAGTCACTTGCCTCATGTGTTGGCCTTTGGCTTGGTGCATGCGCTGTCAGATGACGATCAGCATTTAGAGATTTTTCGCTACGCAGCTGGTGGATTCCGAGACTTTACACGGATAGCCGGCAGTGATCCGACGATGTGGCGTGACATTAGTTTGGCCAATCGCGACGCGTTGCTCGGTGGACTCGACCGGTATCAAGCACGACTGGCTGAATTGCGATCAGCGATCGCCGAAGGCGATGGCGATGGGTTGATGCGCAGTTTTGAGCGGGCACGCGCGACGCGACGTTTATTTTCTTCACTATCTGAACAAGGAGTCCCGCCGGTGACGGATTCTCACCCCTCACAATTCCATGTAAGTCCGTCAAAACACGGCTTGGCGGGCCGGATCCGGGTGCCGGGCGATAAGTCCATCAGCCACCGGGCGATCATGCTAGGTGCCTTGGCCGACGGCACAACCACTGTCGAAGGGTTTTTAGAGGGCGAGGATGCGATTGCCACCGTGCAGGCATTTCGGGACATGGGTGTACGTATTGAGGGGCCCGAAGGTGGACGCGTCACAGTGCACGGCGTCGGTCGGGATGGCTTGAAAGCGCCTGCCGGTCCGCTTTACATGGGTAACTCTGGCACATCCATGCGGCTGTTGTCGGGCATTTTGGCTGGGCAATCGTTTGATTCCGAACTCACAGGTGACAGCTCACTGTCGCGTCGTCCGATGCGCCGCGTGTCTGAGCCCTTGTCTCGGTTAGGTGCCACTATTCACACGGCACCCGATGGTACGCCGCCTGTGAGTATTCAAGGCGGCCAGTCGCTTGTGGGCTGTCATACCGACTTGGCGGTGGCCAGTGCTCAGGTGAAATCCGCGTTGCTATTGGCCGGACTCTATGCGGCAGGGGAGACCAGTGTGACCGAACCGGCCCCGACGCGCGATCATACCGAGCGGATGTTGGCTGGATTTGGATACAGCGTGACTCGAGACGGATCGACCTGTCGTCTGGTGGGTGGCGGGCGACTGACTGCGTGTCACATTGATGTGCCTTCTGATATTTCCTCGGCGGCATTTTTTCTGGTAGCCGCCTCCATTGTGCCGGGCTCGGATCTGACACTTGAGCATGTGGGTGTGAATCCAACGCGGGTCGGCGTGATCGAGATTTTGCGCTTGATGGGAGCTGATATCACGCTCTTAGACGAGCGCGAGGTGGGCGGAGAACCGGTGGCAGACATCCGGGTTCGCTATGCGCCCCTGCATGGCATTGACGTACCTGAGGCATTGGTACCGCTCGCAATCGATGAGTTCCCGGTGCTCTTTGTGGCAGCCAGTTGTGCCTCCGGCGTGACTCGTATCACCGGTGCTGAAGAATTGCGTGTGAAAGAGTCGGATCGTATTCAGAGCATGGTGGACGGTCTGTCAGCGCTCGGCGTATCCATTGAGGGAACCCCAGATGGCGCGGTCATTCAGGGTGGGGGTCCCGAGTTTCGGTTCGAAGCTGGGGTGGTGGAAGCCCATGAGGATCATCGAATTGCCATGGCATTTTCGGTGGCTGGGTGTTTGGCGAAAACCGCTGTCCAGATTCATGATTGTGCCAATGTGGCCACGAGCTTCCCCAACTTTGTCGGCTTAGCCCGCGAGGTGGGGTTTGACTTGACGGTGACGCTTTGACCATTCCAGTGGTCACCATTGATGGGCCCAGTGGTGCTGGGAAAGGCACGGTGGCCCGCTTGTTGGCAAAAGAATTAGGCTTCCATCTACTCGACAGTGGAGCGATCTATCGAGTTCTTGGTTTGGCCGCGCTCGATGGCGGAGTTGCCTTGGACGATGCCGATGCGTTAACGGCTTTGGCGGATGGTTTGGACTTGTGTTTTCCCTTCACCGAGCATCACACGGAAGTGTCTTTAAACGGCCGTGATGTCTCAAGTGCACTGCGCACTCAAGCTGTGGCTGATGCAGCCAGCCAGGTTGCAGTGCATCCCAAAGTTCGAGAGGCCTTGATGGCGCTTCAGCGTCGGCAAGCCCGGCCTCCGGGGCTGGTAGGCGATGGCAGGGACTTGGGTACGGTGGTGTTTCAGGATGCGCCCTGCAAGATTTTTTTAGATGCAAGCGTTGAGGTCAGAGCCGAGCGTCGGTACCAAGAATTAATTCAGTCTGGTCAAACAGTTGAGCGTTCCGCTATACTACGCGACCTCGAAATTCGGGACGTCCGAGATCGAACGCGCGCTGTGGCACCGTTGGTGCCTGCCGATAACGCGTACGTGATTGATAGTTCAGATAAAACACCCGCCGACGTGTTGGCGGATGTCCGAGCACACTGCGCTGCCTGTGGGGTGGCGTAGAACCAAAGATGGGTAGGGTTGCGACATCAGCAATATCGCGCGCCTTCCCCAAGAAACCAACTCCGCCCGGGCTGATCGGACGGACGGCTGAATAGCCGAAAACGATAGGACAATTGAATGAGCGAAACCTTCGCAGAACTCTTTGAGCAGAGTCTTAACGACATCGACATGACCCCAGGCGCAATCGTAGACGCCACCGTGGTCGCGATTGAAGCAGACTTTGTCATCGTAAACGCAGGCCTTAAATCAGAAGGCGCTATCCCGAAATCCCAATTCCTGACTGAAGCCGGTGAGATGACCGTCAACGTCGGCGACTCTGTCAAAGTGGCGCTCGATGCAGTTGAAGATGGATTCGGTGCCACGCGGTTATCGCGCGAGAAGGCGAAGCGTGCTGAATCGTGGATTGATCTTGAAAAAGCCCACGAAGAAAACGCCGTCGTGATGGGTATCATCAACGGCAAGGTCAAAGGCGGCTTTACAGTCGATCTGGAAGGCATCCGTGCGTTCTTGCCTGGTTCATTGGTAGATGTGCGCCCAGTGCGTGATGTAGGCCATTTGGAAGGCAAAGAGCTCGAGTTCAAGGTAATCAAGCTCGATCAGCGTCGCAACAACGTGGTGGTTTCGCGCCGTGCGGTGTTGGAACAAGAGAATTCAGAAGAGCGCGAAGCGCTGTTGGAAAACTTGGTCGAAGGCCAAGCAGTCAAGGGTATCGTCAAGAACCTGACCGACTACGGTGCATTCGTAGATCTGGGTGGTGTCGACGGCCTGCTGCACATCACAGACATGTCTTGGAAGCGTATCAAGCACCCATCTGAAGTGGTGGCTGTGGGCGACGAAGTCGACGTGAAAGTGTTGAAATTTGATCGTGAGCGTAACCGTGTGTCTCTCGGACTCAAGCAATTGGGCGAAGATCCATGGGTCGAAATCAAGAACCGTTACCCAGTCAATACGCGCGTCAACGCACGTATCACCAACCTTACAGATTACGGCTGTTTTGCTGAGATCGAAGAGGGTGTGGAAGGCTTGGTACACGTGTCTGAAATGGACTGGACCAACAAAAACGTTCACCCATCGAAGATTGTGTCGTTGGGCGATGAAGTGGAAGTTATGGTCTTGGATATCGACGAAGAACGTCGTCGTATCTCGCTCGGTATCAAGCAGTGCAAGGTCAACCCATGGGAAGCGTTCTCAGCCACGCATGCCAAGGGCGAGAAGGTCTCTGGCCCTATTAAATCGATCACAGACTTTGGGGTCTTCATCGGTTTGGAAGGCGGTATCGATGGATTGATTCACCTGTCGGATCTGTCTTGGAGCGAGCCAGGTGAAGTGGCCGTGCGTAACTTCAAGAAAGGCGAAGATCTGGAAGCCGTTATTTTGGCGGTGGACCCAGAGCGTGAGCGCATCTCACTGGGTGTGAAGCAGATGTCTGAAGACCCAATGGGCGGCTTTATGTCAGGCAATGAGAAAGGCGCAGTGGTTCGCGGCACCGTGACTGAAGTCGAGCCTAAGCAAGCGACTGTTGACCTGGGTGATGGTGTTACAGCCACATTGAAGGCATCTGAGCTGTCTCGTGATCGTGTGGAAGACGCACGCAACGTCTTGAACGTGGGCGATGAAGTCGAAGCGAAGATCATCAATGTCGATAAAAAGACACGCAACATCTCTTTGTCTATCCGTGCGATGGAAGAAGCTGAAGAGAAAGAAGCATTGCGCAACTTGAACGATTCGACGGCGGATGAGGGCGAAGTAGGCCCAACCACCATCGGTGAATTGATCAAAGCCCAAATGGAAGGGCGCGCATAATCTCAGCGTGATCGGCCGGGTTCGCCCGGCCGTTTGATGGAAAAGTTATGTCAGGTATCACCAAATCGATGCTGATTGAACGGATCTCAACCCGTTATCCAGCATTACCTCCCAAGGATGTGGAACTGGCGGTGAAGGCCATCTTCGAACGCATGAGTCATCAGTTGATCGAAGGTGGGCGCATCGAGCTTCGTGGCTTTGGGTCTTTTTCGTTGCACAAACGGAAGGCGCGTGTAGGCCGTAATCCTAAGACCGGTGAATCGGTCGTGTTGGATTCCAAGGCGGTGCCGCACTTCAAGCCAGGCAAAGAGCTCCGCGAAGCGGTCAATTCCGCCTTTTTGGACGCCCAAAAGGGATGAAACTCCTTAAGCGATTGGTCACGGCGGCCTGGGTTCTGGGCCTGATCGTGGTCGGTTGTTTGTTGTATCTCTTCAATTCAACCCCGGTCACTTTGGACTTCATCTGGTTTGAAATGGCCAATATCAGTCTCGCCTTGACCTTGGCGGTTACATTTTTCGTTGGCGCGTGTTTCGGCGGCATCTTGACCCTTGCCTTGGTCGTATGGCCGAAGAAGAGAACCCGCTTATGAAGTCACCGGTGATTGTGGCGCTTGATGTGGCCGATGAGGCTGGCCTTGATCGTTTGATTAAGCAATTACCGCCCACCCTATGTCGGGTAAAAATTGGCAAGGAACTCTTCACAAGCCTCGGTCCTAAGGCCGTTGAGCGGTGTCATCAAGCAGGTCATGAGGTGTTCTTGGATCTTAAGTTTCATGACATTCCCAATACCTGTGCCATGGCTGTGAAGTCGGCTGCCCGCATGGGTGTGTGGATGGTGAACGTCCACGCATCAGGTGGACGGGCCATGATGGAAGCCAGTCGAGAGGCGATCGCAGGTGAATCGTGCCAGCCTCTCTTGATTGGCGTGACCGTCTTAACCAGCATGAATGCAGATGGCTTAGCGGATATCGGTGTGACAGACCCAGTGGTTGAACAGGTCGACCGGCTCGCGCGATTGGTGAAAGGATCTGGGCTCGATGGTGTGGTCTGTTCGGCTCAGGAAGCGGCCCGGCTGAAATCCAATCTGGGCTCAGACTTTACCTTGGTCACTCCGGGAATACGGCCGAGCTGGGCCGGTGCCAACGACCAATCTCGCGTGGTGGGGCCGGCTGATGCGCTAAGAGAGGGATCCGATTATTTGGTGATTGGTCGCCCTATCACCCAGGCGGATGACCCAGCCGCCGCGCTGACTCGTATTTTGGACGAAATCTCACAGTCCAATCCGTAATCACGGATCATTACTGACCCTGCTGTTTCTATCCTGTGCTTTTCACGATGAGGATGTGGCCGATGCGTTGGCTTATTTTGGCCTTGGTGTGTTGGGTGGGGTCGGCCAGCGCCGCTGACCGTGTGGACTTAAATCAAGCTTCTGCGGCTGAGATTGCCTCTGTATTGAGCGGTATTGGTTTGAAGCGGGCGGAACAAATCATCGCCTACCGGGAGCGTTTCGGGCCGATTCAAACGCCGGAGGAGTTGCTTGCCATCAAGGGGATTGGCGTGAAGACACTTGAGAAGAATCGATCGCGCATGATTACGGTTCTTTCGCCGTCTTTGCCAACGAATGGACTTGACGTTGGCGATGCGAGTCATTAATCTTCGCGCCCATCCTGAGTTCCGCGATAGCTCAGTTGGTAGAGCAGGAGACTGTTAATCTCTTGGTCGCAGGTTCGAGTCCTGCTCGCGGAGCCATTTTCGAATGCCCCTTTTTTATCTGACCTCATGAGTTTGTGATCGATCCGATCTTGGATTGGGCGGTGCCTTTCTGCGCGCCAGTCGGGTATCCTCCGATCTGCGTTGCGAGGGAGTTTAGCGCACCACTTCATCATCATTTACGGAGTTCGATATGCGGCAGTTACTGATTTTAGTGTGCGCCTTGATTCCCTCGGTGGCCTTGGCTCATGTAACGCATGGGGCGGGCGGTGGATTTGCCACCGGGTTTTTGCATCCGATTTTAGGCTATGACCATTTGATTGCGATGGTGGCCGTGGGTCTCTGGGGTGCGTTTTTGGGTGATCGGGCCGTATGGCTTTTGCCCATTGTGTTCCCAACCATCATGGCGGCCGGTGCCGTTCTTGGCATTTTGGGTCTGCAGTTGCCGTTGGTTGAACTGATCATTGCGCTCTCTGGCGTGGTGTTGGGCGCATTGATTCTATTTAAAGTGAAGGCCCCTCTGGCGCTCGCGATGGTATTGGTCGGCGTGTTCGCGGTGTTTCATGGCTACGCGCACGGTCTGGAGATGCCCGAGCAAATCAGTGCGATCACCTATGGGGCTGGTTTCGTGATCGGTACCGGCTTATTACATTTGGTAGGCATCGGGCTTGGTTTCCTCACCCTTGTGCCAAAAGGCGAGTGGATGGTGCGTGGCTGCGGTGCGGTGATTTCGGTCATTGGGCTTACCTATCTTGTGGGCTAAGCCAGCACTCATATTCGCCTCAGTCGTCTCGACTGAGGCGGTCTATGCGCATGCCTTGGGGACGGATCCGACCCTCATCGAACGGCTCGAGGCCGGTGCCACCTTGCCGTTTGAACTCGCTGTCAGCTGGACCTTGTGGCTGGCGTTTGCCATTTGGGTATGCCAACACCTCCCTCGAGCGGGCTACCTGTTCTCCGGTCTAGGCCTTGGCGGCGTGCTGGGCGCACTGACCTGGTCCTTTGTTCTGCCGCCCATGCCACTGATTTGGGCTCTGTTTTTGGGGCTGTCGCTTTGGATGACAGCCGGCCGCTCGACACCGTCTTGGGTCTTGTCTGTGGGTGTGGCGATAGCGGCATACGGCGCCATGGTCCATCTCTTGAGTGCGCATGCCGATTTGGCAGAGGATGGATTGATTTCAGGCATGGCGGCACTGTTCCTAGTGGCCACAGCGAGCTTTATGGGCGGTGTGTTGAAACAGGCCACAGAATGGGTGCCAGTCGCGGCACCCATTGGTCTTCGTGTCCTAGCCAGTTGGCTGTTCGCAGGCGTCGCCATTCAGTGGGCGATGAGCACCGTCGCATGAGTCACGACCAGTCGTATCCCTTCCAGGTGGTGTCTGAGTTTGAACCAGCCGGTGATCAGCCGACGGCCATCGCAGGCTTGGTTCAAGGGGTCGAAGCTGGCTTGGCGCACCAGACGTTATTGGGTGTGACGGGCTCCGGTAAAACCTTCACCGTTGCCAAGGTCATTGAGGCGGTCAAACGGCCGACCATCATCATGGCGCACAACAAAACACTGGCGGCACAGCTCTATGGTGAGTTCAAAGAGTTCTTTCCGCACAACGCGGTTGAGTACTTTGTGTCCTACTACGATTACTACCAGCCTGAGGCCTATGTGCCCTCGAGTGACACCTTCATTGAGAAAGATGCCTCGATTAACGATCACATTGAGCAGATGCGGTTGTCGGCGACCAAAGCCTTACTCGAACGAGACGATGTCATCATCGTCGCCACCGTGTCGTCAATTTATGGTCTAGG
>CBFHVZ010000003.1:81224-151316 GCA_965659195.1 Litorivicinaceae bacterium
CGATCCCGAGGCCTATCACGAGATGGTGTTGCACCTGACTCGCGGGATGACACTGGATCAACGTCAGATCTTACGGCGCCTGGCTGAGCTTCAGTACAAACGCAATGACATGGACTTCGGCCGCGGCACGTACCGCGTGCGGGGCGATGTAATTGACATCTTTCCGGCGGAATCCGATCGGGAGGCCGTCCGAATCGAGTTGTTTGATGCAGAAATCGAGCAGCTTTCATACTTTGATCCGCTGACCGGTCAGGTGCTTCGGAAAGTGCCCCGTCTGACTGTGTATCCGAAAACCCACTACGTCACCTCGCGTGACCGTCTGGTCGGGACGCTCGACGACATCAAAGAAGAGCTCAAAGAGCGGTTGGCGCAATTTCGAGACCAGGGAAAACTTCTCGAAGCGCAACGGCTCGAGCAGCGCACCAAATTTGATTTGGAAATGATTGCTGAGCTCGGCTACTGCCAGGGGATTGAGAACTACTCGCGCTATTTGTCCGGCCGACCTGCAGGCGATGCACCGCCCACCTTGTTTGACTATTTGCCGCCCGATGCCTTGCTTGTGATTGATGAGTCGCACGTGACGGTGCCGCAGATTGGTGGGATGTATCGGGGCGACCGCAGTCGGAAAGAGACACTGGTCGAGTATGGCTTCCGATTGCCGTCCGCCTTGGACAATCGCCCTCTGAAATTTGAAGAGTGGGAGGCCTTGGCGCCCCAGATGATTTTTGTGTCAGCAACACCGTCTCATTACGAGGCAACGCACCAAGCGCAAATCGTTGAGCAGGTCGTGCGACCCACAGGACTGGTAGATCCCACGATCGAAGTGCGTCCGGCCGGGACACAGGTCGATGACTGCTTGAGTGAAATTCGCCGCGTGGTGGCGCTGAACGAACGGGTGTTGATCACAGTGCTGACCAAGCGGATGGCGGAAGACCTCACCGATTATCTGATGGAGCATCAAGTGCGGGTTCGTTATCTGCACTCCGATATCGATACGGTGGAGCGTGTTGAGATCATCCGTGATCTCAGAAAAGGCGAATTCGATGTGCTCGTCGGGATTAACCTCCTACGTGAAGGCCTCGATATGCCGGAGGTGTCTTTGGTGGCGATCATGGATGCCGATAAAGAAGGGTTCTTGCGTTCAGACCGTTCGCTGATTCAGACCATCGGTCGAGCGGCCCGTAACGTCAACGGCCATGCCATCTTGTATGCCGATAAGATGACCGACTCGATGACACGAGCCATTGAGGAAACGGAGCGTCGTCGAGTCAAACAGCTAGCTTTCAATGAAGAGCATGGCATCACTCCGAAATCGATTCAAAAGCGGATTGATGATGTGATGGAAGGGGCGCATCGTGAAACGCCAGGCAGTCGAGGTCGTAAAGCCAAGGATCGGGTGGTGTCGGAAACGAAATCTGTGGTCACGGTGGATCCATCCACCTTGACGCCCGCGCAGTTATCGAAAGAAATTACGCGGCTTGAAGACGAAATGTTTAAAGCGGCGAAGTCGCTCGAGTTTGAGAAAGCCGCTGCCATTCGGGATTCTCTGGCTGAACTGCAGTCCATGGCTTTTAAATCATAGAGGAACACGATGCCGATTCGGTTTGCCCCCGCGGTGATGAGTTTATTTGGAACAGCGCTGGCATGGCGTGCGTTCGCTGAATATGGCGGTTGGCCGCAGCCCCTAACCAGTGCCGTGATGATTACTTTGTTGGCGTTCGGCTTATTGGGTCTTGGGTCGATCGTATTTCATTTGATGCATCGTGCGGCTTTTATGGAGGCCGTGGCCCATCCGCACACGCGGATCTTGCCAGC
This sequence comes from Litorivicinaceae bacterium, assembly GCA_965659195.1. Taxonomy (GTDB): domain Bacteria; phylum Pseudomonadota; class Gammaproteobacteria; order Pseudomonadales; family Litorivicinaceae; genus HIMB30. The sequence continues at coordinate 83,040 of CBFHVZ010000003.1, forward strand.
GGGACTGACCATAGGCCTGATGTTGTTGGCGGCTCTAATCGGTCCTGTCTTGCCCTCGGTTGGCGTGACGGTTCTTTGGCTTGGCAGTGTGCTTCACATCGCGTTTTTGTTGTGGTTGATCAACGGTTGGTTCCAGGGAGATGTCAGTCTCGATCAGGTATCGCCGGGTTGGTTTATCCCGGCAGTGGGCAATATCGTGATTCCAGTGGGTGCGATGGAATATGGCCAATACGCCTTGGCTTGGGTGGGCTTCTCAATTGGTATTTTGTTGTGGCTGGCCTTATTGCCGATCGTATTGCTTCGATTGATCACTGTGAAGCCATTGCCGCCCGAACTCGAGGCCTCACAAATGATTCTGGTTGCACCGCCTGCCATCGGCGCCGTCTCGTGGTCGTTGATGATGACAGAGGCCTATTGGTTGCCCGGACTGATTTTGACGCTGTTTGCCGGTTTTCTATGGGTGGCTTTGTTGCCGATGGTGTTTCGGGTGTTGGGTCGTTCTTTTTATCCAGCGAACTGGGCATTCGGGTTTCCCATGGCGGCCTTAGCGACTGCTTTGGTGAAATACGGTGTCACACTTGAACAACCGGTGATGACCTGGGCTGGCACCCTTGTGTTAGTGTGTGTCACCAGTTTAGTGGCCTGGTTTCTACTAGGATCGGCCCGATTGATAGCGAAGATGTAGACGATGCGAGTATTGGTTACCGGAGCAGCCGGGTTTATTGGGTCAACGGTCAGTCACCAGTTGTTGGACCGGGGCGATGAGGTCATCGGCCTCGATAACTTTAACGACTACTATGAAGTCTCGTTAAAAGAAGCGCGCGGTGAAAAACTTCGGGTGCGCTCTGGATACACTGAAGTGCGATTGTCTGTTGAAGACCGAGCGGGCATGGACGCTTTATTTGCCGCACATCGGATCGATAGGGTGGTGCATTTGGCTGCGCAAGCTGGCGTTCGCTATTCGCTTGAAAATCCCCACGCGTATGTGGATGCCAACTTAGTTGGCTTTATGAATATTCTTGAGTGCTGTCGTCATGCTCAGGTTGAGCATTTGGTGTATGCCTCGTCGAGCTCTGTGTATGGGGCCAATGAGACCTTGCCATTCCGGGTCGAAGATTCGGTCGATCACCCAGTCAGTTTGTATGCGGCCACGAAAAAAGCGAATGAGTTGATGGCGCATACCTACAGCCATTTGTTTGGCTTGCCGACCACCGGTCTTCGCTTCTTTACGGTATACGGTCCATGGGGTCGTCCAGACATGGCCCTATTTAAGTTCACTCGAGCGATCTTGGCAGGTCAGCCGGTTCAGCTGTTTAATGGCGGGCATCATCGGCGAGACTTCACTTATGTCACAGACATCGTCTCCGGCGTGATTGGCACCCTTGATCAGGTGGCGACCGCCGACCCGATGTATGACCCCAAAGTCCCCAATCCAGGTACGTCGAACGTGCCTTGGCGAGTATTTAACATCGGCTCAGACCGGCCTGTGGATCTGATTCGATACCTTGAGTTGATTGAGGAGGCTTGCGGAAAGAAAGCGCAGATTGAGTCCTTGCCAATGCAGGCAGGGGATGTAGAGGCTACTCATGCCGATGTCTCTGCTTTGAACCGGGCGATTGGGTACGCGCCCAAAGTGACGGTTGAAGAGGGGATCCCTAAATTTGTTGACTGGTTCCGAGATTACTATCGGCTCTGACATTTCTTTACAGAGTCGATGAAGTCGGTATAATCCGGCGCTCTTCAGGCGCGTAGCTCAGTTGGTTAGAGCACCACCTTGACATGGTGGGGGTCGTTGGTTCGAATCCAATCGCGCCTACCAATTTCCACCACATTGGAAGGGCCCTTGGTAGGGGTCTCCTATTGGAGTGCAAAATGCCCGTAATCACCTTGCCGGATGGATCCAAACGCTCGTTTGACGGTCCTGTGTCTTCTATGGCTGTCGCTGAATCCATTGGTGCAGGCCTTGCGAAGGCGACCATTTGTGCGCGCGTTAATGGCGAATTGAAAGACGCGTCGGATCTGATCACTGAGGACTCCGATCTCGCAATCATCACCGCAAAAGATGCGGAAGGGTTGGAGGTGATCCGTCATTCCTTTGCACACTTGATTGGACATGCTGCCCAGCAACTGTTTCCAGGCATCAAAATGGCCATTGGTCCGGTGATTGAGCACGGCTTTTACTACGATGTGGATTATGAGCGTCAGCTCACGCCGGAAGATCTTGAAGCGCTCGAGAAGCGGATGGCAGAACTGGTGAAGACGGATTACCCCGTGGTGAAAGAATGGGCCACTCGGGAGCAAGCGCTTGCCACCTTTGAGCGCAGAGAAGAGCCCTATAAGCTTGAGATCATTCGGGATGACATCCCAGATGATGGGAGCCTCATCGGTCTGTACCATCACGAAGAATACACCGACATGTGTCGCGGACCTCATGTCCCGAACACTCGGTTCTTACGCCACTTTAAGCTGACCAACGTGACCGGGGCTTACTGGCGCGGCAACGTAGAGAATAAACAGCTGCAGCGAATCTACGGGTTGGCCTTCAATAGCAAGGCAGATCTTGAAGCGCATTTGAAGTTCTTAGAAGAAGCGGCCAAGCGCGACCACCGGAACCTGGCAAAAACCTTGGACTTATTCCATTTGCAGGAAGAAGCTCCGGGTATGGTGTTTTGGCATCCCAACGGCTGGGCTGTGTATCGCGTCCTTGAGGATTACATCCGTGATCGTCTAGAGCATTCGGGTTATCAAGAAATTCGGACGCCGCAGTTGGTCGATCAGCGGTTGTGGGAGGCCTCGGGGCACTGGGATAAGTACCAAGAAAATATGTTCGTCACCTCGAGCGAAAGCCGCGACTACGCAGTGAAGCCGATGAACTGCCCATGCCATGTGCAAATTTTTAACAAGAAGATCACATCCTATCGCGAGCTGCCGATCCGATTGGCGGAGTTTGGCTCCTGTCACCGGAATGAGCCGTCAGGGTCGTTGCATGGATTGATGCGTGTTCGAAACTTCGTTCAGGACGACGCCCACATATTCTGCACCGAAGACCAAATCATGGAGGAGGTGAAAACCTTCAATCAGTTATTGACTGAGGTTTACCACGATATGGGCTTCGACGAGATGATCGTTCGTATTTCAACGCGCCCTGAGAAACGAGTGGGTGACGATGCCACCTGGGATAAATCGGAGCGTGCCCTGATGGATGCGCTGGATTCACTCGGCGTCGAGTGGGAAGAGTTGCCTGGTGAGGGTGCGTTCTACGGTCCTAAGATTGAATATTCGTTGAAAGACTGCCTCGGTCGCGTTTGGCAGTGCGGCACGATGCAGGTGGATTTTTCGATGCCGGCCCGTTTGGATGCGGAATATGTGGCAGAAGATGGTTCACGAAAGGTGCCTGTAATGTTGCACCGGGCAATCTTGGGCAGTCTCGAGCGCTTTGTCGGAATTTTGCTAGAAAATACAGCAGGCTTCTTGCCCCCCTGGTTGTCTCCGACTCAGGCGGTGGTCCTCACAATCACGGATGCGCAGCACGATTACGCCCGAAATATTGAAAAAATGCTTTCTACTCAAGGTTTTCGAGTGAAATCGGATTTGCGCAATGAGAAGATCGGCTATAAAATCCGCCACCACACTTTACAGCGGGTCCCCTATCTCATTGTGATCGGCGATAAAGAGGTGGAAAACAATCAGGTGGCTGTGCGGACGCGCGCCGGAGAAGACCTGGGTGCGATGTCCTTAGATGACTTTGTAACCCGGTTGGAAGGCGATATCGCGTTGCGTGGCCGTTACATGATGGAATCGGAGACAGAGTAATCAGAAAAGCACAACCCAAGGGTGCGCCGGGTGAAAAGCGCACATTGATCAACGAAGAGATTCGAGCACCGAAGGTGCGTTTGATCGGACCCACTGGGGACCAGATTGGGGTCGTAAATACGAAGGACGCGCTCGTCGCGGCTCGTGAGAACGAACTTGATCTCGTGTTGATTGCAGAGTCATCGGATCCTCCGGTTGCCAAGATTATGGATTTTGGCAAACGGTTGTATGAAGAGAAAAAGGCCAAAGCGGCAGCTAAGAAAAAGCAGCATCAGCTTCAGGTCAAAGAAATTAAGTTTCGTCCGGGAACGGACATTGGAGACTACCAGGTAAAACTGCGCAACCTGGTGCGTTTCCTAGAGGACGGCGATAAGGCCAAGGTAACCATCCGGTTCCGCGGTCGCGAAATGGCCCACCAAGAACTCGGCATGCAAATGCTCGAGCGTTTGGAGAAGGACCTCGAAGAGTATGGTGTTGTCGAAGCGCGCCCTAAGTTAGAGGGCCGTCAGATGATCATGGTCTTCGCGCCGAAAAAGAAATAAGAGCGAAAGCTCTAATGCGGAGTGAAAAGGAAACATGCCAAAACTGAAAAGTAACTCGGGCGCTCTCAAGCGCTTTCGCCAGACTGCCAAGGGCTTTAAGCACAAGCAGTCTTTCCGTAGCCACATTTTGACCAAGAAGCCGACCAAGCGGAAGCGCCACCTGCGCGGAACCTTGATGGTGGCAGCTGCTGATATCAAGCTGATCCATCGCATGCTGCCTGGTACACGGTAAAAGGAGAGACCCATGCCTAGAGTTAAACGCGGTGTCACCGCACGTGCCAGTCACAAGAAAATTTTAAAGCAAGCCAAAGGCTACTACGGTGCACGCTCGCGTGTATTCCGTGTTGCCAAGCAGGCGGTCATCAAAGCAGGCCAGTACGCTTATCGTGACCGTCGCCAGAAGAAGCGTCAGTTCCGCGCACTGTGGATTGCCCGGATTAACGCCGGCGCCCGTGAGTGTGGTTTGAGCTACAGCCGTTTTATCGATGGTTTGAAAAAAGCCAACATCGAGATGGATCGTCGCGTTCTTGCGGATCTTGCCATGCATGAAAAGGTTGCGTTTGCTGCCTTAGCAGAGCAGGCAAAAGCCGCATTGGCGCAGGCGAAAGGCTAAGCGGTCACCCACGAGGTGACTGACGAGAAGGCCGCCTGGAATATTCCTCGCGGCCTTTTTTATGCGATTGGATAGAAGATGACCGAATTACAACGGATTCAAGACGAAGCGCTCTCTGCCGTTTCTCAGGCTGAGTCTTTAGCAGGCTTAGACGAAGTACGGGTTCAGTATCTCGGCAAGAAAGGACTCATCAGCGAGCAGATGAAGACCTTGGGTCGCCTGCCACCTGAAGAACGTCCGGCTGCCGGCGCGCAAATCAACGTGGTCAGAGACGCGGTTTCTGAGGCCATTGAAACCAAGAAATCAGCGCTTGAGCAGGCGGCTGAAGACCTGGCGCTCGCGCGGGATGCGATTGATGTGACCTTGCCCGGTCGGCCGAGTGCTGTGGGCGGTTTGCATCCGGTCACGCGCACCCTCGAACGTCTGAATGCCTTATTCGCATCGCTCGGATACGAAGTCGCCACCGGTCCTGAGATCGAGGACGATTGGCACAATTTTGAAGCCCTCAATATTCCATCGCATCACCCGGCCAGAGCGATGCATGACACGTTTTATTTTGAGGACGGTCGGGTGCTTCGCACACACACCTCGCCCGTGCAAATTCGAACTTTGATGTCCAATGAGCCGCCGATTCGTATTGTGGCGCCGGGCCGTGTGTATCGGTGTGATCACGATTTGACCCATACGCCCATGTTCCATCAGATCGAAGGGCTGGTGGTGGATCGGGATATCAGCTTCTCGGACTTAAAAGGCACCTTGGTGATGTTCTTGAACCGGTTCTTTGAGGCAGACCTCGATGTGCGGTTCAGACCCAGTTATTTTCCATTCACCGAGCCGTCGGCCGAAGTGGACGTGCAATGTGTGATGTGCGAAGGCTCGGGATGTCGTGTGTGTAAGCAGACTGGATGGCTCGAGGTCATGGGGTGCGGCATGGTGCATCCGAAGGTATTCGAACAGACAGGCATCGACACCTCTGTGTATACCGGGTTCGCCTTCGGTATGGGCGTTGAGCGCTTGGCCATGCTGAGATACGGCATAGGTGACCTTCGGTTGTTCTTTGAGAATGACCTGCAATTTCTGAAACAGTTTCACGGATAAGCATGAAAGCAAGTATTTCTTGGTTAAAAAGCCTTTGCCCAGCGGATATTTCCGATGATGAGCTGGTCAGTCGGTTGACCATGGCGGGGCTTGAGGTCGATGCGATTGAGCCGGCCTCAAACGTCTTTTCGCATGTGGTGGTTGGCGAGGTCGTCTCGGTGTCGCCGCATCCGGACGCCGACAAACTGAATGTCTGTGAAGTCACCGACGGTTCAGAGACGTTTCAGGTGGTCTGCGGTGCCGCCAATGTGCGTGCCGGTCTCAAAGCCCCCTTTGCCAAGGTCGGTGGCCAGGTCGGGCCAGATTTTAAGATTAAAGAAGCCAAACTGCGCGGTGTATTGTCTCAGGGCATGCTGTGTGGGGCGGATGAGTTGGGCCTCTCGGATGAGCGCGACGGGCTGATGGAATTGGCGTCGGACGCTCCTGTGGGCGAATCGCTTGATCGTTACCTTGGACTGCCGGATGCCATTGTGGAAGTGGATCTGACGCCTAACCGAGGTGATTGTTTGTCGATCACGGGGCTGGCTCGAGAGCTGTCTGTCTTAACAGAGACGACGTTCAATGCGGTGCCTTGTGATGCCGTGAGCCCTGAGATTGATGACAGCTTTCCGGTTCGTTTGATGGCCCCAGAAGGATGCCCTGTCTATGTGGGTCGCGTCATTAAAGGCGTCGATATCTCGGCACCTACGCCGCTTTGGATGGTTGAGCGCCTTCGCCGGTCGGGTCTTCGCTCGATCGATGCGGTCGTCGACATCACAAACTACGTTATGCTCGAGTTGGGTCAGCCGATGCACGCGTTTGATCTGGCGCAGCTGTCTCAGGAAGTTCAAGTTCGCTTCGCAAAATCGGGCGAAACACTGACCTTACTGGATGGTAAGGAATTGACCCTAAGTGATGACGTATTGGTCATTGCCGATGCTGAGAAGCCCTTGGCTCTCGCTGGGATCATGGGCGGCGAGCATTCAGGGATCTCTGAGTCGACTTGCGATGTGTTTTTGGAATCTGCATTTTTTGATCCCATTGTCATTGCCGGTAAGGCGCGTCGTTTTGGTTTGCACACCGATGCGTCGGCGCGATTTGAGCGAGGCGTGGATTGGCAGTTGGCAGAGCGCGCCAGTGAGCGGGCGACAGCCCTTTTGGTCGAAATCTGTGGTGGACAGCCCGGGCCACGTGTGACGACCGAAGAAGCCGCACACCTCCCGGTAATCCGCGAGGTTGAGCTGACACACAGTCGCTTGCGTCAACAATTGCGGATTGACCTGCCTCAGGCGCAAGTCAGTGGCATGTTGGAGGCACTGGGTTGCGAAGTCGCTGAGACACCTCAAGGCTTCCGCTGCAAAGCGCCAAGTTGGCGCTTTGATTTCGCGATCGAGCAAGACTTGGTTGAAGAAGTGGCGCGTATCTACGGATACAACAATTTGCCGGTATCGCTACCCGCTCAGGCGGTATCGATGGCACCGGTTCCGGAAGCGGAGACCCCGGTCAGCCGTCTAAAGCACTATCTGGTTGACCAAGACTTGCAAGAAGTCATTACCTACAGCTTCGTTGCCCCCGAAAGCCAAGCTATGTTGGGCGATGGGCAGGTCGGGGTACGCTTAGCAAACCCCATTGCGTCGAATATGGCTGAGATGCGGCGTTCATTGTTTCCGGGTTTGGTTGATGCAGTACGCCATAACGTGAATCGTCAGGCCTCGAGAGTGCGTGTGTTTGAGACGGGCCAATGTTTTGTCGGTACGGACACTGGATTGGATCAGTCAGAGCGACTGGGCTTGGCTCTGTATGGTCAGGTGGACCCCGTGCATTTTCAGGGCGCTCGAGACGTCGACTTTTTTGATCTGAAGGGTCTGATTTCGGGCGTAAGTCAGCTCAATGGAGGTCCCGAGATCACCTGGACGCCTGCGACGCATCCCGCCTTGGCGCCAGGCCAAACGGCTGAACTGTCGGTGGATGGTCAGGTGATCGGTGTCGCCGGTCGTTTGCATCCAAAATGGGCGAAAAGTTTGGATTTGCCCAAACCTCTGTATTTGATGGATGCCAAGCTGGCGCCGTTTTTATCGGGCCAAGTCACTGCTTTTAAAGCCATTTCGAGGTATCCTCGTGTGTCGAGGGATTTGGCGATTTTGGTGAAAGAAGCCATCACTTGGGCCGATGTACGTTCTGCGGTCGGGTCGGTAGACGACTCGCGTATTCGGGATGTGCAGCTATTTGATGTATACCGAGGGCCGGGAGTCGGCGAGGGAATGCAAAGCTTGGCCCTGACGGTGAGTTTGCAGGATACAGAGAGTACCTTGGATGAGGCAGCGATTCAGGAAGTGATCGAGGCCGTGGTGTCGGTGTTAAAGACAAAACTAAACGCCGAGTTGAGAGGATAAGCGCATGGCAGCACTAACAAAGGCTGATTTATCGGAACACCTTAACGAGGTTGTGGGCTTGAACAAGCGGGAAGCCAAAGAACTGGTGGAACTTTTGTTTGAGGAGCTCAGTGATTCTCTGATTGATGGTGAGCCAGTCCGGTTATCCGGTTTCGGTAATTTTGAATTACGCGACAAGAAAGAACGCCCCGGCCGAAATCCAAAAACCGGTGAGGAAGTTCCGGTCAGTGCCCGTCGGGTAGTGACCTTCCGAGCGGGACAGAAGCTTCGCTCGCAGGTTGAGCGTTATCACCCGGTAGACGATGTATGAATACCGTAGACCTGTTCGACGATGATCTGCCTCAGATCCCCGATCGGGTCTATTTCACCATTGGTGAAGCCAGCCGTCTGTGTGGTGTGAAGCCCCACGTGCTTCGGTACTGGGAACAAGAGTTTGAACAGCTAGAGCCCGATAAGCGTCGGGGTAACCGCCGATATTATCGCTACCAAGACCTCATCATGATCCGGCGTATCCGTGCGTTGGTGCATCAACAAGGCTTTACCCTTTCAGGTGCAAAACAGCGAATCGAAGACGAAGACGCCGCTCGGTCTGAAGCGACGCAAGACGACTCCAAGGGCATGGCCCTTCGCGAGGTGATCCGAGAGCTTGAGCACGTCCGGCGGTTGCTGTCTGATTAGTTCGCTGTATACTTCACCGCTCTCGGGGCGTGGCGCAGTCTGGTAGCGCACTTGCATGGGGTGCAAGGGGTCGTAGGTTCAAATCCTGCCGTCCCGACCAATCATTTCAAATGAAAGATCGGCCGAGGCTGTCTTTGCAATCACTGGAACTCAAAATCCCACCGCCATTGATCGTCGCCGTTGCGGCGGGTTTGCATGCGTTGAGTCTTTGGGTTTGGCCTGTCGCATGGATTTCCATGCCAACTTGGCTGATCGTTGCCTGTCTGTTCGTCGCCTCACTGTATGGCCTCGGGGGTTTGTGGGGTTGCCTGCAATGCAAGACCACCGTCCATCCATGGAGCCCAGAAGACACTCGAGTCTTAGTCACCCATGGGGTCTTTGCTTGGTCGCGGAACCCCATGTATGTCGCTTTGCTTGGTGTTTTGCTGCCATGGCTCTGCTCCCCAGTGCACCCACTAAGTCCGATTTGGTTCTTGGCTGCCTATCTGTGGCTTAACCAATTTCAGGTGATGCCAGAGGAGCGGATCTTAGCGGACAAGTTTGGGGACAGTTTTCTCGCGTATCAGGCGAGAGTGAGACGCTGGTTGTAAGTTTTTCGCACAGATCGACCAATTTCACAGGGTTGTCATCACTTCGTCGTTGACTTTGGCTGAGAACCTGCGACCCTGAACGTGTCCGAGTGCTTAGCATGTGTCCGCGTCATAGCAACACTGACTGGCATATCAAGTTAAAAGTGCAGACTGTCGGGCATCTGCACAGTTGCTGAGGAATACGCATGCAAACTGGTAAAGTAAAATGGTTTAACGAAACCAAAGGGTTTGGCTTCATTGTCCCTGATGAAGGCGGTGATGATGCATTTGTTCACATTTCAGCCGTTAAAGAGAACGGTCTGGATCGTCTCGAAGACAATCAGCGGGTTGAATTCGAACTGTCAGCTGGCCGGAATGGCAAAGTGGCAGTGAGCAAGCTGAACCTGATCGACTGATCGCATCCGATCAGCCGCATACGAAAACGGGCACTTAGGTGCCCGTTTTTGCGTATAGGGGTTCGAGGATGGCGTCAGACTGGCACAGACCCTCTAGGATCCGTGTTTCTCCAACCGCCGGAAGCCAAATGGCATCGTCCTGATACCCGGCTTTTTGAGCCGCTTTAATAAAGCGTTCACAGGGCTCGAATGCCGCCTCTTCCGATAACTCGATGGTTCCCCAATGCATGCCGAGGATTTGCTTCGCTTGGATTGCCAGCCCCATTTCAACCGCCTCTTCAGGGGAGGCATGCACTGAGCGAAGCAGTTTCCGAGGCGCATAGGCCCCGATGCCCAGTAAAGCCAAATCGATGGGCCCATATCGATGGCCGGTTTGGCGGAACACAGGCCCCATCGCGGAGTCACCGCCAAAATATATTTTGAATCCGTTCAGTTCGAACAGATACGCAGCCCAAAGTGACCGGTTGGCATCAAACAAGCCGCGCCGAGAGTGGTGGATTGCAGGTAATGCCGTGACTTGGACGGCGCCTGCTTGGGTGCTGTGATGCCAGCCGAGCTCAGTGACGTCTTTGAAACCCCGTTTCTTAAACCAGGGCATCAAACCCGTTGGGCAGATGACCTGGACCGTCGCCTTATTCGGCAGATGCTTGAGCGTATGCCAGCAGAGATGGTCATAGTGGTTGTGCGATATGACCAGCGTATCAATGGGTCCCAAGTCTTGGATGCCAAGCGGTGCCGGGATAAACCGGCGCGGCCCGGCAAACGAAAAGGGGCTGGCCCGCTCGGCTAAAAAAGGATCAAGTACAATGCGTCGTCCACCCAGTGTCAGGGCAAAGGCAGCGTGACCGAGCCATGTGATCGCATGTGGACCGGAGGCGTCTAGCTGCAGTTGAGCCAGTTCTGGGCTTAAGGCATGTTCGGTGGGCCAATCTTTGGGCATGGGCCGAAATGCTTGTCGCGCAATATACCCCACCAAGTCTCGGACGGAGCCGGTCGAGTTCGGACTGCCTGGGGGATTATGAAAGCGACGTGTTTTGTCGGTAATGGGTGTGGATACGATAGACGGTGAATCAAGCGTGACGGTTTCGATAGACACCTTTTAACCTCCCGGTTTTTTTCGAGTCTATCGTGGCAATGTGACGGAATTATTGGTGATCTTTGTTCATTAAAATGTCACCGAAATGTCATGTATGGCCGACCCATGTCAGATGGTCGTTGACTGCATCGGTCTCACCGCTGAATCGATAACTGCACAAAAAACCGTCCTCGAGTGCGACGCTGTAATCCAAGCAAAGGGCCCTTGGATGGGTCACCCGAGGCTTGCCACGCATCCAGTAATGCCCAAAGAAACATAGGGTCTCTGCATAATCAGGCGCCGTTTCTTGCAACGGAATATCTGGAATTCGATCGCGTTGGCTGTCATCGATGACGGCCGCATCTCGATACGTTGTTTGCGCCGGACTCCACCAGTTGACTCGTATTTTCCGGCGCCGTGTGCCGTAGTAATCCACAAAGCTGGCCTCGCCAGGTAAACGGGTCTCAAGTCCGTTTAGCAGCACTTCACGTGCCTCCCAGGCTAAGGAGCCAGGTATGCCGCTGTCGGTGAAAAAGGTGGCGTCTTTGGGGGCATGGTTGTCAGTCAGCCAGGGGGCCAAGGCAACTTGTGAGGGGACATGCCAGCATGCATGAACGGCGCGGAGGGCGGAGGTCTCGGCCCACAGAGGGAGCGTTTTAAACCAATCAAGCGCCTGTATGTATCCGGCCTGATCGTTGGCATACGCGTCTAAAAAAGCCTCATGCTGCCGAATGTGATTGTCAGTATGGCTGCGCACGAATTGGCCCGGTGCATCGTCTCGTTCGGTGACAAATCCCACGGCATTGAATTCATGGTTGCCCATCAAGCACTGCGCCAATCCGCTTTCGCAGAGTTCATATGCAATTTCAACGGTTTCACGCTGTGCTGGGCCGCGATCAATCAGATCGCCCAAAAACAGAATTCGGGCGCTTGGGTGATGCCATCGTTGATCTTTTTTACGATAGCCCAGTTGATCTAATAGCCGTGTGAGGGCGTCGGCATGCCCGTGGATGTCTCCGATCAGATCCAGGGCGTAAGTGCGATCTGAGAGGTCAAAAGCCCCCCTCATGCGGTGAGCATGCCGCCATAGTAGGCGCCGACGGCCACCAAAATGAATCCGGCGACAAACAGACCGCCCAATAGCTTAATGGCATCCAAGCGCGTCGATTGCTTGATAAGTTGGGGCTTAATCATGGCAATGGGCACGCCCACCAACGCCAATACGCAGATGATGTTGCCGAGTCCATGAATGAGTTCAAACATACCAATTCCTTATTTGTGTTTCGATGGTCGTTGCAGGGCACCGATGGCCAGTGCGAGCACGGCCAAGCCGATTAAGATCACCAAACCAAGTTGCCAAGCGGGTCGCGTTGTGAGCTCCGGCGGCAGAAGTGAGTTCGCTGGCTGATTCGAGGGGGTCGGTGCGTTGGGTGTGACTTGAGGTGGCGCCACAGCGGTGATGGCTTGGGTCGTATTGTTGCCTAGATCCAGCTCGGGCATGGCCTCAAGCACTTGGAACGCCCGTTGGATCTGTCGGGTGTGAGTCGCATCGATGCTCTGCAGTGTCAGGATCGCCCGCCCCGGGGTTGGGCTGTCAATTTGTGTCTGCAATTGATTGCCCTGGCGCTGTTCGGTGTCTGCAGTTTGCCCAAAGGACCACAGGTAAGTTCGATTTGGGTCATCAAGCGATCCATTGGGGCCCTGAACCAAGGCCGATATACCGAGCGTTTGATTCGCGGCAATGGTAGGCGGCGCTTCCGTGATCGTCAGATTGACCGTGGTGTCGATTAAGATGCGATCCGATGGGCCTTGGTGCATGAGGCCGTATGTACCGGGCGTCGGTTGCGTCCAAATCATGGCTTGATAGCCATCTCCTGAATACCAGGCCTGCCTAACGCTCGTTTGGTCGGCGTCGATCGTCATGCCATCACGCGTTAGTTGCAACGGGTGCTCATTGGTTAGGCGGATCACCCTGAGTTGAGAGATGTCCGAGTCCACCCGGATTGTGTTTTCAATCACCGGCAATTGTTGGGACTGAAGGGCCAGCTCCAACGCGTCAAGCATCACCGGGATCAGGTCACCGGGTTCGTTTAACACCGTGAATAAGCCGCCGGTCTGCAGCGCCATCTGGGTCAGTAACGGCAGATCGGCTTGCTCGGAGAGGGCAATGGTGTGGAGTCGGCACCCTTTGTTTTGGGCTTCAGGTATCTGGGCTTTAATCAACCGATCTCGCGAAGCAGCAGAGGCTTCGGGGCCACCTCGGACGTCCACGATGCCATCGGTGATTAAGATAACGTGGCAGGCATTACCGGGTTCAACTGAGGGTTCGAGCCCACTTCGGATGGCGCTTTCAATGTGTGTGAAGCGATCGGTTGCGCCGATCGAGGCAGTAATTGGCTCACCCAAGGCAGACCAGCGCGCATCGACGGGCCCATGGGGAACGAGGGGGCGCACATCGGAGCCGAATAGCCAAATGCCACCGCGGGAGTTTTGTGGCAACAGCGTCGCGAGCAGTGCGGTCGCAGGACCGCGAACCGCATTTGGATCAGCGGTCTTCATTGAGCCGGATACGTCCACCAGTACCCGTACGTCAGCCGGACTCGCGGCCCAGCTAAGGGGTGACAGCAGGAATAAACCGACCAGCGCGTTAGAGACTGACTGCCGGATGATCTTTGAAATAGTCGAGCGCATGGGGGTTTGCTAAGGCCTCTATGTTTTTCACTGGGTCACCGTGCACGACCTGCCGTACCGCCAACTCCACGATTTTACCACTCACTGTGCGCGGGAGGTCAGGCACTTGCGCAATCACCTCGGGCACGTGACGGGGCGTGGTGTTGTCCTTGATTTGCTGCTTGATCCGTTTGATCAGTGCATCATCGAGTTCGACACCGTCCTTCAGCACCACAAATAGCACCACTCGCACGTCATCCGCCACCGTTTGCCCGATTGCGAGTGATTCAATTACTTCTGGAATCACTTCGACTTGTCGGTAGATCTCTGCGGTACCGATACGAACGCCGCCAGGATTGAGTGTGGCATCTGCCCGTCCGTATATGATGAAGCCACCCTGTTCTGTATGCTCGGCGTAATCGCCGTGGGCCCAAATACCGGGGAACCGTTCAAAATAAGCCGCCCGGTATTTACTGCCGTCGGTGTCATTGAAAAAGCCAACCGGCATGACAGGAAACGGTTGGCGACAGACCAATTCACCTTTTTCGCCAATGACCGACTCGCCCTGTTCGTCGACCACATCCACAGCGAGCCCAAGTCCGGCGCACTGCAATTGACCCCGGTAGACCGGCAGGATCGGGCAACATAAACAAAAACAAGAGACGATGTCTGTGCCCCCGGAGATCGACCCAAGTAACAGGTCGGATTTGATGTCGCGGTACACATAATCGAAAGACTCGTGAGAGAGTGGTGAGCCCGTCGATAAAATGGCCCTTAAGTGCGGAAGGGCGTGGGCTTCGGATGGTTTGTAGCCTTGTTTTTCCAATGCGGCAATGTATTTCGCCGAGGTTCCGAACACATGCCACCCATCGGCTTCACAAAGTGTCCAGAGGGTCTTGGTGCCCCGGGCGAAGGGTGAGCCGTCATAAGTCACAACCGTTGCCTGAGAGGCTAGGGACGCGACCAACCAATTCCACATCATCCACCCACAGGTGGTGTAATAAAACACCTTGTCTCCTGCTTGAATATCCACGTGGTAGCGGTGCTCCTTCACCAGCTGGAGAAGCGCACCGCCCTGGCTGTGCACAATGCATTTGGGGACACCCGTGGTGCCCGAGCTGTATAAGATGAATCCTGGGGCATTGAATGGCACAGGCGTGAAGGCCAGCGCCTGATCTCCGGCAACCGCATCATCCCAGGCGAGGATTCGGCAGCGAGTCGTCAGATCCGGTGTTTCGGTTTGGGCACTGGCGGTGCCGCGATAGACGATTGCAGTTGATACCGAATCTAAGGCCGCTAACAGCCCGCTTATTTTTTCGCTGAGATCCAAATCTTTCTTGTTATATCGACTGGTCAGACCTGCGATGAGTACTTTAGGCCGAGTTTGCCCAAACCGATCAAGCACGCCTTGAACCCCAAAATCTGGGGAACAACTGGTCCATACGGCACCGAGCGACAGCGTGGCCATGGACGCGATGATGGCCTCAGGGCCGTTGCCGACCCAACCGGCTACCACATCGCCAGAGGTGACGCCAAGCGAGCTCAGGGTATGCCGCAGATTGGCCACGGATTGACGCAACGCCCCCCAACTGATTTCAACTCGATCGCCTTGCTCAGTGTGCGCGATGAGGGCCATAGCCGAGTCAGGCTGGGAGTGAGCTAAACAATTCTCCGCAAAGTTGAGCTCGCGCTCTGGGAAGAACTGAGCGCCGGGCATGGCGTTGCGGTTCGTTAGTACAGGACCGTTTTGCGTTCCTTTGAGGCCACTGTGCCGCCACACGCCACCCCAGAATAATTCAGGCTCATGGGTACTGAAGCGGTGCAGTCCCCGATAGTCGTGTATCGAGCGACCGAGTTCGGCGTTAAAGAAAGCCATGAGTTCGGTGATCTGTGCGCGACCTATTTGTGCGTCGCTCGGTTGCCAAAGTGGTGTCATGGGGTCGTTCCGTGTTCTTTTTTGGAAATGCTATCAGAGAAACCCCGCGAACTACGACTAATCGGTGGCTAAAATCCCTTGTGTTTTGCTGCGCCGCAACGTAAGTTCACAACAATATTGCAGTGCAACAATTTTGGATGGGAGTGTCCGATGTTTGACCAAATGATGAAGCAAAACGAAGAGCTGTTGAAAATGATGCAGTCCATGATGGGCCCAGAGGCGGTGGAAAAAGCGTTTAAGCCCATGGCGCAACTCATGGAGATGCAGCGGGGTCTTTTCGAGTCTGTGGCAGAGCAGCAGACTGAAATGGCGACTGAGTTGATGTCGGATTATCTCGAGGAAG
Source organism: Litorivicinaceae bacterium (assembly GCA_965659195.1). GTDB lineage: Bacteria > Pseudomonadota > Gammaproteobacteria > Pseudomonadales > Litorivicinaceae > HIMB30. Next base: position 99,165 of record CBFHVZ010000003.1, read on the forward strand.
CCAGCGCCCTGTGTCAGTGCGATTCAATGCCTGCCATGATGGAGATTCACAAGAAATACCTGACTAAGGTACAAGAGAAGATGGCGCAGTTGGCAAAAAAGCAAACTGCCTCGATGACTCAGTTGGGTGAAGAAACCTTGAAGGTCATGAAAACAAACACCGATCAATTGGCGAAAACGCTGAATAAATAATCGCGTTTATCCGATAGATACGAAAAAGCCCCAGATACCGAAGTATCTGGGGCTTTTTATTGTCAGATGATTAGATTCTGACGCGGACGTAGTCACCCGGTGCCGGCACGATTTCGGGGTAGTCGGCATGACCCACCTCACGCGCAGGGACCTGTTTGGCGTCTTGGCTGTCGAGCCAAGCATGCCAGTGATTCCACCAAGAGCCTGGATTGTTCGTCGCGGTCTCCAACCAATGATCTGCGCCTTGGCCGAGCTCACCTTGACTCCAGAAGTTGCGTTTGTTTTTAGCTGGTGGGTTGATGACGCCTGCGATGTGGCCTGAGCCACCCAACACAAATTCAACCGGACCGCCGAGTAACTCGGTGCCAATGAACGTCGTCTTCCAAGGCGCAATGTGATCTTCGATCGCGGATAAGAAATACGAGGGTACTTTGACCTTATCGAGTTCGATCGTCTTGTCGCAGCAGCTGAAACCGCCCGACTTGGCCAGATTGTTCTCCACATACATTTCCCGGATGTAGGTGTTGTACATCTTGGCTGGGAGATTGGTGGGATCTGAGTTCCAGTAGAGGATGTCGAAGGGAGGCGGTGTTTTCCCTTTCAGGTAGTTGTTTACCACGTACGACCAGATCAAATCATTGGATCGCAGCATGTTGAAACCGAGCGCGAGGCTTTTACCGGACATCATGCCGTCTTGCTCGACCTGGCGTGCGCGCATATCGACCTCGTCGGCGTTTAAGAACACGCACAACTGACCGGGGTCAGAGAAGTCGAGCAAGGTCGTCAAGAAGGTACTTGATGCAATGCTGGTGTCGCGCTTTTTCTGCATCACACCGAGGGCAGTGGCTAGGATGGTGCCGCCGACACACCAAGCCACGGCATTGAGTTTTTTCTCGCCACTGATTTCTTTGACCACGCGAGTGGCTTCAAAGATGCCATCTTGAACATAGTCGTCCCATCCGATGTTTCGATATTCGGCCGTCGGGTTAGCCCACGAAATCAGGAACACCGTATTGCCTTGATCCACACAATACTTCACGAACGAGTTCTCAGACTGCAGATCTAGGATGTAAAACTTGTTGATGCAGGGGGGAACGATCAGCAGCGGACGCTGGTGAACGGTCTCAGTCGTTGGCTTGTACTGAATGAGTTCAAACAAGTGGTTTCTGAAGACCACAGAGCCCTCGGTGACACCGATGTTCTCGCCGAGCACAAAAGCCGATTCATCGGTCATCGTAATCCGGCCTTTGTCGAGGTCGGTCAACATGTTCTGGAAGCCATCGAGCAAACTTTGTCCATTGGTTTCCATGGCTTCTTTGAGCACGTCAGGGTTCAAGGTGGCAAAATTCGACGGGCTCATCGCATCGATGAAATACTGGGTGTAGAACTTCAGTTTCTCTTTATCCGACCCATCAACGGGCAGGGCGTCGGTCGACTTGTTCAGTAAGTCTGCCGTGAGTAGATAGGACTGTTTAATAAAGTCGAAAACGGGCAGCTTGGACCACTCATCGGATTGGAATCTGCGATCGGAGGCCGAACTCGCGTTAAACGAGCCAGTCATGAGATCGGTCCACAATTTGAATTGATCCTGCTGGTATTTTCCGATCATTTCCATCCAGGCTTGTGGATTGGTCCAAGGTTGCATGACCAACTGGGTCCATACCTGTGTCATGTTTTTTACGATTTCGGCGGTGTCCTCGGATCGCATTAGACCTTGCAGCAAGCGCTTGCTCTCTGCGTTTAACGATTCGACGAGTTGTTCCGGTGCTTGAGGTTTTTCAGTGCTCACGTCCGTGTCCTTTTAAAAGAGTTGCCTCAGTGTATGTTGCGTTGCAACAAATTGAAAGCCACCGACAGGCGGTGGCTCTCGTTTGAGGGTTTAGAACATGTGTTGTCCGCCATTGATGGCCAGGTTCGACCCGGTAATAAACGCGGCGCGGTCGGAGGCAAGAAATGCCACCGCATGGGCAATTTCGTCTGGGTTGCCCAATCGACCGACCGGGATCGTGGAAGCAATTTTTTCCAAGATGTCATCGCCGATGGCGGCGACCATGGAAGTCATGATGTAGCCAGGGCTGACTGTGTTCACAGTGACCCCTTTCGCGGCCACTTCTTGTGCCAGACTCTTGGTGAAGCCATGCATGCCGGCTTTGGCGGCCGCGTAGTTGGCTTGGCCGAATTGTCCTTTTTGGCCGTTGACCGAGCTGATGTTAATCACCCGGCCCCACTTTTCTTCGAGCATGCCGTTGATCACCAGGCGAGTCATATTGAAGACAGAGCGAAGGTTGGCGTTCATGACCTGATCCCACTGCTCGAGTGTCATTTTGCGGAATGTGGAGTCACGAGTAATCCCGGCGTTATTGACCAGGCAATGCACCGCGCCATATTTCGCGACCACGCCCTCCACACATTGCTTGGCAGACTCGGCATCTGAGACATCGCCGTAGGCAACATCCATCTCAAATCCGGCGCTGGCCTGTTCGTCTTGCCACGCTTTGGCTTTGTCATGATTGCCCCCGGAATTGTATCCGGCGACCACTTGAAATCCTTGGGTGCATAATTCTTGGCAAATGGCAGTACCGATACCGCCAGTGCCTCCGGTAACCAACGCGACACGTTTGGACATTGCATTACTCCGAGATCGTTTTTATAAAGGTCATATCATTACTCACTTAATCCCAAGTAGATGCAAGCATGTCTGACCCAAAGTCGCCCACGCCATTAGTCGCATGTGGAACCGTTGTTGAGACGGTGGATGCGCGTGGATTGAAATGCCCTGAACCTGTGATGCTGTTTCGGAATGCGCTGCGTAAAGCAGAGACGGGCGCCCAGGTCGCGTTGTGGGCCACCGATCCCTCAACGGAGCGCGATATTCCGACTATGTGCCGTTTTATGGGGCATGATTTGTGCTCAGTGACCGAAGAGGACGGGGTTTACACCTACATCGTGGCCGCGCGAGGTGCCAAATCACACTGAGTCAGTAGCGTCTGCCACTGCTCGATATGGGTTTGCCACAAGCCGTTAAACGAAGTCAGCATCCCCTTAGGCAGCATCAAAAGTGCTTCAGAGTCGACCGTGGCAAGTGTCGGTATCTCACTGAGCAACGCCCACTGCTGATCAAATGCGTCGGCTGCTTGGCGGATGTGTGCGATCGGCGTTTGGATATCGCGAGCAAAATAACCGCCAATAAATTGTTGCAGCCGTTTGCCTTCGGCGGTAGCGGTGCCCATCGGGCACAATCGATTGGCGGCAATCGCACGAGCTTGCATCTGATTTGCCGAGACCAACCACGCTGAGGCATGACGGATGGCCCGGCCCAGTGCGGCATGGTGGCGGGTGTCACCCCACTGTTTTAACGCGTCCTCGAATGCACTGATCTGATCGGCTTCAGCCGGGGGCTGACCTTGGCTGGCTTGCAATACGGTGGCGCGAATTTGCGCAAAAGCCGATGCATACGCAGATGCGCTCTGTGTGATGGATCCGTAAGCCGATGACAAAGGGTTCCGCAAGGCTTCGGCTTCCTCGCTGTGCAACAGCAACTGATTGATGGCCGCATCAAGATCCTGTCGTTTTTGTGCCAGCGCCTGCTCAAACCAGTCTTGATCCCCTTGGAGGGCCACGCACTCTGCCAATCCATGCCGAATTTTCCATTCATACACAAAGCGAATCGACTCTTCTTTTTGTCGACCGAGGGCTGAGTTCCGCTCAGCGATCAAGGGAACAAGCCCGCACTCGCCCAAGGCCAAGGCGTTGCCAAATCCAATACGTGCCTCACTGAACGCCGCCGGGCGGAAATCAAAGGGGCGCTTATCAGACACGGATAAAGGGGCAGGGGACTGGTTCAGTAGCCGCCCGATTCGCTCCAGTGCATCCTCAGGTAGGCCGGTGTCAGTCGCGGTCTGGCTGCATCCGGTGAGCAGTGCTGCCCATAACACCCAATGTTTTGGCATAGCTTTGTAACCCACAAATTGCGCGTTTCGCCGTTGTTGGCGGGCGCTCTTTCATTTCTATATATGCCGCTTTCAGATTCTCAAGGAACTCAGGCGATGGGGGGCGCCCTGAAAAGTCGTCCAAACTCGGACTGAAGGGCAGATCAAGGAGTTCACAAAATACCCACTCAAGCCCTTGTGGTCGGGCCTCGACCCGTTCAAATTCAGCCTGTTGATGTGCATCTCGACCGCAGGGCGTGTACCAGAACCCAAAATCATCGAGTTGGCGCCGCCGATTCCCGGCCAAACAGTAGTGCGCCATTTCATGTAACAGACTGCGGGTGTAGTCCTCTCGAAAAAAAAGCATTGCAGAGTGCCCTGATTTCGGTGCTTGATAAAAAGGCTCGTCGGCGCCGCCTCGGATTTGAAGGGTTGGGAAGATGGCCTCAAAGGTCTGAATGAGCGAGTGCAAATAAATCGATGACATAGAGGAATGATACCCATGGCATGGCTTTGGATCATCTTTGGCGTGTTGGTGATCGTGGGGTCTTTGTCCTGGCTGATGCCATCACCCCGTGAGCGACGGGAAGCGAAAGCTCGCCAAGAAGCCATGCGTCTTGGGCTTAAAGTTCGGATGTTGTCCTTGGACGCTTGGGCTAAAGAACGGATGCCGATGACGCAGTTGGCTCAATATGCACGATACACAGATATGGGACTTCCACTTTTTACACTGTGGCGAGTGGCTGATCGTGAAATACCTTGGACTGCGCCACCGGGAAATGACGGTTGGCGTCTGTTTGACAAAGGATTGAGTGGGTTGTTGACGGACTTACCTGAGCAGATTGTTGCCGTGGGCGCAGATTCTGGGCGTGTTTGGGTGGGCTTTGACGACGGAGCCACCAATGCACCCTCACTTGAGATGGTCTCAGAGCGGCTTCAGGTATTACAGCAGTGGTTGGAGCAATACCAACCTGTAAAAGCGTCTGGCTGAGACGATGCAATGAATAGAAGGGGCTTGCATCGAAGGGGTATTTGCTCTTTCAATGCGGGCCGTATGAAGAATTTGAGATTGAAACACAATCAACCATAGAGGCGACATGGGTAAATCACTGGTCATAGTTGAATCGCCGGCCAAGGCGAAGACCATCAACAAATACTTGGGCTCCAATTTCGTAGTGAAGTCCAGTGTCGGACACATTCGTGATTTGCCGACGTCTGGGTCGGGTACCCAAGAAAAGGCACCCAAAGACCCGAGCCTCTCTGCGGAAGAAAAGAGTCGCAGACAATTGGTGCGGAGAATGGGTATTGATCCAGAGAATGGTTGGTCTGCCCGTTATGAAATTCTGCCCGGTAAAGAAAAGGTCGTGGCTGAACTGAAGAAACTGGCCTCGACAGCTGACACTATCTATCTCGCGACCGATTTGGACCGTGAGGGAGAGGCGATTGCCTGGCATCTGCAGCAAACGATCGGAGGCGATCCCGAAAAATATCGTCGCGTCACGTTTTCTGAGATTACTAAGCCGGCCATTGAGGCTGCTTTTGCCAAACCGCAGACGGTCAACGGGGATCGAGTCAATGCACAGCAAGCGCGTCGATTCTTAGATCGGGTGGTGGGATATATGGTCTCACCTTTGCTGTGGGCCAAGATTGCCCGAGGGCTGTCTGCCGGTCGTGTGCAATCGGTCGCCGTTCGCTTGGTGGTGGAACGTGAGCGTGCCATTCGGGCCTTTGTGCCAGAAGAATACTGGGAAATTTTTGCCGACCTGACCCATGCCAAGGGGGATGCCCGGTTCCAAGTCGTCGAGTATCAGGGGAAAGCCTTTAAACCGACTGACGGTGAAACCGCCCATGCGGCCGTTGAGGCACTGACATCGGGTCGGTTCGTAGTGGCTGAGCGTGAGAGTAAACCAGGGAAAACACGTCCACCGGCGCCCTTTATCACCTCAACGCTGCAGCAAGCGGCCAGCCAGCGGCTCGGGTTTGGCGTGAAGAAAACCATGATGCTTGCGCAACGCCTGTATGAGGCCGGTTTGATCACGTACATGCGAACGGACTCGACTTTTATTTCCGGTCAGGCCATTGCAGCCGCCCGCGAGCTTATTGCGGGTGAATACGAGGCCAAGTACTTGCCGGATTCACCGAACTTCTACGCCTCAAAAGACAATGCACAGGAGGCGCACGAAGCGATCCGGCCCTCGGATGTATCCAAACGAGGCGCAGATCTCACCGGGGTGGAGCGCGATGCGCAGCGTCTCTATGAGATGATTTGGCGTCAGTTCCTCGCCTGTCAGATGACCCCTGCAGAATATTTGACCACTACCGTGAAAGTGGAGGCCGCCGGATACGGCCTGCGTGCCCGAGGTAAGGTGACCACCTTCCCAGGATACCAAGCGCTGCTGCCTGCCGGCGGCAAGGGCGATGATGGCGCTGAACTTCCTGATGTGTCGGTGGGCGATGAGTTGAGTTTGACGGCTATGGATCCGCAGCAAAAATTCACTTCGCCACCGGCTCGTTACAACGAAGCGTCATTGGTCCGTGAGCTTGAAAAACAAGGCATCGGGCGACCCTCTACCTATGCCGCCATTATTTCCACGATTCAAGAGCGTGGCTACGTGGAGATGGAAGGTCGTCGTTTGTTTGCGACCAAAATGGGTGAGATTGTCACCGACCGTTTGACCGAGAATTTTAGCGATTTACTCAGTTACGACTTTACCGCTGGGATGGAAGACTCACTGGATGATGTGGCCGAGGGTCGAAAGGATTGGTTGGTGCTGCTTGATGAGTTTTATCGTCACTTTAAGCACAACTTAGAAGCCGCGGCAGCACCCGAAGGCATGCGTCCCAACAGTCCGACAGAAACCGATATTCCTTGCCCAACCTGCAGTCGTCCGATGATGATTCGCACCGCGACCACCGGGGTGTTTTTGGGGTGCTCTGGCTATCAGTTGCCGCCCAAAGAGCGCTGTAAAACCACAATCAATTTAACTCCGGGTGATGAGGCGATTCCTGAGGGGGAGGATGCGGAAACGCTCGCTTTGATGGATAAGCGACGGTGCCCTATTTGTGAAACCGCGATGGATTCGTATTTGATTGACGAACATCGCAAACTGCATGTGTGTGGCAATAACCCGGATTGCCGAGGTTACGAGCTCGAGAGCGGCCAATTTAAAATCAAAGGCTACGAGGGTCCGTCGATTGAATGCGACAAATGCGGTTCCGAGATGCAGTTGAAAACGGGGCGTTTCGGTAAGTTTTTTGGGTGCACCAACAGCGACTGCAAAAACACCCGAAAACTGTTGAAGAACGGTCAGGCTGCACCCCCGAAGATGGACCCAATCCCTATGCCTTGGCTGAAATGTCAAAAGGTCGACGACACCTATGTGATGCGCGACGGGGCGAGTGGCCTATTTTTGGCCGCCAGTGGCTTCCCTAAAAATCGCGAGACACGCGCACCCTTGGTGTCTGAGTTGCTGTCAGTGAAAGATCAGCTCGATCCCAAATACCATTTCTTGCTGCAAGCACCTGAAAAGGATCCCGATGGGCACCCGACTCAAGTCAGGTTTTCGCGAAAAACCAACAGTCAATATGTGATGAGCGAAGTCGACGGCAAGCCCACGAAGTGGAAAGCCACATATCAGCAAGGGCGTTGGGTTACTGACTGATGCGCCCAATGAGCGTCACGCGTAGGGTCATGGAGGCCAAAGCCAAGCTTCAATCGCTGGCCGCCTTGCCAAGTCATTCTCGGCTTGAAGAGCACGCGTTGGCTGAAGCGGTCCTCCATCAGTTGGCGGTCACCTGGCTGGCTTTGGTTCGGCAGGTAGGGGATGCCCATGGCATTAAGCCAACCACGATTGACTCGCTCGAGGCTTTGGTTGCTGTCCTGAATGACCGCGGGTTGCCCTCGTTAGAAGTCAATCAACTGAAAACGCTCGCAGGGGATCCTGACAGCTGGTGGTCTGAATTTGTCAGGCACCGGGAGTCCGTGATGTGTCCGCCAGAGCCTATGGCCTCGTCTGTGAGTGACGCCATCCCTCTGACGGATCGTTCAGGGCTCGAGGCGATTCAAACGGATCGCTATCGCCCTTGGGTATCTGAATTAGTCGATTTGATTGAATCCTTGCAGGGCCGTTTCCACGAGTCCTGAGGCCATTGGATCGACGGAGAGCGCTGTGGCTACAGTCCGGTGCGAATCACACCAACAGCCAAGCCTTCAATCGCTAATTGTTCGGGTTCTGCCACTTCGATTGGTGCAAATGCTTTGTTTTCTGCGATGAGCCGGGGTGGTCGGTGGTGCAGGTCCAGTCGTTTCACGGTCACATCGCCATCCAATCGCGCCACAACAATGTCACCGTGCCGAGCAGCCTGGGTTTTTTTAACCGCCAATAAATCACCGTTTAAGATGCCGACCTCGCACATGGAGTCACCCTGCACACGGAGTAGATAGTCCGGCCGGCTAGCAAAGAGTTCCGGTTGAATGGGTACCGTTTTTTCGACGTGCTCAATGGCATCGATGGGCACCCCCGCTGCCACTCGACCAATAAGTGGCAACCCCTCGTCATCAGACGGTCGGTCATCGACCGGAATCAAGCATTGGATGCCTCGGCTGGCCCCGCTCTGAAGTCGGATGGCGCCCCTCCGCTCAAGTGCTCGGAGATGGGACTCGGCCGCATTGATCGATTTAAACCCCAAGGCATCGGCGATCTCGGCCCGAGTCGGCGGGCGACCTTGGTCACGGATCGAGTCTTGGATCACTGCAAGAACACGCGTTTGTGCTTGTGTAAGGCGAATTTCTGACATACTGGATAAATTACCAGTGTTCAGAGCAAAATGGAATCAGTCGAGCAACAAGGTTTCGAGCAATGCTTTTTGGGCATGCAGCCGGTTGCCGGCTTGTGCCCAGACCGAAGCGGTCCGGGGATCCTCAAACAGGCCGGTACTGATCTCTTCACCCTCATGGGCAGGGAGACAATGTAAGAACATGACCTGAGTGCCTGCACGGTCGAGCAGCTCAGGGGTGACTTGATAGGGGGCGAGATCGGATGCCCGTGTCTGGGCTTCGGTTTCTTGGCCCATACTGGCCCAGACATCGGTGGTGACGACATCGGCGCCGGCAACCGCTTTAGCGGGATCTTGCTCAAAGTGAATGCGGCCTTTTGCTTTCGCCACCCAATCCGCTTCTGGGGCGTATCCGTCTGGGCATGACACAATCAAATCGAAGCCAAACAGACCGGCCGCTTCGCAGTAGGTCTGACAGACATTGTTGCCGTCACCGATCCACGCGACTTTGAGATCTTCAATTTGATGGTGATGCTCGATCATGGTTTGCACATCAGCAAGCAACTGGCAGGGGTGGCAGCTGTCGGAGAGGCCATTAATGACCGGGATCCGGGACGCCTTCGCAAAGCGCTCTAACTTGCTGTGATCGCCGGTGCGAATCATGACGGCATCGACCATTTCAGATAAAACGCGCGCGGTGTCTTCGAGCGGCTCGCCGCGGCCGAGTTGTGTGTCTTGAGGCGACAGGAAGATGGCAGAGCCACCGAGCTGAGTCATGCCCGCTTCAAAACTGACCCGGGTGCGTGTCGAGGCTTTTTCAAAAATCATGGCGAGTACGCGCTGCGAGAGGCTGTTGTGTCTCAGTCCCGCCTGATATTCTTTTTTAAGCTCAGCCGCGCGCGCGAGCACTTGAAGTCGTGCGTCTGCGGACAAATCATTGAGCATCAAGAAATGTGAAGTCGCCATTGCCGTAACCCGGAAAAGCGACCGAGTGTAGCACTGAGAAATCATTGGAGCGAGTAGGAAGGACCAATATGAGCACCTTAGACACCATCAAATCCCAAATTGCCGAAAATCCGGTGCTGTTGTACATGAAGGGAACCCCGAACGCGCCGCAGTGCGGATTCTCGTCACAGACAGTCCAAGCGTTAATGGCCTGCGGCCGTCCATTCTCGTTCGTTAATATTTTGGAGCATCCAGACATTCGTGCTGAATTGCCTAAATACGCAGAATGGCCAACCTTCCCACAGCTGTGGATTAACGGTGAGTTGGTCGGCGGGTGCGATATCGTGCTTGAGATGTACCAGTCGGGTGAACTTAAGCCGATGGTGGAGGCGGCATCCCCCGAAGCTTCTGAGTAAGGTACGAACGAAGCGCCGCAGGTTTCAGCGGCTTATGTAGGACCGTGGCGCCGAGTGCTTTCGCTTCAGCAAGCATCTCGGGGCTCCGATCGGCAGTAATGAGCGTACACACCAAATTGCCCTTCAACGCTCGCAATACCGAAATCACATCGATCCCTAGAGCATCATTGTCCAAATGATAATCAACTAAGGCCACTTGAATGTGTGGCTGGCTGTGCATGAGTGTTCGTGCGTCATCCAAAGTCGAACCGGTGTGAACCGTTGCGCCCCATCCGCCGAGAAGCGCACTCATCCCATCTAGAATGCTAGGGTCGTTGTCGATTACCAGCACATGTCGGCCCTCGAGCGGTTTGCCGAGTGCTTGAGCGGTGGCCTGTGTGCGTTTGGTCAGTGCCTGGGGGGTACCGTGCGCGATCGGTAAGCTCACAGAAAAACAAGAGCCGACGCCAGGCGTTGAATGCACTTTCAGGGTCAATTGCAGCAGATCGCAGATGCGTTTTGAAATCGACAACCCAAGTCCGAGTCCCTTCTTTTCCGTTTTGACGCCCTCGGAGAGGCGTTTGAATTCGTCAAAAATGGTGGGGATGTCCTCGGCCGCCATGCCAATGCCGGTGTCCCAAATCTCGATACGTACCTGCCCTTTGAAGGTGCGTACGGCAAATAACACGCGACCCCCGTTTTCTGTATAGCGAAGTGCGTTGGATAAAAAGTTCTGCAATACGCGCCGCAACAACTTGGGATCCGTTTGTACAACCACAGGCCGAGATTTGGCCTTAAAGCGAATCTCTCTAGATTCAGCCAAGCGTTGGAATTCTTGTGACAGCTGCTCGAACAGTTCTTCCAAATGGAAAGTTCGGATGTCCGTGGTCAAAACCCCAGCATCGAGTTTGGAAATTTCTAGCAGGGTCGAAATCAAGCTCTCAGCTGAACTCAATGCACCGTCGAGATGACGTGTCAGTTCTCGGGTTTCATCGGTTTCAGCTCGCTCGGCCAAAGAGGTGGCAAATAAACGGGCGGCATTTAGCGGTTGCAGTAGGTCGTGTGATGCGGCCGCCAAGAAGCGTGTTTTTGATAAGTTGGCTTGTTCTGTCGCCTGCATCGCCTCGGTGAGCGCGGCCTCGGTTTCAGCGCGTCGAAGGTTTTCTTCTGCCAGTGCATCGTTGGCAACTTGCAACGCTTCGGTCCGTTCCTCGACTCGCGCTTCCAGTGTTTCGTTGGCCGTTTCGAGGCCTTTGCGTGCTTCGTTACGCTCGGTCACATCTTGGTACAGCACGAATATGCCCTGAATATCGCCATTGTCGAGGCGGTGAGGCACATACAGGGCTTCGAACTCTTTGTGCTCCCCGGCGCGGTCGATCGAAACCTCAAATCGCTGTCTACGACCGGCAAATGCGCGCTCAAGGTAGGGCTTACGGAGCTCGTATTCGGCTTCGGTGAAGATTTCCCAGTTGGGGCGGCCGATCACTTGTTCGCGCCAAATGCGCATGGTTCGCTCGAAGGCCTTGTTGATGAATTGAATCCGGTAGTCCCGATCCACATAGGCGATCATGGCCGGCAGATTGTCGGTGTAGACCCGAATGGCCTGCTCAGATTCGCGAAGAGCGCCTTCGGTTTGTTTATACGAGGTGATGTCTGAGTAACTCGTCACATACCCGCCGTTGGGCATCGGCTGACCGATGATCTCAAGCGTCATGCCGGTCGAGAGCTCGGACTCACGACGATAGGCAGACCCTCGGTTGAGGTGGTCCAGTCGCCGTTGCACAGCCGCTTCCAGTTGGTCTTCTGTTTCATAGGAGGCAATAAGACCGCGTTGTGCATTGTGCCGGAACAGATCCGCGACCGGACGGCCGACTGTGAGCAGCTCTGAGGGGTAATCAAACATTTCTTGATAGCGCCGATTCCAGGCCACGAGAAGTTGATTTTGATCCACGACGCTGATGCCTTGGGGCAAATGCTCGATTGCTTTTCTCAAGAGCTCTTGGTTCTGGCGGGCAAGGGTCGAGGCTTCGTCGACCAACGACACCAGTTCCCCTAAATGAATCCGGCGGCCCCGAGATGCCGAACGAATCACCAATCGGGCCGACGTATGGCCAATTTCTTGGGCCAAGACGCTCTCAACCGAGGCAATCAATTCCGAAGGGGCCGGGTCTTTGTCTGTTAGCACCAACAGCTGATGGTCAGTGACGTAGGTGTCTAGGATGTACTGAACCCGGTCGTTCCCGATAAACCGTGACGCCAAGGTGGTTAAGTCGCCCACTCGCATGTCGGCCTGAACATATCGGCTGCCCCTTGAGTTGGCTGGGGTGACATCAACAAAGGTTGCTGCTTGCACACGATCCACCAGCCGCGGCGTGGTGAGGAGCGACACGCCAAAATAGGTCAGGGTGTTGAGGCCCAGCGAGGTTAATACGCCGACAGTCAGCGGGTCGGCCGAGATCCAGGCGGCCAAATCCGCGGGCCAGTTTGCCAGCGCCATTTCGGGTAGGACTAAGACGGCAGCCCAACTGACAAGGCCAACTAACATACCGGCCAAAGCGCCGTATCGGTTGCCGCCTCGCCAATACAGGCCGCCAAAGAGCGCGGGCGCGAATTGGGCGGCCGCCGCGAAAGCCACCAGGCCAATCGCCGCCAAAGACCGATCGCTGGTGGCCGCTTGGTAATACAGCCAGGCCATTCCCATGATGGCGAAGATGCAAAGGCGACGGACCATCACCATGATCCAGCCTAAATCCTGTCTTTGTTTGATGTCGTCGCTTGAGACTCTAAAGATCAGCGGCAGAATCAACTCGTTGGCAGCCATGATGGCCAGAGCCAAGGTCGAGACAAGGATCATGCCCGTCGCCGCCGATAACCCGCCGAGGAAAGCCAGCGCGGCCAACGGCTGGTTATCAAATGCCATCGGCAATAACAGTACAAAAGCATCGGCCGGAGCCAATTGTCCGAACTTCAAAAGCCCAGCGGCTGCGATCGGTAGGGCAAAAATCACAAAGCCAATCAAATACAGCGGGAATACCCAGCGTGCAGGCTGTCGGAATCGCGCATCCGGTGCTTCAACGAAAGTCACGTGAAATTGGCGCGGCAGGCACACCACCGCCAGGGCGGCCAGTAGCAGCTGGGTCATGAGACCCCATTGTGAGAAGTCGGTGCTGAAAACCGAGCTCACCATGGTGTTTTGTCGCGCTTCGGTAAACAGGTCATTGAACCCATCGTAGAGTTCGAAGACGCAAAATACGCCGACTAGGATGAAGGCCACCAATTTGACGAGCGACTCAACCGCGACCGCGATCATCATGCCGCGATTGTGGTCTCGGCGCTGACCAGGCAGTCGGGTGCCGAACAGAATGGCAAAGACCGTCAGTAGAATTGCGGCAAAAAAGGCGGTGTCAAACACCTCGGGGACCGTATTAGTGGGTGCCCCAGTCATGATGTTGAAGGTTTGCCCTACGGCCTTTAATTGCAGCGCGATATAGGGAATTGTGCCTAGCAGAGCGACTAATGTGGTGAGTACGGCCAGAGGTTGCGAGCGCCCATAGCGCGCGGACATGAAGTCAGCCAGTGAGCCAATATGGTGGGTGCGTACTACGGCCGTGAATTTGGCCAAGACCGGCCAGCCAAATAAGAACATCAAAATCGGGCCGACATAAATCGGCAAGAACTCCCAGCCGCTATTGGCCGCCGAGCCGACGGCGCCATAATAGGTCCAGCTGGTGGCGTAGACACCGATGGACAGCGGGTAGATCCACCGCGCCGCCCGCGGTCCGCCAAACGAGCCGGTGTTTCGGTCGCCATGCCAGGCCACCACAAAAAGAACGCCGAGATACGCAAGCGATAACAGGGCAAGCTGCCAACTGGCTGTCAAAATGGCGCCTCCATATGCGACCGTGTTGTCTTGTCAAGATTGTTCATAATACGACCAATGTCCTGCTTTGACTTTTCTCTTTCGGTGATACTTTGCACCTTGCTTCCTTTTAACTTTAACTAACGATAATGAGGGTGGAGAAGCATGGAAGAGCAAAAAGCTCAAGCCTACTGGCAGGAGAACATCCGCACAATTATGCAATTGCTTGCGGTATGGTTCATCGTGTCATTCGGCTTTGGGGTCCTGTTCGTGGACCTTTTGGATACGATCGCCTTTGGCGGTTTTAAGTTGGGCTTCTGGTTTGCACAGCAGGGATCGATCTACGTTTTCTTGATCTTGATCTTTGTCTATGCCAAGCGCATGAACGCCATCGATGAAAAATACGACGTGCACGAGTAAGGAGACGACATGGAACTTCAAAGTTTGATTTACCTGTTTGTCGGCGCCTCGTTCGCGCTGTACATCGGGATCGCAATTTGGGCGAAGGCCGGGTCAACCTCGGACTTCTACGTAGCCGGTGGTGGGGTTAACCCAGTTGCCAACGGCATGGCCACCGCGGCCGACTGGATGTCAGCGGCATCCTTTATCTCTCTGGCGGGTATCGTATCCTTGCTGGGCCGAGATAGCGGCGCGTATTTGATGGGCTGGACAGGCGGCTATGTATTGCTTGCTATGTTGCTCGCTCCATATCTTCGTAAGTTCGGCAAATTCACAGTGCCTGACTTCGTGGGCGACCGGTATTACTCGGACGTGGCACGGACTGTGGCGGTGATTTGTGTGATCTTCGTTTCATTCACCTACGTAGCCGGTCAGATGCGCGGTGTGGGGATCGTGTTCTCTCGCTTCTTGCAAGTGGACATTACCTCAGGCGTTATCATCGGCATGGGTATCGTATTCGTATACGCCGTATTGGGCGGTATGAAAGGGATTACCTACACTCAGGTGGCTCAGTACTGCGTACTGATTGTGGCGTACACCATTCCTGCGATCTTCTTGTCATTGCAGGTGACCGGTGACTTCCTGCCACAGCTCGGTTTCGGTGGAACCATTGAGTTTGCCTTTGACAACGGGGTGAGAGAGATACCGGCGGGTACCTTCGTGCTGCATGCCATTGACCAATCGTTTAAGGATCTGGGTTTCACCATTCCTTACACTGAAGGTCGTGCAGGTGTGTGGGATACCTTCTTGCTGACGGTTGCCTTGATGTGCGGTACCGCAGGTCTGCCTCACGTAATCGTACGTTTCTTCACTGTACCTCGCGTACGTGATGCACGTATCTCTGCAGGCTGGGCGTTGTTGTTCATCGCGATCCTGTACACCGTCTGTCCTGCAGTAGGTGCATTCGGTCGTCTGAACGTGATCAAGAACCTGCAGAACAATGACTATGCGACTTGGACAGCAGAATGTACTGCTGAGCAACAAGCTGCCGTTGACGCCGCCATTGCGCGTGGTGAAGACACAGCGCGTATGCCATGTCGTGGTCAGTGGTTCGCTACGTGGGAAAACTCAGGCCTGATTGGTTGGATGGACAAGAACGGCGACGGCAAGATTCAGATTGCCAACGGTGCCGCCTTCTCTGGCAAGCCAGCTCAGGACGGTGACAAGCGCGGTCCATCGGGTGAGCGTCTGTTGACCAACGCACCTGTGGCTAAGCCAGAAGGACAAGCCATCGAAAACGAGGTGTACGTAGACCGTGACATCATCGTATTGGCGAACCCTGAAATCGCGGCTCTGCCTAACTGGGTGATCGCATTGATCGCAGCCGGTGGTCTGGCAGCAGCTCTGTCCACAGCGGCAGGTCTGTTGTTGGTAATTTCGTCTTCGATTTCTCACGACCTCTTGGGTCGCGTGATGTTCAAAGATGAAGTCACAGGCAAATCGAAGCTGACCGACGGGCAAGAGTTGATGGCAGCGCGTATTTCGGCTGCTGTCGCGATCATGGTCGCGGGCTACCTGGGTATTAACCCACCTGGCTTCGTGGCGCAGGTTGTTGCGTTCGCGTTCGGCCTGGCGGCTGCATCCTTCTTCCCTGTGATTATCAACGGTATCTTTGATAAGCGCATGAATAAGGAAGGTGCAATCGCCGGTATGAGTGTGGGTCTCGCATTCACATTCATCT
Source organism: Litorivicinaceae bacterium (assembly GCA_965659195.1). GTDB lineage: Bacteria > Pseudomonadota > Gammaproteobacteria > Pseudomonadales > Litorivicinaceae > HIMB30. The sequence goes on from CBFHVZ010000003.1 coordinate 115,400, forward strand.
ACATTGTCTTGAACGTGTTCGTCGATAAGTCTGGCACGTACAAAATGTTCTCTATCGAAGCCACAGGCGTCGGTACGATCGGCATGGTGCTCCACTTCATTGTGGCCTATGTAGTGTCTCGTGCGACTGCGGCTCCGCCTCAGGACATCCAAGACATGGTTGAAAGTATCCGTATCCCACGGGGTGCTGGTGCGGCAACCGGTCACTGATTTGACTGATTGAAGTCAAATCCGACTAAAAGAGGGCGCCTTAGGGCGCCCTTTTTTATGTCAGCATAGAGAACCAGAACCAAGAGGGTGACCTATGGTCAGTGAAGTCCTAAATACCGAGATACCCCCGTTTGATCTGCTGAGTGATGCTCAGTTGGATGTGTTGAAGCAAAGTGTGTCGATTGTTTATTTCGACGCGGGCGAGGACATTATTCCAGCCGGTGGTGCGCCCGATGGTATTTACATCATCATCAAAGGCCAGGTGGAAGAATACGACGAGAGTATCGATGGGTCTCGTGATGACCAACGCGTCGCTCAATATTCAGAAGGTGATCTCTTTGGCTCGCTGGCTGTCTTGAAGGGTAAAGCTCGAGATAAGTATCAGGCGTTTGAAGAGTGCATTTGTCACCTGATTCCAGCACGCGTGTTTATTGATTTGGTTCATGACAATCCAGAGTTTCGTCACTTTTTCCATAAAGGGTTGGCCACCATGGAAAAGCAACGCTCTCGGATGCATGTGCCTGCAGGCAGCGACGATTTCAGTTTGGTGCGCATCAAGGATTCTGTGATGCGTGAGCCCCTGATCGTCCCTCCAGAGACCCCATTGTCTTCAGTCGTTGAGAAAATGCGTGCGGCGCACATCGATTGCGTTTTGGTGGACTGCGATACCTGTGCCAATCACTATGGATTGGTCACCGGAACCGATCTTCTAAATGCCTTGGCATTGGCCGGGCATACGCCTGATTTGCCGATTGGTGAAATCGTGATCTCTGAATTGATTACCTGCGATGCCAATGAGTTTTTGTTCAATGCCTTGATCGTCATGACGCGAAAAAATATTAAGCGCGTGGTGGTTCTTGATCAGGGGCGCGTGGTCGGTGTGACTGAATTGACCGATATTTTGAGTTACTTAACCGGTCAATCGCACTTGATGGGCGTTCAAATTGAGCGTGCGCGGTCAGTGGCGGATTTAAAAGCGGCCTCTAAGGCATTGAATGCGTTGATTCGAACCCTAAACGCCAAGGGCGTAAAAATACGCTTCATGATGGAGTTATTAGCAGCACTCAATGGGCGCTTGGTAGCCAAGCTCTACGAAATCACCATGCCGGAGGCCGTACTCGAGAATACAGCGCTCACGGTCTTGGGCTCAGAGGGTCGTTGGGAGCAGATCGTTAAGACCGACCAAGACAATGCGCTGATTATCGCCGATGGCTTTGACTGGCCAATGGAGGAGCGACAGCGACTGTTGAACCAATTCAGTGATGACCTGATCTCGATAGGCTTTCCTCGGTGCCCGGGTAACATCATGGTGAGCAATCCGGAATGGGCGCGGACGGTCTCGGATTGGAGAAAGACCATGGCCAGCTGGGTTCATGATATGACTGAAGAGACGCAAATGAAGATGGCCATCTCATTAGACGGCCATTTTGTGGCCGGCAATAAAGCGCTGTTTAACGAGATGTCGCATTGGGCCCACGACCACATGCGGGGTAACGACATTTTCCTGGCGCATTTTGCCAAGCCTGTGATGAACTTTGCGGTGCCTCTGACGCTATTCGGTAATGTCCGAAATGACTCTGAGGGCCTCGATGTGAAAAAAGGGGGCGTCTTCCCTTTGGTGCATGGTGTGCGTTCTCTGGCTCTAAAATACCGAATTCGTCAGACCAACACCTATCGCCGGATTGAGGAACTGGTTGAGGTCGGTGCGATCCATGAGCGGTTAGGGCGAAACTTGGAAAGTGCGTTGTCTTTGTTTATGCAGCTGAGGTTGCAAACCCAGTTGGATCAACTCGAAGCCGCAGGCACCGACGATGGGTCGAAGGTCACCCATAACCGGATTATGGTGAAGAAGCTGAATCGCTTGGATCGGGACTTGTTGCGTGAAGCCTTGCACGTGATCAAAGAGTTCAAAGAGTGGTTGGCTCTTGAACTCCACATCCGGGGATAAGCATGCTGGCACGGACTCTGATGCGATTGGCCGATCGCTTTAAAAATCGCCACAGTGACTACAAGCATCTTTTCGAGCCTTATGTTGGATCTGAATTGGTTTCAATTGATTGTGAAACCACAGGGCTGGATCCTAAAACCGATGAGGTGATTTCCATTGCCGCGGTCAAGATCGACGGGCGGCAGATCATGACAGGCGACGCCTTTGAAGCCATGATCGATCATCGAGAGCGGTTGTCTGAGGATTCCATCGTCATCCACCGTATCCGAAAGCAAGATCTCGACAATGCGGTCGATATCGAAACGGCAGTCATGGCCTTGATTGAGTTCATTGGGAACCGCCCCCTCATCGGCTACAACATACAGTTCGATTTAAAATTCTTGGATCGTTACACTAAGCCGCTTTTGGGGTTTTCTTTACCCAATTCGGCCATTGAGCTGGCTGATGTGTACCGAAGGGCGGTCGTCCGTAAGCGGCCTGATGCGGTCCCACATCTTGGGTTTGAAGAAATTCTCGGTGAGTTAGGTGTGCCTGTGTTTGGGCGTCATACGGCTTTGGGGGATGCAGTGACCGTCGCCATGGCCTATGTCAAATTGAAGCGAGCAAAGTGACCAGAGCCAACGATTCATATGCGTTTGAACGCGGTAAACGGCAGCAACGTCTGCGCCGATTAACCGGCCAAGCGATTGGTGATTACCGGATGATTGAAGCCGGTGACAAGGTGATGGTGTGTCTGTCGGGGGGTAAAGACAGCTACACCTTGCTTGATATGCTGATTTCTTTGCAAAAGTCGGCTCCGGTCAATTTTGAGCTGATCGCGGTCAATCTCGATCAGAAACAACCCGGATTTCCGGAAGATGTCTTGCCAACGTACATGGCCCAAAAGCAGGTGCCATTTTATGTCATTGAGCGTGACACCTACGCAACCGTCAAACGAGTCGTTCCTGAAGGTAAAACCACCTGCGGACTCTGTTCGCGTCTAAGGCGGGGCACCCTGTATGGCTTTGCTGAAGCCAACGGAGTGACCAAAATCGCTCTGGGTCATCACCGGGATGACATGGTTGAGACTTTATTTTTAAACCTGTTCTTTGGGTCTAAGATGAAAACCATGCCGCCGAAATTGGTGTCGGATGACGGACGTTACGTGGTGATCCGTCCGCTCGCCTACTGCAAAGAAGCGGACATTGCGGCCTACGCGGCTGACCAGGGCTTTCCGATTATTCCGTGTAATCTGTGTGGGTCTCAGCCCAATCTGAAGCGCGCCGAAATTAAAGCGATGATTGCGGATTGGGAGAAGCGATTCCCGGGGCGTGTCGAAAACCTGTTCCGTGGATTGCAAAATGTGGTGCCATCGCATTTGTTGGACACCACACTGTTCGATTTTGAAAGCCCCTCACCCGAGGCGCTGCTTCGCTATCGTGCGGACCATCCCTTGCCAAACGGCTCGGAGATTCACGAAGCGCTAGCGGAGAGCGAACTCAATCCGTGGGTGACTGCCTTTGAGTCCGAAATGCCTCAGGTCATCGCCAGCACGGGCAAGAGCGTCCAAAGTCCATAAAGACCGACCAGCGCACCGGAGACCTGTTGGACTCTCTGGCTTTGCAAGGTGAAGCGCATTCGTGCACTCAGATAGCCGGCCCCCAAAATTGCGGGCAATGTGCCTAGGCCAAACAAAAACATTTGCGTACCCGCTTGCCCGGCATGGGCCGTAGACGCAGACCAAAGCAGTGCGGAGTACACCAGTCCACAGGGTAGAAATCCCCAAGCCAGTCCGTATTTAAATGCGCGGCCCATGCGATCTGGACTGGCTTTGGCCCGCCAGCGACTGACCCATGGGGTGATCACTCGGTCGCCCCATCGCTCCAAATGTGACAGCCCACGCCAGAGGTTACTGATCCAGAGGCCCATGGCGATCAAAATCACTCCGGCCACGACCCGAAAGATGAGGGTGAAGACTTCATGATCACCACGCAGCCAGCCCCCAAGCAGGCCGAAGGTGACGCCGAGCGCGGTATAGGACACAACTCGGCCCATGGAAGCCGCGCCAATGAGCCGGATGAACGCGAAGCCGGTTCGTTTATCTTCAGGGACAGACAGACTAAAGGCCGCAGTGATGCCACCGCACATCACCAAACAGTGGGCCGATCCAAACAATCCGATCAGAAATGCAGCGCCCGCACCCACGGGGTCTGTGCATAGGGTTTCAAGCATCGTCGCGTTTGCGGCCGCGGTCTTTTTCGATGGCTCGGCGATGCAGTTCATCGTCGTCATCGAATAGGAAGTCTCGGCCTGAGCGGTCTAGGTCATCAAATTGTTTGGTTTTCACCGCCCAGCGAAACGCCCAAATCGCAAAGATCAGCAAAATGATGGACAGCGGGATGAGGGTGTAGATAACCGTCATGTGATGCGTTTTAACCTCAAAGCATTGGTGATGACGAAGAGGCTCGACCCTGACATGCCAATCGCGGCCAGCCATGGTGGGACCCAACCTGCTACGGCAAAGGGTACCGCGATCACGTTGTAAACTAAAACCCAGAAAAAGCTTTGTGTGATCACTCGCCGGCTGCGTTTGGCATGCGCTTTCAGTACCAAAACTGTTTTCAGTTCGTTGGATAGGAGCACTGAGCCGGCCGACAAGCGTGTGAGATCCGATGCTTGGGCAAAGGTAATGCTGCCATTGGCGGCCGACAGGACGGGCGCATCATTGAGTCCATCCCCGACCATGACTTTACTGTCTTCAATGGCCTCTAAAGCGGCGACTTTGGCTTCAGGTGACAAGCCGGATTGCCAGTGCTCGATGCCGAGCGAGGTGGCCAAGTGTGAGACTCGGCTCTCTGTATCTCCGCTCAGTAAGCTGACCGTGACGCCGTCTGCCTTCAGTTGGTCGATCGTCTCGCGTGCATCCGATCGCACCTCATCGTCGAGTGCGACCGTAAGGACCGCCTGGCCATCGGCTTCTAAGGTGATGCAGGCCGCCTCTGGATACTTGCTGAGCGCCTCGTGATCAGTCGCTCGACGAATCCTATAGGTCACTCCATGGAGTACACCTTCTACCCCCACGCCGGGAAGCTGTGTCACGTGCTCGAGCGGCGTAGGAGGGACGTCACTGAATGCATGGGCCATGGGGTGTCGTGAGTCAGCCTCGAGGCCACTGATGAGGCTCAGTGCGGTATCTTCAGAGCGTGTCGTGTCATGCAGTCGGGTACCGATACGGGAGAACTTGCCAGCCGTTAGGGTACCGGTTTTATCAAATACCCAGTGCTTCGCTTTGGTAAAGGCTAAGAGATGGGTTGGATTTAATAACAAAATTCCAGACTGACGTAGGCTTCGAATGGTGACCGTCCAAGCGGTTGGGATCGCGAGCGACAGGGCGCATGGACAGGTCACTACGAGCACAGACAATGCGTATTCAAAGGCTTTAACTGGGTCGGTCGACCACCAAATGGCCAAGGTGAACCCAGAGACACTGAGAACGGCCGCAATGAACCAGCGGATCAAAGGCTCGGTCCACCGAGATTCTGGCGTGTCAGTGGCTTCGGCTTGACGTGCTAAATGTTCGAGCTTGCCTAGGAAGGCATTCTTTCCAATACGCAGCACCTCCGCGGTGAGCGTGGTGGCGCCATTCACCGAACCGGCCAGGATTTCATCGCCGGCAGCCAAGATTCTGGGCTTGAACTCTCCGGTCAGTGCTTGGGTATCGACAGACCCCGACTCTGAAAGGAGTTTTAAATCGACGGGAGCCTGTTGTGCACCGGCGAGTTGAACGATATCGCCTGGCTTGAGGCCAGCCACAGGCACTTGCTCAAACGAGCCATCGGCGCGTCTCTTGGCCAGCGTCATTGGCAGAGGGCGCGACTCGACGGGCGCATCCAAGACCTGATGACGGGCGTTCATCTCTAGATAGCGTCCAGTCAGCAGGAACAGGGCAAACATCGAGACGGAATCAAAATAGACTTCGCCCACACCCAAGAACGTGGCCAAAATGGAGGCACTCCAGGCGAGGCCCAAAGCGAGTGCGACCGGCACATCCATGCCGAGGGTTCGGTTTTTAAGGTCTCGCCATGCCCCGATAAAAAAGGGCTGGGCGGCATAGAGCATCACCGGAATGGAGACGATCAACGAGACCCATCGCAAAAAGCTACGGTGTTCGTCTTCGATGAATGAAGCCTCGCCGACGTAGAGGGCGGCGGCAAACATCATTACTTGCATCGTACCCAGACCGGCGACACCGATGCGCTTGAGCATGCTGCGTCGTTCTTTTTTACGTGCTCGCCGGGCGGTTTCATCGGTTAATACGGTGGCTGTGTAGCCTAAGGAATCGAGCTGCGTTAATACCTGAGAAAGTTTGACCTGAGATGGATGCCAACGAAGCGTCAATGTCTGTCGCCCGAGGTGTGCATGACTTTGCGTAATCCCTGAATAGCTGCCCAACACCCGCTCCATCAACCAGGTACAGGCCGCACAACGGATTTGCGGAACGGATAATTCCATCTCGAGACTGTCGTCACCCAGAGTCAGAGCATGGTTCTGCAAAAACTCCGGATCATCAAAGAGCGTCCAGTGGGTTTGCTCTTCCGGTCGAGGGGAAGGTTGGTCTCGGTAGGCATAAAACGAATCAAGACCTTGAGCCTGAATCCAATCTAACGCACCGGCACAACCATGACAGCATAACGAAACGGTCTCCCGTTCGTGGGTTCGGGTCAGTGTCTCATTTGGGGGGCAGGGCTCCCCGCAATGGAAGCAAGGCGTCGGATCAGGGTGCAATGTGCGTCGGTCCCGCCAAAGGCAGTCCAATGCGTTGCTGAATGCGCCACGTTCCATCGGGCGCAGTGAGCTCTACAATCCAAGCACCTGGCTTGATCGAGTCGATGGATGCCTGGTAGTAGCCAGGCCGAATCGGGGTCAAGGTGAAACGCCGGTCGTCACGAGCAAATGTCGGGCTTCGGAGCGCGCCGTCGATTTCCGCCACGGGAGTGGCTTGCCCAAATTCCAGTTCGACGAGCACGTCGCCGGTGATTTCATCGATGGTTAGAAGCCCCTCAATCCCAAGGCTCTGGGCGCGGAGATCGCGTTCTTTGTTTTCGTTATAGAGCACCCCTTGGCGATAGTAATCGTCGGTGACCAATCCATCATTGGTTTTGATGGCCACACCCAGCATGGTGAAACCCACCACCATGGCGGTTGCAATGGGTGCCATGAAAATCCAAGGCCAGGGTTCTTTGTACCAAGGGCGTGCTTTTTCTATTGCCATCTGTCGGGTCCGATAAAGGTTGATTCCACCGTCGTAAACGCGTCTGCATCACGACGAGACTCAATTTCAAAACGCACCGATCGACGGCTGTCGACCACCAAATTGGGCGCCATTTGCAATTGATAGACCACTACCTTGGTGTGTCCCGCCTCTACGTCCACTTGAGTGGGACCCACTAGGCGCGCGCCCGGTAAATCAGCGATCGAGATCTGATAGGTATCATCCCAATTGCTCTTATTGAAGATGGAGAGACTGTAGGTGTTTTCAATGTCCCCTTGGATGGTTTCATTGAATAAAGCGCCACGATCTCGAGCAACTCGGGCATCGATCGGGTTGATGTGGGTGATGGCATAGGTAAAAGCGCCGGCCATAATGGCCATGGCGGCCCCATATCCCACCAACCGGGGTCTCAACCAATGCGTTTTCCCGCCCGCGAGCTCGTGCTCGGTGGCGTAACGCACCAATCCGCGGTCGTACCCCATTTTGTCCATGACGGAATCACAGGCATCGATGCAGAGGGCGCATTGGATGCACTCGTATTGCAGACCGTCACGAATATCAATGCCGGTAGGGCAGACCTGCACACAGAGCCCACAATCGATGCAGTCCCCTTGTGAAGCCGACTCTTGGCCTCGTTTCCGGCTCCCTCGGGGCTCGCCACGCTGAACGTCATACGCCACATTCAGCGTGTCTTTATCAAACATCACAGACTGGAACCGCGCATAAGGGCACATGTGTATGCATACCTTCTCGCGCATAAATCCGGCATTGACGTAGGTCGCTAAGGTGAACAACGCGATCCACAAATAAGCGCCAAGCGAGGCCTGTCCCGTCCAGTGGTCGACGACTAGTTCCCGAGCAGGAATGAAATAAGCGACAAAGCTAAACCCAGTGGCCCAAGCCACGGCAAACCAAAGTGTGTGTTTGATGGTCTTTTTACGGGCCTTCTCGGCGGATAGGGCGCTTTTGTCTAACTTGATGCGCGCATTGCGGTCGCCCTCAGCGAACCGCTCGATCCACATGAAGATTTGTGTCCAAACCGTTTGGGGGCAGGTGAATCCGCACCACACTCGACCGGCGAATACCGTCACAAAGAACAGGCCGAATGCACAAATGATTAACAGCCACGAGAGTAGCATCAAGTCCTGCGGCCAAAACGTCGCACCAAATACGAAGAATTGCCGATCGGGCAGGTTGAACCAAATCATGGGTCGATCGCCCCAGTTCAACCAGGGAAATAAGAAGAACATGCCGAGAAGGAAGATGCCTGAATACAGGCGGATATTTTGGAAAAAACCCGACGTACCCCGCGTATACACCCCCTGCTGAGTGAGATACGCGGGTGTGGCGCGGTGAGCTAGACGCTCACCGGCAGACTGTTCGACCTCTACCGTCGGGATTCGGTCGCTCATTCCCTTATTGCGCGTCAGCCAAGTGCAGAACGTACGCGGTCAAGAGATGGACCTTGTCCTCGCCAAGGCGAGGCAACTGTGCAGGCATGACGCCATTGCGGCCGTGACGCAGTGTTTGCTTCACGGATTCCAGCACAGTGAGGTTAGGCACTTTATACAGCCAAATATCATCGGTGAGGTTCGGTGCACCCAGTGCATGCATGCCGACGCCGTTGGGCATATGGCAGGCCGCACAGTAGGTTTGATAATGCACCTGTCCTTTAGCCGCCAGCGCTTCGTCATGCGCACGTCCTGAAAGACTGATGACATAGTGCGCCGTTTCTTCGATGCCGGTATCACCTAAGATATTCTGCCACGCCGGCATGTTGGCCATGCGCCCGTTATTCAAGGTCACGCGAATGGCATCGGCTGTGCCGCCGTAGAGCCAATCGGCATCGGTCAGATTCGGGAAGCCATAGGCCCCTTTACCGCCTGAGCCATGGCAAACCGCACAGTTGTTCGAGAACAAACGGCTACCGATCTCGAGTGCCGCTGGGTCTTTGGCTAATTCTTCTGCAGGACGGTCGGCAAAGGCCGCAAAGACCGGCGCATATTTCACTTCGGCTGCAGCCACTTCTTCTTCGTACTGACCCGTTGAGCTCCACCCCAGGACGCCTTGGAAGTTACCAAGACCGGGGTAGAGAACCAAATAGCCCAAGCCAAATGCGACCGTGCCTAGGAATTTGAAGTACCACCACCGCGGCAGTGGGTTGTCATATTCCTCAATACCGTCAAAGGTATGGCCCATGGTTTCTTCCGTTTCATCCTTGAATCGCTCGGACTTACGGACCGCCATAACCAAAAACAGGCATCCAAAGATCACCAACAAGGTGATGAAGGCCACCCAAATGCTCCAGAAAGTGGGCAAAGAATCATTAAACATCAGTGTTTTTCTCCGTGAGAGCGCGCGACCGGTTCATCGTCCAAAATGGAATTGGCAGCGTCTTCAAAGCGGGCTTTGTTCTTGGGGCTGTATGCCCACCAGCCGATGCCGATAAACATCAGCAACATGACCACGCTTAACACGCCCAACCAGTCGTAATACGTCATCTCTATTTGTCCTGTAATACGGTACCAAGACCCTGCAGATAGGCGATAAGGGCTTCAATTTCCGTCTTGCCTCGCACATCTTCACGCGCGGTGGCGATCTGCTCGTCTGTGTAGGGAACGCCCAAACTTTGCATCACTTGCATCTTCCGCGCTGTGTGCTCACCGGTCAGGGTGTTCTGGAACAGCCAAGGGAAGGCTGGCATGTTTGATTCAGGCACCACATCCCGTGGGTTGTACATGTGGGCACGGTGCCAGTCGTCAGAGTACTTGCCGCCCACGCGAGCCAGATCTGGACCGGTTCGCTTAGAGCCCCACAAGAACGGACGCTCCCAAACAGATTCACCGGCGACCGAGTAGTGGCCATACCGCTCTGTCTCAGCTCGGAACGGACGAATCATTTGCGTATGGCAGACGTGACAGCCTTCACGGATATAGATGTCCCGGCCTTCTAGCTCAAGCGCATTCCAAGGTTTCATACCCTCCACCGGAGTGGTGGTCTTTGACATGTGGAATAGCGGGACGATCTCTGCCAGGCCCCCGAAGCTGATCACAACAAGGATCAGCACCGAAAGGAGGCCTAGATTTTTCTCGACTTTTTCATGTGTTTTCACAGAGCTCTCCTTTACGCTGTGGCGGCTTCGGGCAGGCTGGTATCGCGAATCGCATCTTGGCGCTTCGCCTCCTGCACGGTCTGGTAGACGTTGTACATCATCACCAACATGCCGCTGAAGAAGATGGCACCACCGATGACGCGAACGATCCAGCCTGGGTAACTCGCCTCAACTGAATCGATGAAGCTGTAGGTCAGGGTGCCGTCCGCATTGACTGCACGCCACATCAAGCCCTGCATGATGCCGTTGACCCACATCGCCGCGATGTAGAGTACGGTTCCGATGGTAGCCATCCAGAAGTGGAGGTTGATCAACCGGGTTGAGTACATCTGCGCAATACCCAAGACCTTAGGAATCAGGTGATAGAGCGAGCCGATCGATACCATGGCAACCCAGCCCAATGCACCAGAGTGCACGTGACCAATGGTCCAGTCGGTATTATGCGACAGCGCGTTGACCGTCTTAATTGACATCATTGGGCCCTCGAAGGTCGACATGCCGTAGAACGACAATGACACCACTAAGAAGCGCAAGATTGGATCGGTTCTGAGTTTATGCCACGCACCTGACAAGGTCATGACACCGTTGATCATGCCGCCCCAGCTAGGTGCCAGTAGGATGATCGACATCACCATGCCCACAGACTGTGCCCAGTCAGGCAGTGCTGAGTAATGCAAATGGTGAGCGCCCGCCCACATGTAGGTCGCAATCAAGGCCCAGAAGTGGACGATCGATAAGCGGTATGAGTAGACCGGACGTCCTGCTTGCTTCGGAACAAAGTAATACATCATGCCGAGGAAGCCGGCTGTTAAGAAGAAACCAACCGCGTTGTGGCCATACCACCACTGCACCATGGCATCCATGGCGCCTGAGTACACGTAGTACGACTTAAACAGACTGACTGGAATCTGCGCGCTGTTGACAATATGCAGCACCGCGATCACCAAAATGAAGGCCGCAAAGAACCAGTTGGCCACATAAATGTGTGGCGTCTTGCGCTTGGCGATGGTGCCTAAGAAGACGGTCAGATACGAAATCCACACGGCGGCAATCAAAATATCGATCGGCCACTCAAGCTCTGCGTATTCGTGGCTCGACGTGAATCCCAGTGGCAAGGTGATGGCGGCTGCCAGAATCACCAATTGCCAACCCCAGAATGTAAAACGTACCAGGGCAGGGAAGGCCAGCGGTGTTTGACAGGTTCGCTGGACCACATAATACGAAGTGGCGAAGAGTGCACAGCCACCAAATGCGAAAATTACCGCATTGGTGTGGAGTGGACGGAGACGTCCAAAGTGCGAAAACTGAGAGGCCAATAAATCAGGCCATACCAACTGGGCGGCGATCAAGACGCCAAGCCCCATCCCTACGATACCCCAAACCACCGACATGATCGCGAATTGGCGCACGGTGCGGTAGTCGTATGCGGGATGTTCAGCTGCGATAGACATTCCGTTCCTTCCTTTTATGAAAATATCGTCTAACAATATTATAGGACGCTATAACAACGCCCGTGAAGCCTCCAAAGGGCTAAGGCATCCGCCTGCCATTCAAAAAGGCTGTGGGAATTACTATTTCTGGTTATTATGAAAAGCACGAATAGTATAAATCGGTTATAAGTGCGAATCTACTAAGAACTGCGTTTCAATAATGATGATTTTTGTGTGCCATAAATAGATGAAGCTACAACAACTTCGATACATCTGCGAAGTCGCAAACCATGACCTCAACGTGTCTGCGACCGCGCAAACCTTATTTACATCCCAGCCGGGCATTTCCAAGCAGATTCGACTTCTTGAAGACGAGCTGGGTATTGAGGTGTTTGCGCGTAATGGCAAGCATTTGGTCTCAATTACGCCGGCCGGTGAAGAAGTCCTTCGTGTGGCATCGGAAATCCTGCACAAAGTGGATGCCATCAAGCAGATTTCTCAGGAATTCTCGGATGAGACCAAAGGGGTTCTTTCGATTGCGACCACGCACACCCAGGCACGGTACGTACTGCCACCGATCATCCATCAGTTTATGAGTGAGTACCCTGAGGTGTCTTTGCAGATGCAGCAAGGTACACCGGCTCAAATCGCTGAAATGGCAGCCGACGGTGAGGTGGACTTTGCCATTGCAACCGAAGGCCTTGAGCATTTTTCGAATTTGTTACTGATGCCTTGTTATAAGTGGAACCGGGCCATCATCGTGCCGAAAGAGCATCCGCTTGCGAATTTGGACCATCCCCTAACGCTGGCCGAGTTAGCCAGACACCCGATTGTGACCTACGTATTCGGGTTCACCGGTCGTTCGCGTTTGGACGAGGCCTTTGAAAAAGAGGGCCTCACGCCTCGCGTGGTCTTCACAGCGGCCGATGCCGATGTGATCAAAACCTATGTTCGCCTCGGATTGGGTGTGGGCATTGTGGCCGATATGGCGCACGATCCACAGACCGATGGGGATTTGGTGTCCGTGCGGGCCGATCATTTATTCACTCCGAGTGTGACTTCGATTGCGTTTCGGCGTGGCACCTTTTTGAGGGGGTACATGTATCGGTTCATCAGCTTGTTTGCGCCCCATCTCTCGCGTGATGTGATTGGTCGTTTCTTGAGAAGCCAAAGCCGCGTGGAAGCCGAGTCAATCTTTGAAGCAGTGGAAGTGCCCAATCTCTGATGACCGCCTCTGATCCGGCCGTCACAGTGCAATGGGTCGAACGACCCGACTATCGAGTGGCTGTGCATGAGCGTGTGACAGCCGATGGTCAAGGGGATTTGCTGTTGCTCCATGGGGCAGGGGTGGCCTCCGAAGCCACCTGGTATCCGTTTTTTCCTCACTTTTCTGAGTATGCGCGGATCGTCTGTGTGGACCTGCGTGGCATGGGGCGCTCCCATGCTCCCGATGGATTGGATCGACCCCTCTCTGTCGAGATAGTGGTGGCAGATGTGATGGCCGTTATGGACGCTTTGTCTATCACGTGCTGTGATTTGGTGGGGTACAGCTTTGGGGGTTTGGTTGCACTCATGCTTCGCCAACGGATGCCTGAGCGTATCCGTAAGACGGCGTTGATTGAGCCTGCTTTATTAGAGCGCGCAGAAATCGACCAACTCAGGACGCTCAGGGCTCAGTATGCGAAGGCGGCAGAGAGACTGCTGTCCGATCAGGATCCGCACCTTGGCGTGGTCGATTTTTTAAATTTGGTGGCACCCAATCGATCAAAGCACCCTCGAGTAGAGCGTATGACTGTGCAACGGTTGGCCGCCAGACCCGAGGGCCTGGCTTACGCCTTGATGGCTGTCAATGAGGCGGCCTGGGTTGTCGATCGTCAGGCCTTGATTGGCACCTTGGGTCCGACACTGTCTGTGCTCGGCGGACGCAGTCCTGAAGCGGCGAAACTGCTTCATGTCGCGTTAGCTGAGCAGCATGCCCACTGGTCGATGCTTGAAATTCCCGGGGTCGATCACGCCTTGCCCTACCAAAAACCCGCAGCGGTCGCAGAGGCGATTCGAAACTTTTTCCGAGACTAGCGCAGGGTTTTTCGTTTCCCGGTCATTTGCAGAATGCGCCCGCTGATTTCTTCGACAGAGCGATCGGTGGTCGATAGAAACGGAATGGCGTGGCGTCGATACAGAGCTTCTACCTCTTTCACCTCAAACTGACATTGCCGTAACGACGCATACCGTGAGTCGGGACGCCGCATTTCGCGGATGGCCTGCAACCGCTCCGGGTCGATCGTTAAGCCAAACAATTTGCCCTTATGTTTCCGAAGAATATCGGGCAACGCATCGTCGTCGAGGTCGTCTTCCGTGATCGGGTAGTTGGCGACTTTGAGCCCATATTGCATGGCCAAATACAAAGAGGTCGGTGTTTTGCCTGAGCGAGACACGCCGATCAATACCAGATCGGCCTGGTCGTAGTAGCGAATCCGTGCGCCGTCGTCGTTATCGAGTGCAAAGTTGATGGCATCAATGCGCCGGCTGTACTGACCGTCTGGCGCCACGGCGTGGCTGACACCCACGGAATAATTCGAGCTTTTGCCCAACTCGCGTTCAAGAGGTTTCAAGAAGGTTTGGAAAATATCGACTAGAAATCCTTCGCAATGGGAGAGCACGTCTCGGACTTCTTGATTCACGATGGTGTCGAAAACAATCGGTGTCACACCGAATTGCACGCCGGTGGCGTTAATTTCAGCGACCGCTTTTTTGGCTTTTTCTACGGAGTCCACATAGGGCAACGTGATCTTCTCAAAGGTCACGGTATCGAATTGGCTAAGGAGAGCTTGTCCCAACCCTTCAGCAGTCAAACCGGTTCCGTCGGAAATAAAGAAAACAGGACGAATTTCGGAGGTCATATTCGGTTCCAAATCATTTATACTTGTCGGCTTTATCGACGACCATGGCGTATCGACGCTGTAGGGCATGGATGCACACTCGGCATTTAGTCTGCGTCAGTGGTTTCAAAGACACAAGACGGAAGGGGATTCCTGTTGGACAACTACATTCTCTGGTTTGATCAGCTCGGCATGCACGATGTGGAGCGCGTAGGTGGAAAAAACGCATCGTTGGGCGAAATGATTTCGAACCTGGCCGGTGCCGGTGTGAGCGTACCCAATGGTTTTGCAACCACGGCTCATGCGTATCGCGAGTTTTTGGCTCATGAAAACTTGGCCGATCGAATCAATCAGGCATTGGCGGTGTTGGATGTTGAAGACGTCAATGCACTGGCTAAGACAGGCGCGGAAATCCGTCGCTGGATTATTGAAACCCCGTTCCAGCCAGCCTTAGATCAAGCCATCGAGCAGGCCTTTGCACAGATGATCCAGGAAAACCCGGACATGAAAGTCGCGGTTCGTTCATCCGCCACAGCGGAAGATCTTCCTGATGCATCTTTCGCCGGTCAGCAAGAAACCTTCCTGAATATTTCAGGCATTGATAACGTGAAGTTGGCGATCAAAGAGGTCTTTGCTTCTTTGTTTAATGATCGCGCCATTTCGTATCGGGTTCACCAAGGATTTGCACATGAGTTGGTGGCCTTATCCGCGGGTATTCAGCGCATGGTGCGTTCTGAAACCGGTGCCGCCGGTGTGATGTTTACCATGGACACAGAGAGTGGATTCCGTGATGTCGTGTTTATCACGGCCGCCTATGGCCTCGGTGAGACCGTGGTCCAGGGTGCGGTGAATCCGGATGAGTTCTATGTTCACAAACCCACGTTAGATCAAGGCAAGCCGGCGATTTTACGTCGTACGCGGGGTTCTAAACTGATCAAGATGGTGTACGCGGACTCCTCGAAGCCAGGGCGTTCGGTCGATACGGTCGACGTAGATCTCGCAGATCGTCAGGTATTCTGTATTACCGACAGCGAAGTCGAAGCCTTGGCTCGTCAAGCTCTGATTATTGAGAAGCATTACGGCCGTCCGATGGACATCGAATGGGCCCGCGACGGTGATGACGGTCAGCTGTATATCGTTCAAGCGCGTCCTGAAACCGTTCAAAGCCAACAGGATGGTCGCCAAATGGAGCGCTTCGTTCTGAAGCAAAAGAGCCAAGTGCTGGCTCAGGGCCGTGCGATTGGTCAGAAGATCGGTCAGGGTCCAGTGCGTCTGGTCAAAGACTTGTCACGGATGGATGAAGTGCAGCCAGGTGACGTGTTGGTGACCGATATGACGGATCCTGATTGGGAGCCGGTGATGAAGCGTGCTTCAGCCATTGTCACTAATCGCGGCGGTCGTACCTGTCACGCGGCGATTATTGCGCGTGAACTCGGTATTCCCGCGGTGGTTGGCTGCGGCGATGCCACCGAACTCCTGACGGATGGCGTTGAGGTGACTGTCAGCTGTGCAGAAGGTGATACGGGTCATATTTACGAAGGCATTTTGCCTTATGACCATCGTGTGACCAGCGTCGATGCCATGCCTGAATTGCCATTCAAGATCATGATGAACGTCGGTAATCCCGATCGCGCCTTTGATTTCCAGCGTTTGCCTCATGCCGGTATTGGCTTGGCGCGTCTTGAATTCATCATCAATCGCATGATTGGCGTGCATCCGCGTGCCTTGATGGACTATGACACCTTGCCAGCCGATCTGAAGGAAGAAATTGCAGAGCGAATTGGCGGGTATGCCAGCCCAACAGATTTCTATGTCGAAAAGTTAGTGGAAGGCATTTCAACGCTGGGCGCATCGTTTGCGCCAGAGCGGGTGATTGTGCGTTTGTCTGACTTCAAGTCGAACGAATACCGAAACCTCATTGGTGGTCCGTTGTACGAGCCAGAAGAAGAAAACCCCATGTTGGGCTTCCGTGGTGCGTCTCGCTATATCTCTGAAGCGTTCCGGCCTTGTTTTGAATTTGAGTGTCGTGCGTTGAAGAAAGTACGGGATGAGATGGGCCTGACCAACGTTTCAATCATGGTGCCTTTCGTGCGTACTTTGGAAGAAGCCGCTGCCGTCATTGAGTTGCTCAAAGCCAACGGACTTGAGCGCGGTAAGAATGGCCTCGAAATCATTATGATGTGTGAGTTGCCATCCAATGCCGTGCTGGCGGAAGAATTCCTCGAGTACTTCGATGGGTTCTCAATTGGCTCAAACGATTTGACCCAGCTGACTCTCGGCTTAGATCGTGATTCGGGGATCGTTGCCGAAGCCTTCGATGAGCGCAACCCAGCGGTTAAGTTCCTGCTGTCACGCGCGATTCAGGCATGTAATAAAGCCGGCAAATACATCGGTATTTGTGGCCAAGGCCCATCCGATCACCCTGACTTAGCGTTCTGGCTGATGGAGCAGGGCATTGACTCGGTGTCGCTGAATCCCGACACGGTGTTGGAGACCTGGTTCTTCCTCGCAGACGCTCGGGACAATGGGTAATGAAGTCGACGCCCGACTTGTGTGACCAGTACGGCGACGGATTGTCTGTGCTGGACCCCATCTTCGTTGGATACGGTGGACGGGAGTCTTTCTCGGGCACTTGCGTTACAGTGAAGTGCTTTGAGGATAATTCGAAAGTCAAAGCACTGGCTTCAACACCTGGCGAAGGACGGGTGATGGTGGTCGACGGCGGTGGGTCACTGCGCCGTGCGCTGCTCGGCGATATGATCGCCGCCCAAGCGCTCGCAAATGGCTGGTCGGGTTTCATTATCAACGGAGCCGTGCGCGACGTGGATGTGTTGGGCGGGATGGATCTGGGCGTGTTTGCCTTGAGTGCTCATCCCATGAAAACCGATAAGCGGGATCTCGGCGATATCGATGTGCCTGTGACCTTTGCAGGCGTCACCGTTCATCCGGGGGATTTCATCGCAGCCGATAATAATGGCATTGTGGTGTCGCCGGTCGTACTGGATGTCGAAGACGCATAGCCAAACTTGACCAAAATTTGGGTAAAAAAAAGCCCCCAAGACCTCGGTCGTGGGGGCTTTTTTATTGGGAAGAGATCAGGCGATCTCTTCCATTGGGATTTGCGCTTCCTGGGCTTTCGCTTGGAATTCCGCGATCTGGTGGAAGTTCATGTAGCGATAGATGTGTCCCGCCATCGCATCAATGTCCTTCGCATACGCCATGTACTCATCCACCGACGGCAGACGACCTAAAATAGATGCAACCGCAGCCAGTTCCGCACTCGACAGGAATACATTGGCTCCGTTACCCAATCGGTTCGGGAAGTTCCGTGTTGAGGTTGAGACCACCGTGGCGTTATCTGCCACACGGGCTTGGTTCCCCATGCACAGTGAACAGCCAGGCATTTCGGTCCGAGCGCCGGCTTTGCCATAGATCGAGTAATACCCTTCTTCCATCAACTGGTGCTCATCCATCCGTGTGGGCGGCGCGATCCACAAGCGTGTCGGGATGGATCCAACCTTCTTGAGCAATTCGCCTGCGGCACGGTAGTGGCCGATGTTGGTCATGCACGAACCGATGAAGACTTCATCGATCTGTGTACCCTGTACTTCAGACAAAGGCTTCACATCGTCTGGGTCGTTCGGGCAAGCCAACAGAGGCTCTTTGATCTCATTGAGATCAATCTCGATGACTTCGGCATACTCTGCGTCGGCATCGGCCGTCATCAGTTCAGGATTGGCTAACCAGGCTTCCATGGCCTTGATGCGGCGCGCAATGGTGCGTGCATCGCCATATCCGTCTGCAATCATCCACTTAAGCAGTGTGATGTTTGATTCCAAATACTCACGAATCGGTGCTTCATCGAGTTTGATCGTACAGCCACCTGCTGAGCGCTCAGCCGATGCATCTGACAACTCGAAGGCTTGTTCCACAGTCAGTGTTGGCAACCCTTCGATTTCAAGGATCCGTCCGGAGAAGCAGTTCTTTTTGCCTTCCTTGCCCACAGTCAACAGACCGCGCTGAATGGCTGCGTAAGGAATCGCATTCACCAGGTCACGCAAGGTGATGCCGGGCTGCATTTCACCCTTGAATCGAACCAAGATTGATTCCGGCATATCGAGTGGCATCACGCCTGTGGCGGCTGCGAAGGCTACCAAGCCCGATCCGCCTGGGAAAGAAATACCAATCGGGAAACGGGTGTGTGAATCACCGCCGGTGCCCACGGTATCAGGCAACAACATACGGTTCAGCCACGAGTGGATGATGCCGTCGCCAGGGCGTAACGAAACGCCACCGCGATTCATGATGAAGTCAGGCAGTGTGTGTTGCGTGTCGACATCCACAGGCTTTGGATAGGCGGCTGTGTGACAGAACGATTGCATCGTCAGGTCAGCTTGGAAGCCCAAGCAGGCCAGCTCTTTCAGCTCGTCGCGTGTCATCGGACCGGTTGTGTCCTGTGAGCCGACCGTGGTCATGCGTGGCTCGCAGTAGGTGCCAGGCCGTACGCCGGTCACACCGCAGGCTTTGCCGACCATCTTTTGAGCCAGGGTGAACCCTTTGCCCGTTTCGACCGGTGCCTTGGGGGTGCGGAAGGTATCGGTCGCACCGAGTCCCAGTGCTTCACGAGCACGAGTTGTCAGTCCACGGCCGACGATCAATGGAATACGTCCACCTGCGCGCACTTCATCGAGAATCACATCACTTTTCAACGCGAAGTCAGAGATGGTTTCGCCGGCTTCATTGGTGATAATGCCTTCGTATGGACGGATCGTGATCACGTCGCCGGTTTGCATTTTGGTCACATCGCATTCGATAGGGAGGGCGCCTGCATCTTCCATGGTGTTGAAGAAGATCGGTGCAATTTTCCCACCAATACACACGCCACCGGCGCGCTTGTTGGGAACGAACGGAATGTCATCGCCCATGTGCCACAATACGGAGTTGGTGGCTGACTTACGCGATGATCCGGTGCCGACCACGTCACCGACATAGGCCAGTGGATGACCTTTTTCCTTCAGCTCTTCAATGGTCTCAAGCGGACGTTCCATCCGCGCTTTCAGCATGGCCTGTGCATGCAGAGGAATATCGGGGCGGCTCCAGGCGTCGACTGCGGGCGACAAGTCGTCCGTATTGGTTTCGCCTGGCACTTTGTACACGGTGACGGTAATGGCTTCCGCGACAGCTGGTTTTTTCAGGAACCACTCGGCGTTTGCCCACGACTCCATCACTTCTTGGGCCAGTGCGTTACCGGCTTGACGCTTTTCTTCCACGTCATGGAAGGCATCGAACATTAAAAGAGTATCTTTTAACGCGGCAGCGGCTGTCGCACCCACGGTGGCATCGTCTAGCAACTCAACCAATGGTGGGATGTTGTAACCTCCGAGCATGGTACCGAGCAGGCGCGTCGCGTCTTCTCTTGAAATCAGTGCGCAGGCTGTCTGTCCTTTGGCAACATCCGCCAGAAACGCGGCTTTCACATAGGCTGCTTCGTCAACACCTGCAGGCACTCTGTGGGTCAGCAATTCCACCAAGAAGGCTTCCTCGCCTTTGGGTGGATTTTTAAGCAGCTCAACGAGTCCTGCGACCTGTTCAGCATTCAGTGGTTTTGGAACGATGCCCTCGGCGGCGCGTTCTGCGACATGGGTACGATATTGTTCAAGCACTGTCTTGGTCCTTGCTCAAGTGGATGGTGGCGCGGTGGGAAGATCCTTTTGGGATCGGTTCACGGCGCGCCGGGTCAAAAATCATAGCAAAAAAGTGGCCCGTTCTGCGTTCACACTTGGTCGCAGAACGGACGATGATCAGCCCTCGCGTGGAAAGGCAGGGAGGGTTGCTTTGGTCATCTGGCGCAAACAGCGAATCACCTGGCATGAGTAGCCGTATTCGTTGTCGTACCAGACGTAAATCACACAACTGTTATTGCCGGTGGCGATTGTGGCCAGTCCGTCAACAATCCCAGCCGCACGTGAGCCCACGAAGTCTGAGCTGACCGCTTCGGGTGAACTTGAATAGTCAATCTGCTTTTGCAGCTTCGAATGCACCGCCACATGTCGGAGGTAGTCGTTCAGCTCATCCCGTTCCACGGTGGTATTTAGGTTCAACTTCAAAATCGCCATCGATACATTGGGTGTTGGCACCCGGATCGAGTTACCGGTCAACTTGCCTTTCAGTTGCGGCAGTGCTTTTGCGACTGCTTTGGCGGCACCGGTTTCGGTCAATACCATGTTCAGGGCCGCAGCACGACCGCGGCGGTCGCCGCGATGGAAGTTATCAATCAGGTTCTGATCGTTGGTGTAGCTGTGCACCGTCTCGACGTGTCCGTTTTGCACCCCATATTTCTCATCTAGCGCGGCCAAGACCGGTGTGATGGCGTTGGTGGTACAGCTTGCGGCCGAGATGATGGTGTCTTCGTCCGTGATTTCGTGATGATTCACCCCGTGGACGATGTTCTTGAGCTCCCCTTTGCCGGGTGCGGTTAGCAGCACGCGGCTCGCCCCTTTGGCTTTGAGGTGCAGGGACAAACCCTCGCGATCCCGCCACTTGCCGGTGTTGTCCACCACCAGGGCGTTGTGGATGCCGAAGGCCGTGTAGTCTACTGAGGCGGGGTCGTCTGCATAAATGACTTGGATCCGCTGACCATTGGCGATGATCGCATTGCTTTCATGGTCGACGGTGATGGTGCCGTCGAATGAACCGTGAACCGAATCCCGGCGCAGCAGGCTGGCGCGCTTGATTAAGTCGCTGTCCCCGTTTTTGCGGACCACGATGGCGGCGAGACGAATTGCTTCTTTTGAGCCGGATTTGGCAATGATTTCACGGGCAAGCAATCGGCCGATGCGTCCAAAACCGTACAAAACGATGTCGGTTTTTTCGCCTGAGCGCTCGTTGGAGCCCAGCGCGGGCGCGAGTTCGGATGCCACATAGTCTGCCAACGATTGGCCTTGGCCAAAGCGACGGTAGTTGACTGCCATTTTGCCCAGGTCGATGTGGCATGGGCTGAGGTCCAGCGCTTGCACTGCGTCTAAAACGGCTTTGGCTTCCAGGACGCTCAATTCTTCGTCTTCCACCTGGCGAGCGAAGCGGCAACATTTGATGATGTTGATCACGGTCCGGTTATTTAGGAGGCGGCCGAAAATAGAGGTTTCGACAGATTTGTCCCGGAACAAACGGCCAATGACCGGCATCATTTCTTCCGCGGCGGTGAGTTTTTGGCCCCAGTCTTCCATAGACTCCATAGCTCGATCGAGTGACATCGCGATTCTCCTCAAGTCAGATTGGGCGGAATTTTGAGCGTTGGCACCCTTTAAATCAACCAAAATGAAAAATTAGTTAAAATATTGACCAATATTGATTTTTTGGTCACAAAATAATTCGCGGGGATGGATTGTTTTTGAACGGTCTAGCACCATCGATACCATAGTAAAGGTCCGAATATAGACGGTCACGATGAATCCGATTCGCATTGCAACGCCCTGTATAGGGCTCTGTTCGACTACTTACGGCGATTCCGTGTGCCGTGGCTGTAAGCGGTTCGCGCACGAGATTGTGGATTGGAATCGCTATGACGAGCCGCAGAAGGCAGCCGTGATCGCTCGGTTAGCTCAAATCCTAGACGACGTCGTTAATCGGTACCTGACGGTGTTTGATGAGGCGTCGCTTCTGTCTGCGCTGACAGAGAGTGGCTTTCGGTATCGGAAGGAGCAGTCTGCGAGTTGGTGGGTGTACGATCTGATGCGCCAAACAAAGGGGCGTATTAGCCAGCCTTCGGTGTGCGGATTTCGCGTGCTTCCTGAAAACAAAGGGTTAGAGCTGCCTGATATTTGGGAGGCCATGAATCGAGAATTTCTGGCATTGTCAGAAGGTCATTACGAACGGTATTTTCGCCAACCCCTATCATTCGATTGATTGCCAGCGCATCCCCAGCCTGTCTCAGGTAAACTAACGGCCCTTACAAGGAGGGCGTCGTGCACTATCCCACTATCCAATCGACCCTGGGTCACACTCCACTGGTTCGCTTACAGCGGTTACGGCAGGGTCTGTCCGACTCAGTCGAAGTGCTGTGCAAGCTCGAAGGCAATAATCCGGCCGGGTCGGTGAAAGATCGCCCTGCATTTTATATGGTCCAAGGCGCACTTGAGCGTGGAGAAATTAAACCCGGGGATCGGTTAATCGAGGCCACCAGCGGCAATACGGGCATCGCCTTGGCCATGGTTGGGGCGATTATGGGCTTTAAGATGCGCCTGATCATGCCCGACAATTTGTCCGATGAACGGAAGCGGGCGATGACCGCGTATGGGGCGGAATTGGTTCTTGTGTCTGAGACCGAGGGCATGGAAGGGGCTCGGGATTTGGCGCTGGCAATGGAGTCGGCGGGCGAGGGCCGGGTGCTTAATCAATTCGCGAACCCCGATTGTCCGCGAGCACACTATGAGACCACTGGGCCGGAAATCTGGGCCGATACCCAGGGTGCAGTTACGCATTTTGTCAGTGCGATGGGTACCACCGGCACCATTATGGGGGTGTCTAAGTACCTGAAAGAGCAAAATCCGGATGTGACGATCGTTGGACTGCAGCCAAGTGACGGGTCGCGAATCGCCGGTATTCGGCGCTGGCCAGAGGCGTATCGTCCTGAGATTTTCGAACCGTCTCGAGTGGATGTCACGCTCGATATCGATCAAGCCGATGCCGAAGAAATGGCGCGTCAGTTGGCGGTGCATGAGGGCATTTTCTGTGGCGTGAGCGCCGGGGGCGCTGTGCACGGTGCATTGCAGGTGGCTCGTGAACTGAGCGACGGCGTGGTTGTGTGCATCATTTGTGACCGGGGCGACCGGTATTTGTCGACGGATTTATTTCCACGATGAGTCGTGCACCGAAGCGTAAAGATCGAGGACGGCGCGCGACACCTGATTTTCCGATTCAGATCACGAAGTTGTCTCATGAGGGGCGAGGGCTGGTCCGTTGGGGCGAGCGGATGCTGTTTGTTGACGGCGCACTGCCTGGTGAATTAGTTCAAGTAAAAATCACGCAGAAGTCATCTAAGGTGGCCGAAGGTATTGCTGTTGCGATTCATCGTCCGTCGCCTGACCGTCAGACACCGAGCTGTCCTCATGCAGCCCAATGCGGTGGGTGTTCATTGCAACACATGCCCCATGGGCATCAATTGGCACACAAAGAAGCGACTTTTGATGAGCTCTTTGCTAAAGAGGGCGTCGACCTGTCCAAAAGCCAGCGACTACCCACCCTAGTGGGTCCACTGACCGGCTATCGGCGGCGAGCTCGATTGGGCGTTCGTGCGGTCAAGGCCAAAGGCCGCGTGTTGGTCGGATTCCGCGAGAAGGCCTCCAATTTTATCGCCGATATCGATGGGTGTGAGGTGCTGGATCCACGGATTGGCGCCTCGCTGAATCGACTGAGCACAGTCATTGAAGGGCAGTCCATGCCCGACCGGATCCCACAGATCGAAGTGGCGGCCGGCGATGACACCTTGGCTATCGTCGTGCGTCATTTAGAGCCCCTGACAGATGCCGATCAGGCGCTGTGGGAAGTGCTCGGTCGGGAGACCGGTTGGTACATCTATCTGCAACCCAAGGGCCCGGATACGGTGCATCGGATCTGGCCGGTCAGTGGCGTGGATCGCCTGACCTATCGGTTGGGTGAGTTCGGTCTGGAGTATCGGTTTGCCGTCACCGACTTCACGCAGATTAATGCGCATATCAACCGACAGATGTTGGTGCAAGCGATCGAGCTTTTGGATTTAAAAGGCACTGAATCTGTCTTGGATTTATTTTGCGGACTCGGCAACTTCACCTTGGCTGCAGCCACGCGCGCGGCCCACGTCACAGGGGTGGAAGTGTCGCCCACGATGATCGATCGGTTGAGCGAAAATGCCGCACACAATGGGCTATCTAACGTTGAAGGCGTGGCCTTCGATTTGACCCAGCCGATTGAAGGCCAAGCATTTGCACAGGCTAAGTACGACACACTCATTGTCGACCCACCTCGCTCAGGCGCCAAAGAGGTGCTTGAGGCTTTGCCTCTGAAACGCATTGACCGGGTGCTGTACGTATCGTGCAATCCGGCTACTTTGGCCCGCGACGCGGCAATTCTCGTCAATCGCGGCTTTCGATTGACGCATGCCGGACTGATGGACATGTTTCCCCATACAGCGCATGTCGAATCCATGGCCTTGTTCGTAAAAGGAAACGCTCGTGGTTAAAGCCCGCGAAATTCATCCGTTAGAGCTGAGCTCCGATCTTCAGGCTGAAAACTGGCCTAAACGATTTGGGAAGCAAGCGGGATTGGCAGATACCGGTAATCTGGGCCGGGCCATCGAATGCGTGCGGATGCTTGAATTGCAGGATGAGGATGCCAAGCATTGGCGAGGTCCGGATGCCTATCGGTTTGGTCTTGAAATGGCGGATATTTTGTCCACCATGCCGATCGACTCCGATGCTCTCATTGCCGCCGTGCTGTATCGCTCGGTTCGAATCGGTCGACTGCAAATCCGCGACGTTCGCGAGCAGTTTGGGAAGACGCCAGCCAAATTGATCGAAGGTGTCCAACAGATGGCGATTATCAGCCAAACGCGGCAGGACACGCCGAAACAATTCCTCGGCGCGGCTGAGAATCAAGCGGATGCGGTTCGGCGCATGTTGGTTGCGGTCATCGATGACGTGCGCGTGGCCTTGATCAAATTGGCCGAACGAACGGCGGCGATCCGGGCGGTCAAAAATGCGGATGCGCCTCGACGACTCAAGGTGGCGCGTGAAGTGGCCGAGATTTATGCGCCGCTGGCCCATCGCTTGGGGATTGGTCACCTCAAGTGGGAGCTTGAAGATCTCTCCTTTCGGTATTTGCACGATCAAGAGTACAAGCAAATTGCCCACGCTTTGGCTGAACGGAGAGAGGATCGTGAGCGATACATTGAACAGCTTGTCACTGAGGTCCAAGAGTCGTTAGCCAAAGAAGGAATTCAAGCCGAGCTGACCTGGCGAGCTAAACACATCTATTCCATCTGGCGGAAAATGAAACGGAAGCAGGTGGATTTTTCTCAGATCTATGACGTGCGTGCGGTTCGCATTTTGGTTGACTCGGTTAAAGACTGTTATGGCGCATTGGGCCTGGTTCATGGCGCCTATAAGAGCATTCCGCACGAGTTTGATGACTACATTGCGGCACCGAAACCCAACGGCTACCGGTCGCTGCATACAGCCGTCATTGGGCCACAGGGCAAGGTTGTGGAAGTACAAATACGGACTCGCCAAATGCACGAAGAGGCCGAATATGGGGTCTGTGCACACTATCGGTACAAAGGCACGGACACCGATTCAAGCGGCGAAGCCTACGAAGAGAAAATCAGCTGGCTTCGTCAGGTGCTTGATTGGCACGATGAGGTCGGTGATTTGCGTGAATTGTCAGACGCGCTGCGCCAGGATGTATTAGAAGACCGCATCTATGTGTTTACCCGCGACGGTCACGTGGTGGACTTACCCGCAGGATCGACGCCTTTAGATTTTGCATACAAGCTGCACACCGAGGTTGGGCACTCGTGCCGTGGGGCCAAGGTCAATCGAAAGATTGTTCCGCTGACTTATCGCCTCAAGGTCGGTGATCAAGTTGAAATCTTGCGACAAAATGAAGCACGACCCAGTCGAGATTGGTTGAATCAGAACCTTGGCTACTTAAAAACATCTCGGGCGCGCGCCAAGGTGCAAGCGTGGTTTAAGCAGCTCGACCGGGATCAAAATATGTCGGCGGGTAAACAATTGGTCGACTCCGAGATTAAGCGATTAGCCCTTGCTCCGGTGGATTTGGTGGCGGTCGCAGAGGCACTGAACTTTCATGCGGTGGATGACTTGTACGCCGCCGTAGGGGCGGGTGATGTTCGTTTGTCGCAGGTGGTCGGCGCAGTCAGCCGACTGTCGGGGGCTACTCAGCGTGAACTAGACCTCGAGCCTAGGCAGGCGTCGCCCCAAGAGCGAACCGATGGAATTCAAATTCGCGGTGTGGGTAAGCTGCTCACGCAGATGGCTACCTGCTGCCATCCGGTCCCCGGAGACTCGATAGCCGGCTATATCACCAAGAACAGAGGGGTAAGCATCCATCGGGATGATTGTCCGAATATGCTGGCTTTAGAAGCTGAACAACCAGAGCGCATCATTGAGGTGGAGTGGGGTGAGACTCAGATCGAAACCTATTCGGTCGATATTGAAATCACCGCTTACGATCGGCAGGGCTTGTTGCGCGACATCACATCCGTATTTGCGAACGAACGGGTCAACGTGACCGGGATGCAGTCCACTAGCGACAGTGCCTCGAATACGGCTCGCTTGAATCTGTCGATTGAAGTGGATGGTTTGAGCCAGCTGTCGCATGTGTTGGATCGTGTGCAGCGGATTCACAATATTATTTCCGCCAAACGGATCCGGACCCTATGACTCGGTACGGCATCGACGACCTCATACGCCTGATGGCCTTCTTGCGAGACCCAGAGCACGGATGCCCATGGGATTTGTCGCAATCGTATGCCCAGATTGTGCCCTTCACCCTAGAGGAAGCACACGAAGTCGCCGATGCGATTGAGCGTGGGGCCTTTGATGAGTTGCCGGGTGAACTCGGTGACCTGTTATTCCAAGTGGTGTTTTATGCGCGCTTGGCCGAAGAGGAAGGACGGTTTGATTTTTCAGAAATCGTTCATGGGCTGGTCGAGAAGCTATTACGACGTCATCCACATGTGTTCCCCGATGCGTCTTTTGCCAGTTTTGGCCGCGCCGATCAAACGGATATGGGCGAGATCAAGACGCGCTGGGAGCAAACCAAAGCGACAGAACGGGCGACCCGAGGTCAGCTCGGTTTGTTTGACGATGTGCCTCTGGCTTTGCCAGCGCTGTCTCGCGCGCAAAAGATCCAAAAGCGGGCCAGTCGGGCGCATTTTGATTGGGCCGAGATTGGCGAAGTTTTTGCCAAGCTAGACGAAGAAGTTCTCGAGTTACAGGGCGCACTCTCAGACTCCGATCAGGGTAACATTGGTCATGAGCTAGGTGATGTGTTGTTTACGGTCGTCAATGTGTCGCGACACTTGGGCGTGGACGCTGAACAAGCGCTTCGCGGTGCGACAGCACGTTTTGAATCGCGGATGAGCCACGTTCTTAGTGCCGCAGAGGCTCAGGGAGTGGATTTGGCGTCCGCATCGGATGACGTCAAAGAGGCGTTGTGGCGCGATGCGAAGCACCGTGATCAGTGAGTTTGCGAGTTGTGTCATTAAAGTTCCCCCCACCATTAGGTAACTTGCGTTGCACTCGGGTTACCGGCTAGGGTTTTGAGATTAATTGATTAAAGGAGTGCGTCAGCACATGCGAATTATTTTGTTGGGCGCGCCAGGCGCAGGGAAGGGCACGCAAGCTCAATTCATTTGTGAAGAGTTTGGAATTCCTCAGATTTCCACTGGCGACATGCTGCGTGCAGCGGTTAAGGCCGGTACCCCACTCGGTCAGGCGGCTAAATCTGTCATGGATGCGGGCGGCTTGGTTAGCGACGAAATCATTATTGGCTTGGTAAAAGAGCGGTTGGAACAACCCGATTGCGCCAACGGATGTTTGTTTGATGGGTTTCCTCGCACGATACCTCAGGCCGAAGCATTGCGTGATTCTGGGGTCCAGATCGATCACGTCGTGGAAGTGGCAGTGGATGACGAGGAAATTATCGCGCGCATGGCGGGCCGTCGCGTGCACCCGGGTTCTGGGCGGACCTATCACATTACCTACAACCCACCTAAAACAGAGGGGATCGATGACCAGACCGGTGAGCCTTTGGTGCAGCGGGAGGATGACCGTGAAGAAGTGGTTCGTGACCGGTTGTCTGTGTATCACGAACAAACCGAGCCTCTGATTGATTTTTACGGAACCTGGGCTCAGCAGGATGCGGCCGGCGCACCGAGTATGCATCGGGTCATGGGTGTGGGATCTGTCACCGAGATTCGCGATCAAATTTTCGCGTTGTTGCGCGGGTAAGCGTCCATGCATCGGCGGCCACGCCTTTTATTGTCCAAGCAGGCGTTGGCCGACAATTACCGCTTTCTAAGCGAGCGATCGGGGTCGGCTGAATGTGCGGCCTCGGTGAAGGCCAATGCGTACGGAATCGGTATCGCATTTGCAGCGCCTGTATTGTGGGATGCCGGCTGTCGGACGTTCTTTGTTGCCTACCTCGAGGAAGCGATCGCGCTGCGGGCTCTGTTACCTGAAGCGTGTATCTACGTATTTCACGGTCCAACCGACAGCCTCGAATCTTGGCAGGCCCACCGTCTGCGTCCTGTGATTAACGAGAAGACGGCCTTCGACTCATCCGACTGGTTGGCGCTTGAGCCGGCGCTTCACATCGATACCGGGATGAGTCGTTTGGGTTTTCCCCCGAATCTATTGGATGAGGTGCTCGCGGGCATTTCCATCGACTCATTTTCATTGTGTATGAGTCATTTGGCCTGCGCGGATGAGCCAAGCCATCCGGGTAATGATGAGCAAAGAGCGCGATTTATAGAGGCTGCAGAACCTTTTAAGCAAGCGGGCATCGCTCTGTCATTGGCTAATACGGGTGGCGTGTTATTGGGCGAGACGTTTCACTTTGATCTCACACGGCCTGGCATCGGGTTGTATGGCGGGTCTCCCGATCCAAGTGCGCCGGTTGGGTTTCAATCGGTGTGTCAGTGGCAGGGTTGGGTGACTCAGGTGGCGCATTTGCCGCCGGGTACTCCTGTTGGGTATGGGGGCAGCTATGTGACCTCCCGTGAGCAGGTCATTTTGACGGTGTCTGTGGGCTACGCCGACGGCTATCTTAGGGCCCTTGGCAATCGAGCTGCGGTTGCCATCGACGGGGTCGAGTGCCCAGTGGTGGGTCGGGTGAGCATGGATTTGATTACGGTCGACGCCACTGAGCTGTGGGCACAAGGCCATAGAGTAAAAACCGATACCTGGGTGGAATTGATGGGGGCACAGATATCGGTTGATCGGTTGGCGGTGGCCGGTGATACCATTGGCTATGAGTTATTGACCCGGTTGGGTGCGAGACTCGAACGACAGGCGATTGCCTGAAGCGAATCAGATTAGGAAACACAGAGTGCATCGAATTTATCTCGACTGCTCGCGAGATGCCTTGCGCATGGCCATAGAGGTAGATGGCAATTGGCATGAGGCGGACGGCGGATCGCATCGGCACGATGCGGTGCTACTGGATACCTTTCAAACCCTTTTAGGAAAAGCAGGTATTGCGCCGCGGGACGTCCGTGAGGCCGTGGTAGTCAATGGCCCGGGAAGTTTTACTGGCCTAAGAATCAGTGTGTCCTTTATCCATGCGTTGGATTCGGTGTCGCCGCTTAAGGTCCTTCCGCTGGATCAACTGTCTTTGATTGCATCTTTGCAGCCAGAGGCAACCCAGGCTGTATTGGATGCACGGATGGACGAGGTCTATGTCGGTCAGGATCTGTCCAGTCGCGGCCTGTTCAAGACGCTTGAAGTTCGTCCATTGGAATCTATGCAGTGGGATGCCAATACCGTGTGTCACACCGATGAGTTGGACCGATTTGCCGGGTGTGTCTCGAGCCATCCTTCGCTTGACGATCTTCGCGTTTTAGCCGCTCGTCAACCGCTTAGAGCATGGGTGTCAGGCTCTCAGTTGGTGCCTCAGTATGTGCGGCATTCAGTAAGCTGGAAGCCGTTATCTGAGCAACCGTCAAAACTATATGACCGTTGAATACGCATTTTTTCTGGCGCTCATTCAAGGCTTAACCGAGTTTTTGCCGATCTCGAGTTCTGCGCACCTCATTTTGCCCTCGGCTCTATTTGATTGGCCCGACCAAGGCTTGGCGTTCGATGTGGCGGTGCACTTGGGTTCTTTGGGAGCGGTCTGCTTGAGCCTTCGACAGCTCTGTTTTCGGGTGGCCGTGGGGGTTTTTGCTGGGGGCGGCCGACGGTATCCGCACCATGCAAAGCTTGGCTGGATGTTGGTGGTGGCGACCCTGCCGGCGGTGCTCGCCGGTCTCGTATTTAAGGATCTGATTGAGGGCCAGCTCAGGGCAGACTGGGTGATTGCATCGACCACGGTACTGTTCGGTCTTCTATTGTGGTGGGCTCACTACCAGCGCGGTCGACAGGGATTGGCCAGTATCAATCTGGCCCGCGCCCTCATGCTTGGTTTGGCTCAGGCACTCGCATTGATTCCTGGGGTCTCGCGTTCTGGGATCACGCTCACCGCTGGACTATGGCTCGGTTTGACCCGCCGTGTGGCGGCTCAGTTTTCGTTTTTGATGTCGATTCCGATTATCGTGGGTGCTGCGATGTTTAAAACCAAAGACCTGCTGGAAAGTTCTGATCCCGTGGCTTGGGATGTGCTGTGGCTCGGCATGGGTGTGAGTTTTATTTCAGCCTATCTTTGCATCCGTTTGTTCTTGGCTTGGATCAATCGTGTGGGACTGCTTCCCTTTGTTTGGTATCGATTGGGATTGGGCGCGATTCTTTGGGCTGTGATCTTGTGGCCTTGATCTGAGGTCCGATAAGCCATCTGAGAAGTGCGATCTTGGCTATGGTCTCCTGGGTTAGAAAGGAGAACTTGTATGCCCGTTCCTGTTGCTGTGTTATCCCCTCAAACTCTGCTACTTGAGGCTTGTCAGAGTCGGTTAGAAGGGTCTGAGTTCGACCTGCATTTGCTGCCGTTTCAAGGCCGATTTCAGACGGCTGAAGTGGTCGTGCACCGTCCCCGTTTAGTGATTTTGGATGCCGCTTGCGAAGGGGCCACGCCGTTGGTTTGGATTGATCGCCTGAAGGTGGCGTTGCCGGATGCCAAGGTGATGGTTTATCTACGAGCGATTCGAGCGGCTGAGTGTCAAAGTTTACTATCGATGGGCGCTAAAGCCCTAGCCGATGTGCGTGTGTCAGGGGCCGAACTCTCCACCGCCTGTCGGCGGATGTTGCGAGGCGATGTGTATCTGTCTCCTCGTGTCGCGCAAGCACTTGCGCTGTGCCGGATAGGCCAAGCAAACCCATTTCAGAATTTATCGCCTCGTGAGCTGACGGTCTGTGACCTCGTGGTCGAGGGAGTTCGAGCCACTGATATCGCAAAACGTTTGTCGGTTTCAGCGAAAACGGTGAATACCTATCGATACCGCATTTTTGAAAAATTGGCGGTGGATTCGGATGTGCAATTGACTCGTCTGGCCTACCGTCATGGCATGAAGGGGGTAGAATCTATGGATGAGCGAATTTGATGCGAGCCGATTTTTAAAGAACCTGACTACCCGCCCTGGGGTATATCGGATGATCGATAGCCGGGGTGGGACCCTGTATGTCGGCAAGGCTAAAAATTTAAAATCACGGGTGTCGAGCTACTTTCGAGGCAAAGGCTTGGCGGCGAAGACCGTCGCTATGGTATCCAAAATCGCCAACATCGAGATCACCGTCACTCGAAACGAAGTCGAAGCCTTATTGCTTGAGCAGAACCTGATTAAGGATCAACGACCGCCCTACAACATTCTGCTTCGAGATGATAAATCCTACCCCTATATTTACATGAATACGGAGCATGCGTACCCGGGACTCTATTACCGGCGAGGCAATCGGCAAAGTCGTGGAAAAACGTTTGGACCATTTCCCTCTGCGGGTGCTGTCAAATCCACGCTGAATTTGATCCAGAAGACCTTTCAGATTCGCCAGTGTGAAGACAGTGTGTTTCAAAATCGAAGCCGTCCCTGTCTTCAGTATCAGATTGAGCGATGCAGTGCGCCTTGTGTGGGGTATGTCTCTGAAGCGGAGTACGCAGAGGATTTGGAGTACACCCGTTTATTTTTAGAGGGCCGCAGTGACGAGCTGGTTAAAACACTGGAAGCCAGAATGGATGAGGCTGCGCAGACGTTGGAGTTTGAGCGAGCCGCTCGGTATCGCAATACGATTGGCCGGATTCGGCGGGTGCAGTCTGAGCAAGCGATGGAGAGCGACCTCCAAGATTTGGATGCCTTGGCGCTCTGTCAGACAGCCGGGGGGCTCGCGATTGCGGTGTTGAGTGTTCGAAGTGGTCGAGTGCTGGGTGTAGAAACACACTTCCCAGACATCGGTTTGGCTGAATCGCCGGGTGAGATTTTAGAAGCGTTTATTCCACAGTTTTATCTCGGTTCTGGTCGCGCAATACCGGCAGAATTGTTGCTCTCCCATCCCATTGAAGAAGACACGTTATTGGCGTCTGCACTCAGCCAGGCGGCGGGCCGTAAAATACGGATAGCGCATGCGGTCCGCGGAATGCGTCAGCAGTTTTTGCAATTGGCGGCCACCAATGCAGAAGAGTCCCTAGGGCTCCGATTAGCGACCCGCGATGGGCAGGCCAATCGGTTAAGTGATTTTGCCGAACGCTTCGATTGTGAACCACCAGATCGGATTGAGTGTTTTGATATTTCGCACACGCAAGGGGAGGCCACTGTGGCGAGCTGTGTGGTGTTTGATCGTGCCGGACCTTTGAAGAGTGATTACCGCTTGTTCAACATCACAGACATTGCGCCTGGCGATGATTACGCGGCGATGCGCCAGGCTTTAACGCGTCGTTATCGACGAGTGAAGTCGGGGGAGGTCCCGTTGCCCGATGTCTTGGTCATCGATGGCGGCAAAGGACAGTTGAGTGAAGCGCAATCCATGCTCGATGAATTGGGTGTCCATGGCGTGTTTTTATTAGGGGTTGCTAAAGGACCTACGCGGAAGGCCGGGTTTGAGCTTCTATATCGAGGTGATACCGGCGAAGAGCTGTCATTACCACCCACGGCGCCTGCTCTACATCTGATCCAGCACATACGGGATGAGGCGCATCGCTTCGCCATTACCAAGCACCGTCAAGCCCGTGGGAAAGCTCGGAATGAAAGTGTTCTGGAGGGTATATCCGGTATCGGCCCCAAACGGAGGCAGGCACTGCTACGCCACTTTGGGGGGTTGCGAGAGCTGTCTCGGGCCAGTATTTCTGATATTGCCAAAGTCCCTGGAATGAGTCACTCGTCAGCGGAATTGGTGTACTCTGCTTTGCATCGATCGTGAGTGACTAATGTGAATTTACCTAATGTATTGACCTTGCTTCGGGTCATCTTAATTCCAGTGCTGGTTGTAGTGTGGTTTTTGCCGCTGTCCTATGCAGGTGAGCTCGCGGCTGCCGTATTCTTATTGGCTTCGGTCACGGATTGGGCCGACGGTTGGTTGGCACGTCGTTGGTCTCAAGAATCCGCATTTGGGGCTTTTTTGGACCCTGTTGCTGATAAGTTAATGGTGGCGACAGCGCTGGTGCTGCTAGTCGATGCCTTTAACTCCACCTGGGTGACCTTGGCAGCCCTAATCATCATTGGGCGTGAGATCGTGGTCTCTGCACTTCGAGAGTGGATGGCTGAACTGGGTGCAAGGGGTCAGGTTGCTGTGTCTTGGCTTGGCAAAGTGAAAACGGCCACGCAGATGATCGCAATTATCGTGTGTCTGGCATGGCCAATTGGTGTGTCTTGGATGCACCCAGGGCTCTGGATTTTAGCGTGTGCCGCTGTTTTGACAGTCTGGTCGATGTGGGTCTATCTGCGAGCCGCTTGGCCCCATATTCGACCTGACACATCAGGATCCTATGACAGATCCTAAATTCCGCATCGAGTGCGTGCGATTCAAGGCAACACTCGTTATAATCCGGACCCTCTATTCAACCTCGCTCCGCCGGTGTGATGGAATTGGTAGACATACCGGACTTAAAATCCGGAGAGGGAAACCTCGTGCCAGTTCGAGTCTGGCCACCGGCACCATTGTAATTGATCAGTATCGTTAGGCAGCTTGTGATATACGATTGACGTGGGTGTTGCGTAACTTAGTTTGACACGTCGGGGTCGACACCGACATTGAATCCGCTCATTCCAAGACTTAGACCTACATTTGTAGCCACGTCAGCCAAAATTTGCGTGTCTTCTATAGGGGTGAGTCCGCAGGCCTTTCTCATACTCGAGGCGTTTTTTCTGTCCGCGTAGTCTAAAGCTGCATTTGCCCCAACTAGGGCGGGAATAAGACCCGCCGATGCCAGAGTTAAAATAGGCGTGGCGACCATGCGCCCCCACTTGATTTCATTCTGGACGCTCGCGGTTTGCACGGCACTTTTACAATCCTGTCCACCGAATTTCACCGCGGGATCTGGCATATTTGACGCAGTCTGATGGCTGATGCTGGTGCAGCCACCTAAGGTCAAACATATCGCTATGGCCGGGATGAACTGGCGCACAAAACAACCTTT
Organism: Litorivicinaceae bacterium; assembly: GCA_965659195.1. GTDB lineage: Bacteria > Pseudomonadota > Gammaproteobacteria > Pseudomonadales > Litorivicinaceae > HIMB30. The sequence goes on from CBFHVZ010000003.1 coordinate 150,500, forward strand.
CTTTTGATTAACAGTGTGCGTTATATCAGGCTTTTGGTTAAGAACCCACTGTTTTGGTACAAGAATTTGTAAAATTTGTTGAACAATTTTATCTCGATTCTTGTTTCGCCTTGTCAAGCGGGTGGATCGGATAAAAAAAACCGCTGCAATGGCAGCGGTCTGGCGTGGCTTAAGGCCTCATGCCTCTGATCCCCATCCTTGGGGCACGCTCGCATTCGGGATCCCCCACAGATCGCTCAACTCACGCAAGCACACCAAAAAGCCCTTTAGGCAGAGTCGAAGTTAGCGCGATCGTGCGCTTTATGGAATCGTATTATACTAATTAACTAATTGAATTTATTATAATTTTGTCTCTTTGTAACGAGCGTGTAAGTGAATAACATATTCGTGTGTCGAGAAGTGAGCAGGCTCGTTTATCGATTACTCATCGCTTATTTTTACCACCTTTATTCAGTTGCACTAGGCTCTCAATGATGGCTTCGGCTTGTTCCTTTGGCAGATTAAATTCCGTGCGTAAGTGTTCGATATGTGCGGCTTCACGACGGCTGATGTAGCCGTCATCCAATGCCTTCTCGACTTCAGCTTCAAACAAAGCCTGGCGTCGCGCCAGTTGATTGGCGAAACCAGATCCTACGATGCCGGTTAGCAAGGCAACGGCGCAAACACCTAACAACGCGGTGATCGACCCAATCAGTTTTCCAAGTGCTGTTACCGGTGCGACGTCCCCGTACCCCACAGTGGTTAACGTAATTAATGCCCACCACATCGCTTCAGGGATCGACCCGAATGCATCGGGTTGAACCGATTTTTCGGTCAT